>NZ_RZPG01000032.1:0-88582 GCF_004022765.1 Mesorhizobium sp. M6A.T.Cr.TU.014.01.1.1
GGGCGGGCGGGGGTGGGTGTGCCCGGATCGTAGGAAATCCTACGCGCGCCGGCTGCGTCGCGTCTACCAACCGGCGGTTGGAAGGGTTAACTCGGTTAGCTTGCTTTACCCGGGCCTACCGCCCCAGCGCTTGTTTCGAAGCCGACAAAAGTTCTTCCTCGTCCACCACTCCGGCCATGTAATTGGCAATAATTCGGGACGCGAGCGATTCGCGCTGTTGTTCCGATTGGCCGTCAATCTTCAAACGATTGAACACGCGGCCAAGTAGCGCCAGCTCGGAAGGGTTGAAAACACCCGAATCCTCTGCTCTTCCATGAAGCGGCATGACAAACCCCCTTCGCCCAGAGATTTTGTTCGTGCAACATTATTATACACTAAGAAACCGCGCCCCGTTGCAGAATCGCAGACGCGAGAGATGAGCCCTCGCGGAAGATCTACGACCGGTGAGGGCGACCTCACATCAGATCTTCAGCAACCCCGTCGAATTTCTTGAGGCCTTCGCTTGGCGGCTTCTGCTTGTGAAGTCCCTGTTCAGTTGCAGCCGCCTCGAAGGCGGCGAACGCAGCTTGGTGACTGCAATGTCCGGCCAGGCATTCCTCTATCATTCGGATTGCTTCAAGTCGGGACGGCTTGTCCATGGATGGCCAGGGTTGCTGAAGAGCCTTGGCAGCGTCGGCTATCGACGCGACCATCATCGGCCTGCGATTCAGGTAGATTGTAATCGGAATGAACGCCGTCATTTTTGTCGCTCACCAGGATTGAAGGCGGTTAAACGCGAAGAGATGGCGGTGGTTGCATCATCGTGAATTCAGAGCGCCGATGCCCGATGCCATCGAGGCTGAACACGCCTAGCTCGGTGCCAACACGCAGGGGCTGGTCGTCCGAAGAGCCTTGGTCGTTTCGGTTCCATGAACGAAGAAGCCCGCGCCCCACGGAGGGGAAGGACGCGGGCTGATCGGAGGGGACAATCCGATCTCGCAGCATTTCTATGCGCACAGGAAATATTGCTGCAGGAGGCGAACGTCTTGCCCGTGCCAGTGTTCCATACGGAGACAAAAAAGCCCGCCGCGCCTTTCGCCAAGGCGGTCGATGAAGGCCTGGATATCAATCCCTATTGGGCCGCACCTAAATTCCAGATGTCCCGATGCAGGCGCCATGTCCCGTCGTCGCCCTTTTTCCAGACGACGATGTACTTGCCCGCTACGGTGGAGAGGGCGCCGTCTTTGCTCGGCACATCAAGCGTAAATGCGCCAACTTCGTAGGCGAGGTTCGCGCTCTCTTCCACTTCCAGCGCCTTCAGGGTGAGATTCTTCATCCCGCCTTTGATCGCGCCCTGCCAGAATTCTTCCACGCCCTTGCGGCCATCGACGCGCTTGCCGTCGGGCGGCAGCACGGCAGCATCCTCGGTATACATTTGACCCACCGCCGCCGCGTTTCCGCTGTTGAAGGCGTCCGTGAATTTCGTCAGCGCCGCTTCGATGTCCTCGCGAGCCGACTGGGCGGCCACAGACAGTGCTGACGAAAGAAGCAGCACAGCAGCAAATGCAAATGACTTAACCAGTCTCATCTCGTCCTCCCTTTGCGTGATATCCACCGGATGAATAGTGCCCATCCCGAGTGCGCCGCCGCGCCCGCGCAATGGCCAGATCATGACTTACATTAGACTTGTCTGATATGATGGCGCAAGCGCCAGACGTTCTCGACAACAGGCCAGAAAGCGACTGCCGTGGAACCTTTCAAAGCCAAATGCCTTGGATCACGTCGCGCGTGCCGTAGACAGCGCCGACCTCTTGCCGGATTTCAATCGATACGACCGGCCGAGATTGGCGATCTCCTGATCGCGTGCACGGTTGCGCTCGCTCCTGCGCGTGACTGTGCCGCGCGCAGATCAGCAATAGCAGCGTGGGTTCGATGCCGTCATTGGAGCGGAACCCATGAGGAAGAAAATCTGTGAACGGCCCTGTAAACGGATCGGAATGCCATTCTCCCGAAGTCGGGAATATGGCACTATGTCTTTGAAAATACTGGCGATCCCGACAGGATTCGAACCTGTGACCATCGGCTTAGAAGGCCGGTGCTCTATCCAGCTGAGCTACGGGACCGCTGGGCCGACGCCAAGGCCGGCTGAATTATGCGATGGGCGTTTGCCGGTCAATGCGTCCAGGGCGTCCTGCGGTCATAGCGGAAATTCTCCGCATAGGAAATCTGGCGGCGCTTGGTTTCCTTCGGCTCCTCGACACGGAAGGCCAGCCCCTCTTTCTCGGCATAGGCCACCGCCTCTTCCCTCGTGTCGAAGGTGAGCCTGATCTGGCTGCGCATGTCGCCCGACGTGGTGTAGCCCATCAGCGGATCGATTTTCTTGCGCATCTCGGGATCGAATTCCAGCACCCAGTGGCCGGTCTTGGCCTTGCCGGACTGCATCGCGGTTTTGGCTGGGCTGAAAATGCGCGCGGACATGGTCACCTCGTTGCTACGTGCAAGCGGCACCTGCCGCTGTATTCCCGTCATTACTTCGCAATGCAGCCGGCGGCAAGGCCGATGGTTTTTGCGCTCCTGTCGCGGACCTGAACCAAGCAGAATGAGGACTACGCAATCTGCTGTGACGGCGTCGGCTGCAAGGCAGCTTGCCAAGCCCGTTGCACCGTCTTGGCGCGTTCAGCCGCACGGGGGCATGCCGCGACCGAACTAAGCCATTGCTATATTTGACAGCTGACGCTATTATCGGTCAAACGAATGAATTCGAGGGAAAAAGTTGGCATGGTCGATGTCGGTGTGTGGTTGCGCGATCGGATAAGCCGACGTTCCGTCCTTACAGGAAGTCTTGCTGCCGTGGGCGGCACGGCGATTGCTGCCCGCAGCGCGCTCGGTCAGTCCGCCCAGCATAGCGGTCATGACATAGCGGCGGTGGCCGCCACCGATCCGGCACCTCATCATATGAATGCTCATGGCGCGATGGTCACCGTCGGGGAGGTGGACAACGCCGCCAACGGTTTTGATCCGATCCCGATGCTGACGGACTGGGAGCGAGGGACGGTCTCAGTTCTGCCCGATGGGCGCACGTTCAGGACGTTCGAGGTGACGGCCGTGGACAAGACGATCGAGATCGCACCGGGCGTGTTCTTCCCGGCATGGACGTATAACGGCCGCGTGCCCGGTCCGGCGCTGCGCGCCAAGGAAGGCGAGCGCATTCGCATCGTCTTCAAGAACAACGGCTCGCATCCGCACTCGATGCATTTCCACGGCATCCATGCCGCCCGCATGGATGGAATTCCCGGCGCCGGGCTGGTCGATCCGGGTGGCGAGTTCGTCTACGAATTCGACGCCAAGCCCTTTGGCTGCCATCTGTATCATTGCCACGCCTTGCCGCTGAAGAGGCACATCCACAAGGGCATGTATGGGGCCTTTGTCATCGACCCGGACCCGGATCGCCATCCCGACCATGCCGAGATCGCCCGGTCGCGGCTTCTCGACACGCCCGAGAATGCCGGCTGGCAAGAGCTGGTGATGGTCATGAACGGATTCGACACCAATTTCGACGAGGAGAACGAATTCTACGCCGCCAACACCATCGCCCACGCCTATGCGAAGACGCCGATCCGCATCGTGCGAGGCAAGCCGGTGCGCATCTATCTGGTCAATGTGGTGGAATTCGATCCCATCAACTCGTTTCATCTGCATGGAAATTTCTTCGACTATTTCGATCAGGGCACGACGCTGACGCCGACCTTGAAAACGGTCGACCTCATCATCCAGTGCCAGGCCCAGCGCGGCATCCTGGAATTCACCTTCGCCGAGCACGAACCGGGCCTCTACATGTTCCACGCGCATCAAAGCGAGTTCACGGAGCTCGGCTGGATGGGCATGTTCGACGTCGTCGAGGCGCTGGCATGAACAAGGTCGTCACCATCGATTCACCGGCAAGGCCGCGCAGCCGTTGGTTGTGGATCGGCCTGCCCCTTGCCGCGCTCGCCATTGCGGTGGCGTGGATCATCGCCGTCAATCCGCTGCAAGGATTGTCAAACGGCGCGCCCGCCGTCGAGAAACTGACTTTCGAGCGTGTCGTCCTCGATACATCAGGCCTTCATCTTCTGGTCAGGGCCGGCGGCTCCGAGCCGATGACCATCGCCCAGGTCCAGGTCGACGGCGCCTACTGGCAATTCACCCAGGACCCGCCGGGCACCATCGCGCGTGCTTCCACGGCGTGGATCAATCTGCCTTTCCCGTGGGTTCTGGGTGAAACGCACACGGTCAATCTGGTAACCAACTCAGGCGTCACCTTCGAACATTTGATCGAAGTTGCCGTGCCGACGCCTACCGCCACTGCGGGACAGCTCAAGCTGCAGGGACTGGTCGGCATCATCGTCGGCGTGCTGCCTGTCGCCATTGGCCTCATGTTCTATCCGGCGCTGCGCGGTGTCGGACAGAGCGGCATGAACTTCCTGTTGGCGCTGACCATCGGGTTGCTCGCCTTTCTGCTGGTCGACACGATCGAAGAATCCTTCGAGCTTGTCGGAACCGCAGCCGCTGTGTTCCAGGGGCCGGTCATGGTGGTGCTGGCGGGTCTGGCTAGCTTTCTCGTCCTGATGGCGATCGGGCGGCGGCGCGGCACGCCGACAGGGCTGGCGTTGGCCACCTATATCGCGCTCGGCATCGGCCTTCACAATCTCGGCGAAGGCCTTGCCATCGGCGCTGCCTTCGTGGCCGGCTCGGCAAGCCTCGGAACCTTCCTGGTGCTCGGCTTCGCCCTGCATAATATTACCGAAGGCATCGGCATCGCCGCTCCGATGCTGAAGGAGCGGCCGCCGCTGTGGACGTTCGCCGGCCTGACCTTGCTCGCCGGTGGGCCTGCGGTTATCGGCATGTGGCTCGGCAGCCTGGCCTATGCGCCGCAATGGTCGGCGCTGGCGCTTGCCATCGGCGCCGGCGCGATCCTGCAGGTCATCGTCGAGGTCGGCGCCTATCTGATGCGCCGCAACCAGAAGGGCATCGATGCCTTCTTCACGCCACCGGTCATGGGCGGCCTGGCGGCCGGCGTCGCCTTCATGTACGCGACGGCCGCTTTCATAAAGGTCTGACCGGACAGGAGCCTGGGTCCTGAGGCAGCGCTGCTGTAAAGCCGTAGCGCGCGACTTGGCTGGCTGCAATTCCGGCCCCGATCGCCGCACGGGCCTGCCGTTTGTTCCGTTTTCGTCTTTTAGGGGTTGCGCAGCCAAGCCCGGAACCCTATAGCCCGCAAGGACTCGGAGTGTAGCGCAGCCTGGTAGCGCATCTGGTTTGGGACCAGAGGGTCGGGAGTTCGAATCTCTCCACTCCGACCATTCATTCACAGCAAATCATCGGCCATGCTGCCGGCGCACCTGCGCCGGGCAGCATCTGCGACTGGCGAAGCACGGAAGCGACCGACGGGCAGCCCGGGTTTTCGAGCGTGCCCGCCCTGAGCTCCGAAGCGTCAGCCCTGGATGAACGCCAGGAGATCCGGATTGATGATCTCCGGGTGGGTGGTGCACATTCCGTGCGGCAGGCCCTTGTAGACCTTGAGCGTGCCGTGCTTCACCAGCTTGGCTGCAAGCAGAGCGGAGTCGGCAATCGGCACGATCTGGTCGTCATCGCCGTGCATGATCAGGACAGGCACGTCGATCTTCCTAAGGTCCTCGGTGAAGTCGGTTTCGGAAAAAGCCTCGATACAGTCGTAATGGGCCTTGGCTCCGCCCATCATGCCCTGGCGCCACCAATTGTCGACAGCTCCTTGCGAGACCTTGGCGCCCTCGCGATTAAAGCCGTAGAACGGGCCGGCCGGCACGTCCCTGTAGAACTGGGCGCGGTTGGCCACGAGCGCGGCACGGAAGCCGTCGAATACCTCGATCGGCAGGCCGCCGGGGTTATTGTCGGTCTTGACCATGATCGGCGGCACCGCGCCGATCAGCACCGCCTTGGCGACGCGTCCTTCGCCACCGTAGCGGGCAACGTAACGCGCCACCTCGCCGCCGCCGGTCGAGTGACCGATATGGACGGCGTTCTTGAGATCAAGATGGGCAACCAGGGCCGCGACATCGGCGGCATAGGTGTCCATCTCGTTGCCGGTCGCCGTCTGTGTCGAGCGGCCATGTCCGCGCCGGTCATGCGCGATCACGCGATAGCCCTTGTCGAGGAAGAACAGCATCTGGTTGTCCCAGTCATCGGCGCTGAGCGGCCAGCCGTGATGGAACACGATTGGTTGGCCTGTGCCCCAATCCTTGTAGAAAATCTCGGTGCCGTCCTTGGTGGTGAATGTGCTCATCGTCGTACTCCTTGATGTGGTTGGCCGAATTGGTTGGGCGAAGGTCCGTTCCTCCTGTGGACAAGCTACTGCAATGGGGTCATGGTGAGAATTGGCAAAACAGACATTGGACATGGCAAAACTGACAGATGGTTGCGGCGCGTGATCCGGTCGAAATCGGCCTCGTTGTGTATCCCGGCGTTCAGGAAGCGGCTGTTCTTGGCCTGACCGATCTCTTCCAGCTGGCCAACCGGCTGGCCGCCGAACGGTCGCCGGACGCGCAGAGGCTTCGTGTCAGCCATTGGCAGTGGCAGGAGGCGAGCCAAACGGTCATCCGCACCTTCGACAGCGAGCCCGGCCCCGGCAATGGACCTGCCATGGTCATCTTGCCTCCGACCCTAGGCGATCCGATCGCTCGCGGGGCGGCCGCGCCCTACGCCGACTGGCTCAGGGCCCGCCATGCGGCAGGCGCGACGCTCGGCTCGGTCTGCGCCGGCGCCTTCGTGCTTGCCGAGGCCGGCCTGCTGTCTGGCCGTGCTGCGACGACGCATTGGGCCTATCGCGACGCGCTGGCGATGCGCTTTCCCGACATCGCACTGGATGCCGACAAGCTGGTCATCGATGATGGCGACATCATCACCGCCGGCGGTTACATGGCTTGGACCGATCTCGGCCTAAAACTCGTCGACCGGGTGCTCGGGCCGACCGTCATGATGGACACTGCCCGTTTCATGCTGGTGGATCCGCCGGGACGAGAGCAGCGCTTCTACAGCCCCTTTGCTCCCAGGCTGAACCATGGCGACGAGGCCATCCTCAAAGTGCAGCACTGGCTCCAGGCGAGAGGCGCGCGCGATGTGACGCTTGCCACTATGGCGGAGCATGCGGCCTTGGAGGAGCGGACTTTTTTGCGCCGCTTTCGCAACGCCACCGGCCTCAAGCCGACCGAGTATTGCCAGCACCTGCGCGTCGGCAAGGCGCGTGAGATGCTGGAAGCGACGATCCGATCAATCGACCAGATCGCCTGGGATGTCGGCTATGACGATCCCGGCTCCTTCCGCAAAGTGTTCGCCAGGATAACCGGCCTGGTGCCGGGCGATTACCGCAGGCGTTTTGGCGTGGAACGAGCGGCGCTTGTGGCCGGCGAGCGCTGAGCGGTGGCCCAGCCGTGCTTGCCCCGCGTCGACTGCCGCTGGAAGATGCGTGTGTTTGATGAGGTCTATGATGCCACGACCAACCGCACGATGATGCAGAGGAAGCCCAAGCCGCTGTGGCTGTTGCGGTGGCCGCGCCAGGCGATCGGGCTGAAGCGGAAGTGCGAGGTGAGCCAATGACTGACCGATCAATCACGAGTTGCGACGAATACGGCAGCATATATTTCGTCGAAAGCAGTGCAATGGCCAGCCTTTGTGCTGAATGCGCGTTTCATCTCTATGGGTACCCCGCCTGCGAACATCAGTTCAAAAACGGCCGATGCACAGCCTGCGGGTGGGACGGCTCTCGGTCAAAATATATCGCCGGCATTATTTCAAGGGAAAGCTCATAGGTGGGAGCGTCGACCCTGTCGCCTTGTCGCGCGCATGTGGCGCAGACAACCCATGCTTAGAGAGCGCTTTCGATATCGGTCCTCGAAAAATCGTCGCCGATATAAAGCAGGCGGCAGGCATGTTCCTTGGCCACCTCATAGGCGAAGCAGTCACCGAAATTGAGCGCGGCCGGGTGAACGCCCTTACCCCACTTTGCGTAGGCTTCGGCGATGCGACGCGCAGAGGCCGGCGTTACTGCCGCAATTTCGAAACCAAGCCCGTCGATCAGGCCGGACAGCTCTTCGCCGACATTGCGCCGCGCCGCGACGATCAGCGCTTCGGCCACGGTGCCGGCGGAAATCAGAATGTCGTCTTCAGCCTCGAGCGCCGCGATGCAGACATCAGCCTCCGGCTCGTCAAGAACGATCGCCATCAGCGCCGAGGTATCGACCACGATCATTCAGGCAGGCCATCATCACCGTAGAGGAAATCCTGGCTTCGCGCGGCGGATGGCCCGGCCTTCGCCCTCGCGGCGCCGGATGCGCGCATCGCCTCCAGCAGTGCCCGACGGCTTTTCCTGTCCGGCACTGCCTTGACGGGAACCAGGCGCACGGCCGCATGACCGTGACGGGTCAGAATGATTTCGTCGCCTGCCTCGGCACGACGCACCAATTCGGTCAGCTGTCCCTTGGCGTCTGTAACGGATACCTGCATCGCCACTCCTCTATGGGCCATCCTCTGGTCCATATTTGCAGTGAAAATAGACCATTCAACGGTCCATTACAACAGCCAAAGGCAAGCTCGCCGGGAGGAGAACCCCAACCGCCCCGTCTCCCGGCGAGCCTACAACCTGATTTGATACGCAATCAGGACCGGGGTTAGCCGGCAAGGCTGACGTTGCAAGATGGATGCCAGTACTGGTTTCCCGAAATGGGACACCGGCTAGCCTGTCGTATCAGATCTCGAACTCGCCCTGCCCCTCATCCATGGCGCTGACGGTTTCGGCGGCGAGCGCCCTCGTGATCGGCGTCTTGCGCTCCAGTGCCGTGCGATCGAGCCGCTCCACCACCCGCATCGCGGTGGCCAGCGAGCGTTCGATGCGGCGCACCAGATATTGCACGACATGTGGCTCGACCTCGACCTGGCGGTCGGCGAACAGTTTGGTGATGACGCCGGCCAGCAAGAGATCGTCGGGCTCGTGGATCTCGACCGTCGCCGCCGCTTTCAGCCGCGAAGCGAGGTCCGGAAGCCTAACGCCCCAGGCGGACGGAAAGCGCCGCGCGGTCAAGAGCAAGGTCGAGCCGGCCCCGCGCACCGCATTGATCAGATGGAACAGCCCCTCTTCATCGACCGCGCCGGCATCGACGTCGTCGATCAGGGCAGGCCGCGCGCCGAGGCCCGCCATGCAGTCGCCGATGCGCCTGACATCGACTGTCACGGCCCCGGCGCGGGCGCGCCAGATCGAGGCCAGGTGGGTTTTTCCAGAGCCCGCCGGACCGGCGAGCACGACCACCGGCGACGGCCAGTCCGGCCAGCGATCGACCAGCGCCACCGCTTGGCTGTTGGTGCCGGAGACGACGAGCTCGTCGCGCGAGTAACCGGTGCCGTGGCCGAGATCGAGCGGCAACTGGCGCGGCGGATCGATCTTGTTGTCCGGCATCTGGCTCAACTGCGCGGCCCACCGCTCCCGCGGCGACGCGCCGGCAGCGGCGGTACAGGTTCGGTGCTGTGGCCCTTGTAGAGCGGCGATTCCAGATAACGGGCGATGGCAAAACGCACCAGAACGGCAACGGCGGCCGAGGCCGGCACGGCGATCAGCAGGCCGACGAAGCCGAACAGCGCGCCGAAGGCAAACAGCGAAAACATCAGCCACACCGGATGCAGGCCGACGCTTTTTCCCACCAGCCTCGGCTGCAGGATGTTGCCCTCGATGAACTGGCCGACGAAGAACACGCCGGCCACCGCCGCGATCATGGTCCAGTCGGGCCAGAACTGAACGAAGGCAACGCCGACGGCCAGGACCAACCCGGTCAGCGAGCCGACATAGGGGATGAAGGAGATCAGCCCGGCGAACAGGCCGATCAGGATGCCGAAATTCAGGCCGGTCAACGTCAGGCCGGTGGCGTACATGGCGCCCAGCACCAGGCACAGCGTGCCCTGGCCGCGCACAAAACCGGCGGTAGCGGTGTTGATGTCGTTGGCGATGGCCCTGACGGTCTTGACATAGTCGCGCGGCACCCAGCTGTCGACGATCGCCACCATGCGGTCCCAGTCGAGCAGCATGTAGAAGGCAACGACTGGTGTCACCACGAACAGGCTGACCACCGACACTAGCGCCACGCCGGAGCTCCAGATCGATGTGAACACCGTGGTCAGGAGGCCGAAGCCGGAGGTCAGCAGCGAATTCAAGCCTTCGCGCAGGCCATTGGCGTCGACGCCGAATTTCTCTTCCAGCCATCTCGGATCGAAGCTGGTGATCAGGGTCTGCAGCCGGGTCAGGTATTCCGGCAGCTTGCTGGCGAAATCGGCCATCTGCGAGGCCAGCACCGGAACGAGGATGACGAAAGCCAGCACCAGAACGACGATGAAGGCGAACAGGATGACAACCGTCGCCATCAGCCGCGACAGGCCGAGCCGCTGCAGCCGGTCGGCGACCGGGTCGAGAAAGTAGGCGAGGACCATGCCGGCGACGAACGGCAAAAGGATGCCGCTAAAGACATAGAGGAAGACCGCGAGGATGATGGCGCTGATTAGCCAGAAGCGGATTTGGCGGCGAAACACGCCAGACGCGGCGGCATCGGCGGCCGCAGCCTCGGCTGCCGCGTCGATGTCCTGGTCAGGTGTCCGGTGTGGAGCCTTCGCCATAGCCGCTCATATGCCTCAGCCAAGCCACGAGATAGGCCGCGGCCGAAGCCACGGTCAAGACCCCGGACAGCAATATGAGCACCGGCCTGAGCGGATCGAGGTCGAGGGCGAGAGCCAGTTCGCCCAGCACCACCGCCGCCAGCACGATCTGGATGGCGGTGTTGGCCTTGGACACGAACAGCGGCTTCATCTCGACCGGGTGGGCCATGACGGTGGACAAAAGCACGGCGCAGACGATCAGCGCATCGCGCGACACCATGGTGACGACCAGCCACAGCGGCAATTCACCGATGAAGCCCAGCACCACGAACACCGAAACCAGCAGCAATTTGTCGGCCATCGGATCGAGATAGGCGCCAAGTTGCGAAAACTGGTTGAAATGGCGGGCGATGAAGCCGTCGACACCGTCGGAAATGCCGGCGATGAGGAAGCCGGCGAAAGCCCAGTCCCAGTGCGCCTGCAGCATGGCCAGCACCACGCCCGGCACCAGCACGAAACGCATGATCGTGATCATGTTGGGGATGGTCAAACGCATGTCCCGTCGTTTCTGTTTTAATGATACAATGATGGAGATGGGACGCTACGGCAAGTGGCGACGCTCTCTCCTCGCTCACCTGCTCCACCCCAGACCGAAAAAACGAACCTGGCGAATGACGATGGCACAGAGATTTACAATCGCCCTGCGTGTCACACTTTGCTATTTGGCCGGAGTAACAGAAAGCTTCCTAGGTTTCGCATCTTTTACAACTCCACACCGCGACGCGTCGATGCATGACCTTTTGATCAGTTTCGTTCTTGCCTTGGTGGTCGGCCTTCTGGCGTCTTGGCCTCTCTGGCTGGTGGCTGCCGCCGTGGCGTTCGTTTTCGGGCGGTCAGTCGCCGTAAACCCGGGTGTCTGGACTGTGGCGGCAAGTTTGATCGCCGCCGGTTTCTCCTACGGGGTCCTCCCGAGCGACGAGGTCAGGTCCTTAGCGACCGTCGGCGCCCTCGCCGCTGCGCTGGCGGGCGTTTCTTTCTACTGCTGGAGCGTAGGGAGCCCGGTTCGGCCGATCTCCAATTGAACATCGCCATCGCTCGCTTGCCTTGCGAGGCAAAAGCGTTCATGCGAAGAGCCCTCAAGCAAGTGGAAACAGAGATGAGCAGGCGCCAGAAATGAGCAAGCGCAAGAACGGGCTCACTTATGCCGAGGCGGGTGTCGACATCGATGCCGGCAATCTCATGGTCGAGAAGATCAAGCCGCTGGTGCGCGCGACGCGCCGGCCGGGCGCCGATGGCGAGATCGGCGGCTTCGGCGGCCTGTTCGACCTCAAGGCCGCCGGCTTCACGGACCCGGTGCTGGTCGCCGCCAATGACGGCGTCGGCACCAAGCTGAAGATCGCCATCGATGCGGGCAAGCACGACACGATCGGCATCGATCTCGTCGCCATGTGCGTCAACGACATCGTCGTGCAAGGCGCCGAGCCATTGTTCTTCCTCGACTATTTCGCCACCGGCAAGCTCGACCCCGACCAGGGTGCTTCGATTGTCGGCGGCATCGCCGAGGGCTGCCGACAGGCCGGATGCGCGCTGATCGGCGGCGAGACGGCGGAAATGCCCGGCATGTATCACGGCAAGGACTACGACCTTGCCGGCTTTGCTGTGGGCGCGGCCGAACGTGGCCAGCTACTGCCGACAGACGACATCGTCGAGGGCGACGTGCTGTTGGGACTGGCCTCGTCAGGCCTGCATTCGAACGGCTTTTCGCTGGTCCGCCGCATCGTCGCGACAAGCGGCCTTGCGTGGTCCGGTCCGGCGCCCTTCAATGATGAAGCCACGCTGGCCGAGGCGCTGCTCGAGCCGACACGCATCTACGTCAAGTCGATCCTCAAGGCGATCCGCGGCACGCATGGCATCAAGGCGCTGGCGCACATCACCGGCGGCGGCTTTCCTGAAAACATCCCGCGCGTCCTGCCGAAGGATTTTTCGGCCGAGCTCGACCTCGACGCCATCGAGGTGCCACCGGTATTCTCATGGCTGGCGAAAACCGGTGGCGTGGCGCCCGAAGAGATGATGCGCACCTTCAACTGCGGCGTCGGCATGATCCTCGCCGTCGCCTCAGGCCAGGCCGCACAGGTCGCTGCCGTGCTGCAGGAGGCCGGCGAGACTGTGGCGCCGATCGGCCGCATCGTGCCGCGCCGCAACGCCGGCGTCATCTATCGGGGCTCGATCGGCCTATGAGCACGCGCAAACGCACCGTGGTGCTGATTTCGGGACGCGGCTCCAACATGACGGCGCTGATCGCCGCGGCCAGCAACCCGGACTATCCGGCCGAGATCGTCGGCGTCATTTCCGACCGGGCCAATGCCGCCGGTCTAGGCATCGCCGCGGCGCGCGGCATCCCTACCAAGGTGATTTCGCGGGCCGACCATACCAGCAAGGAAGCGCATGACGGAGCGATCGACGCGGCACTTGTCTCGTTCGGCGCCGAGATCGTGACGCTGGCCGGTTACATGCGCATCCTCGGCGCGCGCTTCGTCGAGAAGTGGCTGGGACGGATGATCAACATCCACCCTGCCCTGTTGCCTGCTTTCAAGGGGCTGGATACGCATGCGCGAGCTATCCGCGCGGGCATTCGCATCCATGGTTGCACGGTGCATTTCGTCACGCTCGATATGGATGACGGCCCGATCATCGCCCAGGCTGCCGTGCCGGTGATGGTCGGCGACAATGAGGATACGCTTGCCGCCCGCGTGCTGAAGGCCGAGCACCGGCTTTATCCGCTGGCGCTCGGGCTGGTCGCCGAAGGCAAGGCGCGGATGGAAGGCGGCCGTACCGTGCTTGCCCATTTCGCCGACGATGCCGACAACAGCACCTCGATGGTGATGGCGCCCGATCCGCTGCGCGAGGAGACCGATCTCGAGCATCTGGCGCGCATCACGCCATGAGAGCCATCCTTGAAGGTGGTGGCAAATATTGCTACCATCTTCACAAGGAGACAGTTTGATGGCGCCAGTCGAAAAAGTCAGCGTGGCGCTTTCCCCCGAACTGCTGGACATGGTCAAGGGCGCAGTGGCCAGCGGGCAATACGGTTCGGCAAGCGAAGTAATCCGCGAAGCGCTCCGCGAATGGCGCCTTCGCCAGCCCTTGCGCGAGGCGGAAGCGGAGCGGCTGCGGAAAGCCTGGACGGAAGGGCTGGAGAGCGGCCCGTTCGCGCCTTTCGACATCGAGGACATCAAGCTGAAGGCGCACAGCCGGTTCAGCGACGCTGCCAAAAAAACACAGCGGAATGGCTGACATCCTCATTGTCCGCAGCCCGGCCGCCGAAAACGATCTGATCGAAATCTGGTTTGGCATTGCGACGGACATCCCGCTTGCCGCGGATCGCTTTCTGGACGCCATAGCGGCGCGCATCTTGCAATTGGCCAGCTTCCCTGAGTCCGGCCCCAAGAGACCGGACATCGGCGCCGAGGTGAGAGCGCTGACGATCGGCAATTATCTCGTGCTTTATCGCTTGGCAGAACAACGCGTCGAGGTCGTTCGCGTCGTGCATGGCGCGCGCGACGTCTCGGCGCTATTTTGAAAGATCATGGCAACTGCAATTGGCAGCAGCTGGCGGACATCACGCCCTGAGCAGAGGCTGGCATGGCGACAATGAAACAACTCCTTCTTCTGCGTCATGCCAAGTCGAGTTGGGACGATCCTGACCTCATCGACTTCGACCGGCCGCTTTCCGGGCGCGGGCTGAAGGCGGCCCCGCTGATCGGGCGCGAACTGGCCAGGCAGGGCTGGCTGCCCGATGTGGCGCTGGTATCTCCAGCGCTGCGCAGCCGCGACACATGGCGGCTGGTCTCGGCGGAATTGCCGGCGAAAACGCCGGCCAAATTTGTTCAGGCGCTCTACGAGGCCAGTGCGGCAGACGTTCTCGCCAAGGTACGGCAGGCAAATGCTGTAACAAGCACCCTTCTGGTGATTGGCCACAATCCCGGTCTGGAGGAATTCGCGCGCCGGCTTGCCGGCGCCGGATCGGATGCCGCGGCACTCAAAAGGCTTGAAGAAAAATTTCCGACGGCGGCGCTTGCCCGCTTCGTTTTTGACGGCGACTGGGCACGGCTGGCCCTCGACGAGGCGCGGCTGACACACTGCGTTTGGCCGAAGGATCTGCGCTAAACGGGCGGTGCTGCCGGCTATGACTTAATATGCAAAAGCAAGAGCGGCGGGCCAAACCCGCCGCTCTTTGAGTTCCGGAGCTTGAGGACTTAGCGGCGGCCCCAGTTGCCCCGGCCAGATTGAGGCGCGACGGACTGATCCGAGCCGGACTGGCGCGTCGCATCGGTGTTGACGGCATTATGCTCGGTCGGGAGCAGCTTGCGGATCGAACCCGTGAGCGTGTTGTCGACATTTCCAACAGGCTCATTGCCAACCGGCGCAGCCGGCTGGTTGACGCCGTCCGAACCATAGTGGTCGCTGCCGGCAAAGGCGCTGCCTGTAGCAATGAGGACGGCAGCGGCGGTAAGAGCAATCTTGGTCATTTTTTCAGGTACTCCAGTATTTCCATGTTTTCAGTGTTGTTGTCCGTCTAGTGGCGTGCCTTGGGAGGATTTCGCGTCGTTCGGACCATCCCGAAGTGGGTTGGCCATGCGGCGGTTTCCAATCACAAAGATTTTTCAGCTACGCCTGAATCGGGTGCTTGAAATCTGCCAAAAGGCTTCCTTCGCCACAATCTTTTGCATTCTTTTCAATTTGTTATGCGAATTTGCCTGCCGCGAGGCGCAGGCATTTGCTGAGCCGACGTTCACCCGGTCCTGCACGATGCGTCAACAGAAACGAACCGATCGGTTCGATTCCTCCACTGATGCGCAAATGAAATTTCGCAGAGCTACCGGCTTTGCGTTGCCGCCTTAGACGTGCACGTCACCAAAGGAGAGTTCGCCATCGTCGCCAGCAGCCAGGAAGGCAGTGACTAGCAGGCCGGCATAGAGGGCGGCGACCAGCACGACGATGACCAGGCCGGGAATGGGCCCCAGGGCAGCGCCGGTGACGGCCTCGCACACCGAACCGACGAAGCCGATGCGGACACCCTCGGTTAGAAGACTGGGTGTCGACAGTTTGAGGATCCAGGCCATCAGCAGGATCAGCAGCATGTGGATGTAGTTTCGACGCAGACGACGCGCCAACGCCGCTCGTTGCGAAATGAGGAATTTTGGAGCGCGCAGGCTTTCGCCGACGATCAATAGCCAATCGGACGCAAAGTCCGGCTGCGGCGAGAATATCTGCGCGAAATAGTGCCGTTCGAACTGGCGCACGCGGGCCCGGTAAACGTCGAAGAAGCGATATCGCCGCGCTTCTATCCACAGCAGCAACAGGACAAGCAGCATGGCAAAAAGCAGCACGCCGTGATGCGCGCTAGCCGTCGAAAGCGAGACGGACAGCATCGCCGCGACGACCGTTATCGCCCAATTGCTCGTCCGGTCCAGGCGGTCGCGCCACCCCGTCATGCGTAGAATTTCGGCGCGATGAAAGTGTGACATCGTGGTTACGAGTTCGCCGGGCGAAAGCGTTCTTCCAATGGGGTCCGGCGCTGCCGACACATCTGCCATCTCCATGCCTCCGACCGCCACGCAAAAACGGCTGGAGGGATATATCGTTCCGACGCTTCAATTGGCCGAGCGCAGCCAGACCTTGTTGTCGTGAAAAGCCGCACCGCCATAGGGCGCTGGCGCGTCGGCGCCGGTTAGCACGTTGATGCCCTCGCCCCGCTCATGGGCGCTGTTCGGCCATATGCCCTCGGCCACTACGACGCCGCGCTTGAGGCCATCGAACAATCTTGCGTGCAGCACGACTTCGCCGCGCGCATTGCCGATCTCGACGCGATCGCCGTTGGCCAGCCCATAAGCTGCCGCATCGTCCGGATGCAAAAGCAGTTCCGGCCGGCCCTCCTTGGCCTTCGACACCGGCGTCTCCGAAAACGTCGAGTTGAGGAAATTGCGCGCCGGCGAGGTGGTCAGCCGGAACGGATGCGCCGCATCCGCCACCTCGATCAGGTCGATATGGTCGGGAAATTCCGGCAGGCTTGCCACCGGCCCGAACAGGCCCATGCTTTTCGGCGGCCGGTTGGGCGCCGCCTGACCGGTCCAGTCGGCGCGGAAGCGGAATTTTCCGTCCGCGTGGCCGAAGCCGTTGATGAAATGCGCCGCCTCGAAATCCGGCTGCAAATCGACCCATTTTTCGTCCCTGAGGCTCGAAAAACTGCCCAGGCCCCGCTTGCCCAGGATGATGTCGATATGCTGTTGCTCGGTCATGCCGAAGCCAGGCTTTTCGCCAACGCCCAGCCTTTTACCGAGCTCCTCGATGACGAAATGGTTGGTGCGCGGCCCTTCCGGCGGGTCGATCAGCTTCGGACCGAGCGTGATATGCTGGTTACCGCCGCCCTTGTAGACGTCATCATGCTCGAGGAACATCGTCGCCGGCAGCACGACATCGGCAAGTTTTGCGGTGTCAGTCATGAATTGCTCGTGCACGCAGGAAAATAGGTCGTCGCGCAGAAAACCCTGCTTCACCAGCCGCTGCTCCGGCGCGACATTGACCGGATTGGTGTTCTGGATCAGCAGCGCCGTCACCGGCGGGCCGCCATAGAGCGCATCCTCAGCGCCGGTCAGCACGGGGCCGATGCGCGAATGGTCGAGATGGCGGATCGCGGGATCGCGCATCCGCGTGCCTTCCAGCAGTTCCTGGTTCAGCTTGAAGATGCCCGAATTGGAATGGAACGCGCCGCCGCCCTCATACTGCCAGCAGCCGGTGACCGCGGCGATCGAGGCCGCGGCATGCATGTTGACCGAGCCGTTGCGCTGGCGCGAGAAGCCGTAGCCGAGGCGGAAATAGGTTTTCTTCGTCGTGCCGACGAGATGGGCGAATGCCTCGATCTCGTCGACGGAAAGCCCGGTGATACCAGCCGCCCATTGCGGCGTCCTCGTCTGAAGATGCGCTTCCAGACCGTGCGGGTCGTCGGTGTATTTTTCCAAATAGGCGCGGTCGGCCATGCCGTCACGAAACAGCACATGCATCACTGCGCAGGCCAGTGCGCCGTCGGTGCCGGGCTTCAGCACCAGGCCGAGATCGGCCTGTTTCATCGTCGCGTTCTCGTAGACGTCGATGACGACGATTTTCGCGCCGCGTTCCTTGCGCGCCTTGATCGCGTGGGTCATGACGTTGACCTGGGTGACCACTGCATTGGTGCCCCAGATCACCACGCAGTCGGACTTGGCCATCTCGCGCGGGTCGGGACCGCGCAACGCGCCGGCGCCCATCATCCAGCCGGTCCAGGCCAGGTTGGTGCAGATCGAACCGAAGAAGCCGGAATATTTCTTGGCGTGCCTGAGCCGCTCGATGCCGTCGCGCTGCACCAACCCCATCGTGCCGGCATAGTAATAGGGCCAGACCGTCTCCGAGCCGTATTTTGCCTCGGCCGCGATGAACTTTTCGGCGACGAGGTCGAGTGCCGCCTCCCAGCTCGCTTCCTTCCAAAGGCCCTCACCCTTGGCGCCGGCGCGGATCAGCGGCTTCAGCAGGCGGTCGGGGTGATGGACGCGGTCGGCATAGCGGGCGACCTTGGCGCAGATGACGCCTGATGTGTAGCTGTTGGCCTTGGCGCCATGGACGCGACCAATGCGCCTGCTGTCGAGCAGCTCGACCTCGAGCGCGCAGGTCGACGGGCAATCATGCGGACAGGCCGAATGGCCGATTCTGAGCTTGGCGTGTTGATTCATAGGGCCAAACTAGCCGTATATGGCAGCGGCGTGTAGGGCCAGATGGCGCTACTCCGCCGTGCCTTCCTCGTATTCCGCCGACATCGACAGCCATTTTTCTTCGTGGGCGGCCAACGTCTGGGCAAGCTGCGAGCGCTCCTTGGCCAGCTGTGTCGCCGTCGACGGGTCTTTTTCATAGACCGCCGGATTGGCGAGCTCGTCCTCGATCAAGTCGATGCGCTTGCGGATGCGGTCCATCAGCGCTTCTGTGGCGCGGATCTCCTTGGCCAGCGGCTCGAAGGCCGCGCGGCGTGCCGCCGCGTCGCGGCGACGGTCGGCCTTCGAGGCTTTTTCGGCCTCGCGCTTGCCGCGGCGGTCGCCGGACACGCCGGTGACCAGCGTCTTGTAGTCCTCGAGATCGCCGTCATAGGGATTGACCGCGCCGTCCTTGACCAGCCACAGCCGGTCGGCCGTCGCCTCGAGCAGATGGCGGTCGTGCGAAATCAGGATGACGGCGCCGGGAAATTCGTTCAGCGCATGGATCAGCGATTCACGGCTGTCGATATCAAGATGGTTGGTCGGTTCGTCGAGGATGAACAGGTTTGGTCCTTCGAAGGCCGACAAGCCCATCAAGAGCCGCGCCTTCTCGCCGCCGGACAGGTCCTTGGCGGCGGTGTTCATCTTCTCGGTGGTCAGGCCGAACTGGGCGACACGGCCGCGCACCTTCGATTCCGGTGCTTCCGGCATCAGCCGGCGGACATGCTCATAGGCGTTTTCGTTCGGTCGGAGGTCGTCGAGCTGATGCTGGGCAAAGATCGCCACTTTCAGGCCGGGCGCCACCGTCATGGCGCCGCTCTCCTGCTTCAGCCGGCCCGACAGCAATTTGGCAAAGGTCGACTTGCCGTTGCCGTTGGCGCCGAGCAGCGCGATGCGGTCGTCGGCATCGATGCGCAGCGTCATCTTCTTCAGGATCGGCTCACCCTCGACATAGCCGACATTCACATTGTTCAGCGCAATGATCGGCGAGGCCACGGTCTTCACCGGCTCGGGGAAGGAGAACGGCCGCACGTTGTCGTTCACAATCGCGGCGATCGGCTTCATCTTCTCCAGCGCCTTGATACGCGACTGCGCTTGTCTCGCCTTAGAGGCCTTGGCCCGGAAGCGCTCGACGAAGGACTCCATGTGCTTGCGCGCGGCTTCCTGCTTGACCCTGCCCTTCTCCTGGAGCTCGCGCTGCTCGGTGTATTGGCGCTCGAACTGGTCGTAACCGCCGCGCCAGAAGGTCAGCTTCTTCTGGTCGAGATGGACGATCGAGTTGACGGCGCGGTTAAGCAGGTCGCGGTCGTGCGAGATCAGAAGCACGGTGTGCGGATATTTCGACACGTAGTTTTCCAGCCACAGCGTGCCTTCGAGGTCGAGATAGTTGGTCGGCTCGTCGAGCAGCAGCAGATCGGGCTCGGCAAACAGCACTGCCGCCAGCGCCACCCGCATGCGCCAGCCGCCGGAGAAGGACGAGGCCGGCCGCCGCTGGGCGTCGTCATCAAAGCCGAGGCCGGCGAGGATGGTGGCGGCGCGCGACTCGGCCGAATGCGCGTCGATGTCGGCCAGCCGCATGTGGATGTCGGCGATGCGGTGCGGATCGGTCGCCGTCTTTTCTTCTTCGAGCAATGCGGAGCGTTCAAGGTCGGCCTTGAGCACGATCTCGATCAGCGGCTCCTCGGTGCCGGGCGCTTCCTGCGCCACCTGGCCGATGCGCG
Organism: Mesorhizobium sp. M6A.T.Cr.TU.014.01.1.1; assembly: GCF_004022765.1. Lineage (NCBI taxonomy): Bacteria > Pseudomonadati > Pseudomonadota > Alphaproteobacteria > Hyphomicrobiales > Phyllobacteriaceae > Mesorhizobium > Mesorhizobium sp. M6A.T.Cr.TU.014.01.1.1. The sequence goes on from NZ_RZPG01000032.1 coordinate 20,123, forward strand.
TGTTCTTCGGCAGGCTGATCGAGCCGGTCTCGGAGGCGAGATCGCCGGTGATCGCCTTGAACAAGGTGGTCTTGCCGGTGCCGTTACGGCCGACAAGCCCTGCCTTGCTGCCGGCCGGCAAGGTCAGCGAGGCATGATCGAGAAGCAGGCGTCCGGCCATACGGAGCGAAAGGTCGTTAATGATCAGCATGGCCGCGCTTTTGCACGGGACGTCGGCGCTTCGCAAGACCTTGAGCGCCGGTTGGTTGCATAAGGCATGAAAATGGCCGGCGGCGGCAGGTTGCCTGATGCCGCGGGAGGGGAAGACGATCGATCCAATCGCCGGCCTCGCCGGATCAGAGGGCCGACTCTGAATTGGGCCGGGAACCTGCAGCGACGGCGCGTCGCCTGGCGAGCATCGACTACTCGCATCCGAAAATTGCGCATTTGTCAGTTAATTGCCCGTGCAACGCGGTCGTCTTCAGCGATCGCACCATGACGCAAGGGCAAGACTCAGCTATGTCTAGGTGTGCGGCGGACCTGATACCCGCCTGGCCGGCGCCATCTCCTCCCAAGCGGCGCCGGCCATTTTTTCCCACAGCGTTCACTGTGCCGGCGGTGTGCCGGGTTGATCACCGCCTGACATCGATTTGGGTGCAGGGTCGACCTGCGGGTTTTGATCGACGGTGCCGGGGGCCTTCGTCGGCGGGATATTGTTGTCGCAAGCCGCCACAGCCAGGGCTGCGGCTAAAGCCAGCAAGATTGAGAGCTTATTCATCGCAACCTCCTGTCACCGGGCAAACGAGACGGTGCCGATTTGGTTGCACGCTCAGGCAGAGCTCGGGGCGTTTGGAGAACGGGGGAACAAAAAGCCGCCTCTTCGGTTGGTCCACACCAATGGAGAAAATCATGATCCGTCTGCTCATAGCAGGGGCCGCCGTCTACGTGGCCTACCGCATAGTCAGGGAAATCATCGACGAAGTGCCCGACGACTTCGATCCGCTGTTGCTGCCACCTCCCGAAGACGACAAGTCGCTGCGGCGGCAGTCGGCGGCGATGGGCGTAGAGCCAGAGCGCTAGATCGAATTCATCGGCTGGTGCGTCAATAGGGTCGGCGCGTCGATCGCAACTCTCACGTCGAAACCGTTGCGAACAAAGCAGAAACGATGCTTGATGGGCAATGAACCTCGCTGCCCGTGATTCGACCTTCCGGCCTGCCTATCTCGCGAAGCTGAATGCCGAGCAGTGCCTTGCCGTCGAGCATGGCGACGGCAAGGTCGCTGGCCCGTTGCTGGTAATCGCCGGCGCCGGCTCCGGCAAGACCAGCACGCTGGCGCATCGCGTTGCGCATCTGATCGTCAGAGGCGCCGATCCCAGGCGCATCCTTTTGATGACGTTTTCGCGTCGCGCCGCATCGGAACTCGCCAAGCGGGTCGAGCGCATCGCCGGCGAGGTGCTCGGCCGGGACGCTTCAGTTATCACCGATGCTCTCACCTGGGCCGGCACGTTTCACGGCATCGGCGCCAGGCTGCTGCGCGACTACGCGCTGGAGATCGGCCTCGATCCGGCCTTCACCATCCACGACCGCGAGGATTCGGCCGACCTGATGAACCTCGCCCGGCACGAACTCGGCTTCTCGAAGACGGAAGGCCGTTTCCCGACCAAGGGCACGTGCCTGGCGATCTATTCGCGCGCCGTCAACGCGCAGGCGCCGCTTGGCGAGGTTCTGGGTTCGGTGTTTCCCTGGTGCGCGGGGTGGGCAGAACAGCTTAAGGCGCTGTTCGCCCGATATGTCGAGGCCAAGCAGGCGCAGAACGTGCTCGATTACGACGACCTGCTGCTCTACTGGGCGCAGATGGGGGGCGAGCCGGAGATATCGGCGCATCTGGGTGGGCGCTTCGACCATGTTCTGGTCGACGAATACCAGGACACCAACCGGCTGCAGGCCTCGATCCTCACGGCACTCAAGCCGGACGGATCCGGGCTGACGGTGGTCGGCGACGATGCGCAGTCGATCTACTCGTTTCGCGCGGCGGAAGTGCGCAACATCCTCGACTTCCCAAAACAGTTCGCGCGGCCGGCCGAGATCGTCATGCTTGAGCGCAACTACCGCTCGACCGAGACCGTCCTGGCCGCCGCCAATGCGGTGATCGGCGAGGCCTCGGAGCGCTTTACCAAGAACCTATGGACGGAGCGTAAATCGGCCGAAAAGCCGAAGCTGGTCAGCGTTCGCGACGAGGCCGAGCAGGCGAGTTACGTCTGCCAGGCGATCCTGACCGAGCGCGAGGCCGGCACGGCGCTGAAGGCGCAGGCCGTGCTGTTTCGCGCCTCGCACCACAGCGGGCCGCTGGAGATCGAGTTGACGCGCCGCAACATCCCGTTCGTCAAATTCGGCGGGCTGAAATTCCTCGACGCCGCCCATGTCAAGGACGTGCTGGCGGTGCTGCGCTTCGCCGAAAACCCGCGCGACCGCGTCGCCGGTTTTCGCGTGCTGCAGCTCTTGCCCGGCATCGGCCCTTCGGCAGCTTCGCAGATCGTCGACACCATGGCCACGTCGCTCGACGAAGCGATGGGTCTGGCGCGCTACCGGCCGCCGCAACGCGCCGCCGACGACTGGCAGGGTTTCGTCACGCTGTTCTCGCAGCTTCGCACCGGGTCGGGAAAATGGCCTGTTGATCTCGAACAGGTCAGGCTCTGGTATGAGCCGCATCTCGACCGCATCCACGAGGACGCAACGACGCGCCGGGCCGATATTCTGCAGCTCGAGCAGATCGCCTCGGGCTATGCCTCGCGCGAGCGTTTCCTCACCGAGCTGACGCTCGATCCGCCGGATGCAACCAGCGACGAGGCCGGACCGCCGCATCGCGACGAGGACTATTTGATCCTGTCGACCATCCATTCGGCCAAGGGCCAGGAATGGAAGAACGTCTTCGTGCTCAACACCGTAGACGGCTGCATCCCGATCGACCTCGCCGTCGGCTCGAAGGAGGATATCGACGAGGAGCGCCGCCTGCTCTACGTGGCGATGACGCGGGCCAAGGACGGCCTGCATCTGGTCATGCCGCAGCGCTTCTTCGTCCACGGCCAGGCGGCGCGTGGCGATCGCCACGTTTACGCCTCGCGCACCCGCTTCATCCCAGCCTCGATCCTCGGTGCCTTCGAACAGACATCATGGGCGAGCGTCCAGGCCAAGGACGATCCGCGTCGCCAGCCGCAAGTGCGCGTCGACCTCGGCGCCCGCATGCGTGACATGTGGAAGTAGGCCGCCTCTTCGGCACGGCGCTCATGCCACTGAGCTTGGTGGCGAAAATCAAATCTCGGCAACATGGAACCTGATGCCGCAATCCGCGTTTCTGGGCGTCCGACCCAGATCGGAGAGCGGCGTCCGCCGTCACCTCCGCCCAATACGAGAGGCCAGAATGCACGACACGATGCCCTTCACCCCGGTCGCCGTTACCGTCGGCGCCGGCCATAAGCGCATGATCGCTTCGCTCTTCGACATGCATGAGTTCCTGACCGAGTTCCCGCCATCGCGACGACGCCTGAGCTATGGCGCGGCGGTGAAGGCCTGCGAGGCAGCACGCGCCGGCGAGATCTCGCCGGAAGCGGCACGCGATGCCTTGATCACCCTCGCGGTGACGGCAGGCATTCTCTGGCCTTCGGCGCAGCCGGCGGTCTCAGTCAAGCCGGTCGCCCGAGGCCAGGGCGGATACGCCGCCTGACGCCTGGCTAGGCCTCCTTTGCGAGCGTGACCCGTCGAGATGCTGCACATCTTCGACGGGTTTTACTTTCAATCGATCATGATCGATCCGGATGATCCCAAATCAGGCGTAGGCGCGCCCCTCGTCGCTACGCTGGAACAGCGTCAGGTCGAGTGACACCGAAGGCCGGCCCAGAACGGTTAGGATCGTGTGCGCCTGGCCGCGGTGATGGGTCTGGTGGTTGAAGAAATGATCGAGCGCCGGCGCCAATCTCTGCGACACGGTGCGCATGTCAGAGACGGTCATGTAGGAGAAGCGGCCGGACAAAGCCTTGTCGCTCAACGCCCCGACCCAGTCGATGATCCTCTTGTCTTCGGCCTCGCGCGCCAGCCGCAAGCCCGGCAAGGCGCGGTGCAGGATCGTGTCGAGCCTGGCCGGCGCGTCGCCCTCGCCGGTAAACCGCCTCATCCAGATGCGGTCGGCGGTCAGAACATGGTTGAGCGTGCCCATTATCGAGCCGAAGAAAGCACCGACATTGCGGTGGAATTCTTCGTCGTCGAGATCGGCCGCGGCATCGTAGATGCGGCTATTGGCCCACTGATTGTAGGCCGCAAACATCATGAAGTGCTGTCTCATCTTTTTCTCCCGACCCGCAAGACCCCGTTCCGGGTGCCTACCGCATCGGCCCAAAAATCGGTACCGTTTTTCGGAAAAAACACGATGCGTAGATTCAAAAACGCTAGAGCATACTTTGTGCATCCAAGTGGACGCACCTCGTTCTAGTAGACCGCAAGGAAGCCGCCGCCAATGACCATTCTGCTCTATGACCTCGTCGGACGCGATGCTGCCCGTCCGTTCAGCCCGCATTGCTGGAAGGCGGCGATGGCGCTCGCCCACAAAGGGCTCGACGTCTCAACCGTGCCGACACGCTTTCTCGAAGTGCCCACTGTCGAAGGCGGCGTTTCAAAGCTCGTTCCGGTGATCCGCGACGGCCAGAAGGTGGTCGCCGATTCCTTCGCCATCGCGCTCTATCTCGACGAGGCCTATCCTGAGCGGCCGACATTGTTTTCCGGCGACGGCGGCAAGGCGATGGCGCGGTTCATCGAACGCTGGTCGCAACTGACCATCCACCCCTATGTCACCACTGCGGCGATCATGGACCTCCACGCCATGCAGGACGAGGCGAACGCCGCCTATTTCCGCCAGAGCCGCGAGCAGCGCTTCGGCAAGAGGCTGGAAGAGGTGATGGCGGCGCGAGACACCGGCCTAGACGCCTTCCGCGCCTCGCTGGAGCCGTTGCGCTCGACGCTCGCCTATCAGCCGTTCATCGGCGGCCAATCACCGCTGTTTGCCGACTACATCGTCTTCGGCGCGCTGCAATGGGCGCGCATCGCCTCGCCCTACCGGTTGCTCGACGACAGCGATGCGGTGGCGCAGTGGTTCGAGCGCTGCCTCGATCTGCATGACGGCCTCGGCCGCAAGGTGGCGGCGGCTGTATAGGGGAATAGGGGAATAGGGGAATAGGGGAGTAGGGCAGTAAGGCAGTAAGGCAGTAGGGCAGTAGGTATGCGCGTCGCCGTGACTTCCCTTACTACCTTACTACCTTACTGCCTTACTGCCCTATTCCCCTACTCCCTCCCAAAGGCAACACGACACCATGACGTCAGGCCCGCAATTCCCGGAAGATTTTCGCGCCCAGCTGGTCGACCTCTTCCGGTGGCGGCGGGACGTCAGGCGATTCAAGCCGACGCCGCTTCCCGAAGGCGCGCTGGAGCGGCTGCTTGATGTTGCCAGCATTGCGCCCTCGGTCGGGCTGAGCCAGCCCTGGCGTTTCGTCATGGTCGAGAGTGCGGAATGCCGTGCCGCCGTCAGGGCCTGCTTTGAGCACTCCAATGCGGAGGCGCTCGCATCGTTCGGCGGCGAACGCGCCGCGCTCTATGCGCGCCTGAAGCTCGCCGGGCTGAACGAGGCGCCTTGTCAATTCGCGGTTTTCGCCGATCGCGCGACAGAACAGGGGCATGGCCTCGGCCGCCTGACCATGCCCGCGACCATCGAGTATTCGGCGGTGATGGCGATCCATACCTTTTGGCTGGCGGCGCGCGCCGAAGGAATAGGCATGGGATGGGTCTCGATCCTCGATCCGGCCGAGATGGCGACGATCCTCGACGCGCCGCCCGAGTGGACGCTGATCGGCTACTTCTGCGTCGGCTACCCCTGCGAGAACCACAGCGTGCCGGAGCTGGAACGGGAGGGCTGGGAGGTCCGGCGCGCTTCGACCATCATAACGCGCTGACTGAGCACCTCCCCTGTCGAGCACCTCCCCTTGGCAACAAGCCGGGCGGCTTGTATAGAGCCCGCCACCCTCAATTCCATTCTCCATCACAAGGACGACCCCATGGCGCTCGAACGCACATTTTCCATGATCAAGCCGGACGCGACCCGGCGCAATCTCACCGGCGCCATCACCCAGATGCTCGAAGAAGCTGGCCTGCGCGTCGTCGCCTCGCGCCGGGTGTGGATGAGCCGCCGCGAGGCGGAAGGTTTTTATGCCGTCCACAAGGATCGTCCGTTCTTCGGCGAGCTGGTCGAGTCCATGTCGTCGGGCCCGACCGTCGTGCAGGTGCTGGAAGGCGAGAACGCCATTGCCAAAAACCGCGACGTGATGGGCGCCACCAACCCGGCCAACGCCGCCGAAGGCACCATCCGCAAGGTGCACGCGCTGTCGATCGGCGAGAATTCGGTACACGGCTCCGACGCGCCGGAGACCGCCGCGCAGGAAATCAAATACTGGTTCTCGGACACCGAGATCGTCGGCTGAGCTGATAGTCCAGATCAACATGTCATATGAAAAAAGGCCAGCGCAATGCTGGCCTTTTTTCGTGCGGCGATCCAGCACCGGAGGCCGGGGCCGACACCTCCAACTGCGCATGATGCTCAAAAACCGAAACCGGTTTTTTGAGCGATCAGGTCGCGGCATTGAAGCGCAGGATGACGCGGTTGTCCTTGTCGACGATGATGAGCTTGCCGGCGTCGACGTGATATGATGCCGCCTTGGCCAGTGCCTCGAACAGCGCCTTTTCCTCAGCCATGACGTCGGACGCGCAGGCCTTAAAGGTCGAACCGATGTCACTGATGGCGATGGTCGAACCATCGACTTTTGCGGTGGCGAAGTAGACGTTGCAAGGGCCGCTGCCGCCGGCCTTGCCGGCCTCGTCGATCCTGAACGTCGCCTGCGGCTCGGCGATCACACCAATGCCGTCGATATATTCGATCAGCCAGCTCTGCCCGAATACCGGGGCCGATGCCGGTTTTTCGCTCACCATCTTCAGCATGATGGTCTGCGGCGCGTTGCTCAGCGGATCGACCTGGTGGCGCGTATCGGAGATGAACAACAGCCTGTCGTCGACGGTGATGCGCGCCTGCAGCGCATAGGTCATGCCAGGCCGGATCACCTGGGGATCAAAGCTGATCTCGAACTTGATCGGCACCTGGCCGGCCGGCGCGACCTTATGCTCGCCGATGACAGTGGCTGGCGCATCGGCCAGCGAGACATCGGCAAGCTGCACGGAAAGCACGGCGTTGGGCGGCAGCGCGATGCGCTCGCGATACATCACCTCGCCCTTCAGGGTCCTCTCGGCAGCAACGGACAACTCAGGCACCACCAGTATACCAACGACCAGCGGCACGACACCGAAGATGAAGAACTCGGCAATCCTGCCCAGCATGATCCTGCTCCCCATAGCGCACCAAACTGGTCGGAAGGTCTCGCAGGATTGCGGTGGTTCCGTGGCGCCAACACGGACTATTCGCACGACGGTGCGTTCCGGCGGCTTGCGGGCTTGTCGTCGGTCTCTTTTGGCGTGACCGGCAAAATTTTGCTCAAGCCAGGCCCAGGCGATCACGAAGTCGTGTTCCCAAAAAGATGTAACACAGCGAGCCTCGGGACCGAACTGACCAATGCGCGCTTGAGGAACGGCGCGCTCAACAACCCAACCGGAGGTGAAATCATGTCAACAAGATCAACCGTGAGCGCGGCATTTCTGGCCGGCGCCGTTGCCACGGCTCTTGCTTCTTTTGCGACAGCCGCGCCGCTGTCCGAGGCACAGGTCAAGGCAGCGATGGATGCCGGCAAGGAGAAGTGCTTTGGCGTCGCCCTGAAGGGGCAGAACGACTGCGCAGCAGGACCTGGCACGACCTGCCAAGGCACCTCGACTGTCGATTACCAGGGCAACGCCTGGAAGTTTGTCGATGGCGGCACCTGCACGACGATGGACCTGCCCGGCGACCGCAAGGGCTCGCCCACGGAGCTGACCCGCGACATCCCGTCGTAAGCAATGCAACCGCCCGGAAAGCGGAGACGAAGATGAACGGTCTGGCCACTCACCCAGCGTCGTGCATGTCGAAAACCTCGCGCTTTCCGGCGCACCGGGTCGCCAGCCTTGCCGGCACCAGCTTCAAGCACGAGCATCTACCCGCGATCCTCGGCGACGACCCAAAAGACGGTTTCTTCGAGGTCCACGCCGAAAACTACATGGGCGCCGGCGGCCCGCCGCACGATGCGCTGACCAAGATCCGCCGCGACTATCCCGTTTCACTGCATGGGGTGTGCATGTCGATTGGCGGACCGCGGCCGCTCGACAAAGCCCATCTCGGTCGTTTCAAGGCGCTCGTCGACCGCTATGAGCCGGCGCTCGTTTCCGAGCATCTCGCCTGGTCGACCCACGACACCACCTATTACAACGACCTGCTTCCCCTGCCCTATACGCCGGCAACGGTTTTGCGCGTGGCGGATCACATCGACGAAGTGCAGGAGGCGATCGGCCGCCCGATCCTGCTCGAGAACCCCTCGACCTACGTCCTTTTCCTGGAAGCGACGATGAGCGAGACGGATTTCATCCGCGAGCTGATGCGGCGTACCGGTTGCGGCTTGCTGCTCGACATCAACAACGTCTTCGTTTCGGCCACCAATCACGGCTACTCAGCCCTTTCCTACCTCGCGGATTTCCCGCTCGATCATGTCGGCGAAATCCATCTGGCCGGGCACGCCGAGCAGGAGGATGACGAGGGCGATCTGCTGCTCATCGACAGCCATGACGGCCCGGTCGCCGACGCGGTCTGGACGCTTTTCGATATCGTTATCGGCCGATGCGGGCCGCTGCCGACGCTGATCGAATGGGACAGCGACATTCCCGATTGGCCGGTGCTCAAGGCGGAAGCCGCCGCCGCCCAAGCGATCCTCGATCGTCATGCCGACAGCCATTGTATATTCGGAAAAGCCCATGCCGCAGGATGAGCTCCAATCGGGCGATCTCGGCCGCCGGTTCGACTATGCCGCGGCATTCACCGCCGGTTTGCTCGATCCTGATTGTGTCCCGCCTGACGCTGTCTCGGGGCCGAACGGGAAGGCTGCGGTCAAGCGATATGCGGTCTACCGCAACAACGTCACGGTCAGCCTGATCGATGCGCTGGCCGCCAGTTTTCCAGCGACGCTGCGCATCACCGGCCCGGACTTCTTTCGCGCGATGGCGCGCTTTCATGTCCGCGAAACGCCACCCACCTCGCCGCTTCTGTTCGAATACGGCCGCGACTTTCCCGATTTCATCGAGCGCTATGAATACGCGCAGTCGATGCCGTGGCTGGCCGATGTGGCGCGCCTGGAGCGGGGTTGGCTCGATGCCTATCATGCCGCTGACGCGGAACCGTTGGCTTCCGGAGCACTGGCGTCGATCCCGCCCGAGCGACTGGCCGATACCGTGTTCGTGCCGCACCCGGCAACGCGCGCCATATGCTCGCGCTATCCGGTCGTGACGATCTTTGCGGCAAACCGGAGCGACGGTCCTGTCGGGCGGATCCAGGCGGGCGGCCCTGAAGACGCGCTGGTCACGCGGCCCGGCCTCGAAGTGTTTGTTCGCCACCTGCCACCGGGCGGCGCTGTTTTTCTGGATCGCCTCGTGGCGGGCGAGCCGCTCGGCGCGGCGGCTGCGGCGGCATTTGCGGAGCGTGCCGAATTCGATCTTTCCGCCAACATTGCCGGCCTGCTGCAAGCGGGCGCCTTCACAGCGGCACACCAGCGAGGATGACCATGACGAACCATGGGCAGAACGCCAGCACCGAGCCGCGAGGGATAGCCGCCCTCGTCGAGAGGGTGAATGCCGCCCTTCGCACGAGTGCCACGCCGTCGCTGACGCAGCTCGTCCTGCGCTGCGCACTCGCCGTCCCGTTCTGGCGGTCCGGTATCAACAAATGGGACGGCTTTTTGCAGTTGAACGATGTTGCCGTGCTGCTTTTCAGTTCGGAGCTCAAGCTGCATCTGCCCGGCGGCCCTTACGATTTCCCCGCACCTGGGCTGGTGGCGTTCGTCTCAGGATCGGCGGAAATCCTGCTGCCAATTCTTCTTGTCCTCGGCCTGGCGACACGACTGGCGGCATTCGGCCTGCTGCTGATGACGCTGGTCATACAGCTCACCGTGCCGGACGGCTGGCCGCTGCACATCACCTGGGCGGCGATGGCGCTTGGCATCATGGCGTGGGGACCCGGCCGGATTGCGCTCGATCACTGGATCGGCGCCGACAAGGGCTGATGGGCTTCCACGCCTCTGGCGGTGACGCGAAGCATCAATTTCGTTTCGGCACGGCCTGCTTCCAGCGGCTTGCGGCCTCGTCGTCGGCCTCCTTGGCGTCGACCCAGCCGCCTTGCGAGCCGTCGGTGTGGTGTTCCTTCTTCCAGAACGGCGCGCGCGATTTCAGGTAATCCATCAGGAAATTCGCCGCCTCGAACGCCGCCTGCCGGTGCGCGGAGGCTGCGACCACCAGCACGATGTTTTCGCCCGGCGCGATCCTGCCATGGCGATGGATGGCGGTGAGGCCCTGCAGCGGCCACCGGGCGACCGCCTCGGCGGCGATGCGGCCGATCTCGGCCTCGGCCATGCCGGGATAGTGCTCGAGCTCGAGTGCCGCGAGCCTGCCCGCCTCATCGCGGCAGAGACCCGAGAAAGTCACCACGGCGCCGATGTCGGCGCGGCCTTGCGTCATCTTGATGATCTCGGCGGCGACATCGAAATTCTCCGCCTGGATGCGCACCGTCGGCACCACCGCGCCGGGCATTTCAGCCACCCGTCATCGGCGGGAACAGCGCGATCTCGCGCGCGCCTGATATCTTCTCGCGGTGCTCGACATGTTCCTGGTTGATGGCGACGCGGATCACATCAGGATATTGCAGCGCGTTCTCGTACTCCTCGCCGCGCGATTTCAGCCAGCGCAGCAGGTCGGCCACGGTCTCGATGCCGACGGGCAATTCGACATCCTCTTCCGGCTTGCCGATCCGCTCGCGCACCCAGGCGAAATAAATGAGCTTCGTCGACATGCTACTCGTCCATGATGTGCTTGAGGCCGGCGCGGAAATAATCGTAGCCGGTGTAGAGCGTGACCAAGGCGGCGATCCACAACAGCACCAGCCCGGTCTGCGTGGTCAGCGGGAAGATCTTGTCGCCGGCAGGTCCCGCCAGCAGGAAGGCGATGGCGACCATCTGGATGGCGGTCTTCCACTTTGCCAGCTGCGTCACCGGCACCGAGACCTTCAGCGCCGCCAGATATTCGCGCAGGCCCGAGACCAGGATCTCGCGGCACAGGATGATGATCGCCGCCCACAGCGACCAGCCGGCGATGCCGGCATGGCGATCGGTGTCGGCCGCCAGCAGCAGCAGGCAAGTAGCGACCAGCAACTTGTCGGCGATCGGGTCGAGCATCTTGCCGATATTCGAGGTCTGCTGCCAGGCGCGCGCCAGATAGCCGTCGAGATAGTCGGTGATCGAGGCGAGCAGGAAAATGATCAGCGCCGACCAGCGGGCGAAGTCGCTCGACTTCAGATGCCCTTCGAGAAAAAAACACAGCACAACCAGCGGCACCGCAAGGATGCGGGCGTAAGTGAGCATGTTGGGCAGGTTGAATGCGCGCTGGGCCATATTTTTGGGAACTCTTTCTGCCTGCGTACTCAAATCAGAAGCGAAGGTGGGGGGTCAACAGGCGATAGTCGATGGACCAACCGAAAATAGCAATCCATCAACTCTCGTGAAAATGGTTGTAGACCAGCTTCGCCACCTGCTCGGATATACCATCGACCTTGACCAAATCCTCGATCGCGGCGCGGCTAACCGCCTTGGCAGTGCCGAAATGCATGAGCAGCGCGCGCTTGCGGCCGGGGCCGATGCCGCTGATCTCGTCGAGCGGACTCTTGACCATCTCCTTCTTGCGGCGGGCGCGGTGCGAGCCGATGGCGAAGCGGTGAACCTCGTCGCGCAGCCGCTGGACGAAGTAGAGCACCGGATCACGAACGGGGAGCGAAAACGAATCCCTGCCCCTGACGAAGAAGCGTTCGCGGCCGGCGTCACGGTCCTGTCCCTTGGCGATGCCGATTGCCACGACACGGTCCTCGATGCCGAGATCGGCGAGCACTTTTCGCACCGCCGTCATCTGGCCCTGGCCGCCGTCGATGAGGATGACGTCGGGCCAGGCCGGGAAACCGCCGGTGTCCTCGATATCGTCCTCATGTTCACTCGGGGCGGCGTCGTCCGCCGGCAGTTCGCTCTGCGGCACATCGCCATGTTCCTTCAGCAGCCGCGAAAAGCGCCGCTCCATCACCTCGCGCATCATGCCGAAATCGTCTCCCGGCGTGATCTCGGTCGAGCGGATGTTGAATTTCCGGTACTGGTTCTTGACGAAGCCTTCCGGCCCGGCGACGACCATGGCGCCGACGGCGTTGGTGCCCATGATGTGCGAGTTGTCGTAGACCTCGATGCGCGCCGGCGGCTTTTTCAGGCCGAAGGTCTCGGCGAAGCCAGTGAGCAGCCGCCCTTGCGTCGAGGTTTCGGCCAGTCGGCGGCCGAGCGCCTCGCGGGCATTCTGCAGTGCGTTGTCAGTCAAATCCTTCTTCTCGCCGCGCTGCGGCACCGAGATCGCCACCTTGCGACCCGCGCGGGTGGAGAGAGCCTCCGCCAGCAATTCCTGGTCCTCGACACCATGCGACAACAGAATGGCACGCGGCGTCGGCTTGTCATCATAGAATTGCGCCAGGAACGAGCCCAGCACTTCCGATCCCTCCAGCGCTGGATCGGCCTTGGGGAAATAGGCGCGGTTGCCCCAGTTCTGGCCGGTGCGGAAGAAGAACACCTGGATGCAGACCTGGCCGCCCTCCTGATGGATGGCGAAGACATCGGCCTCATCGACGGTCTGCGGGTTGATGCCCTGGTGGCTCTGCACATGCGACAGCGCCGCCAGCCGGTCGCGATAGATGGCGGCCCTCTCGAAATCGAGATTCTCCGAGGCCTGCTGCATGGCGGCGGAGATATCGGTCTTCACCTTCTGGCTGCGGCCGGAGAGGAAGTCCTTCGCCTCGGCGACCAGCCTGGCATAGTCGCCATGCGAGATCTCGCCGGTGCACGGGCCGGCGCAGCGCTTGATCTGGAACAGCAGGCAAGGCCGGGTGCGGTTCTCGTAGAAGGAGTTGGTGCAGCTCCTGAGCAGGAAGGCGCGCTGCAGCGAATTGATGGTGCGGCCGACCGCGCCGGCCGAGGCGAAGGGGCCGAAATAGTCGCCCTTGCGCGAACGCGCGCCGCGATGCTTGTAGATGCCGGGCGAGACATGATCGCCGGTCAGCAGGATATAGGGGAACGACTTGTCGTCCCGCATCAGAACATTGAAGCGCGGCCGCAAGCGCTTGATAAGGTTGGCTTCCAACAGCAGCGCTTCGATCTCGGTGCGGGTGACGACGAATTCCATCGTCGACGTCTCGCGCACCATCCGGCCGATGCGGCTGGTGTGGAAACGGCCTTGCGCGTAATTGGTCACCCGCTTCTTCAGGCTGCGCGCCTTGCCGACATAGAGCACGTCGCCTGCGGCATTCATCATGCGGTAGACGCCGGGCGCGTTGGGCAGCCGTTTGACCAGCGTCTGGATGACTTCAGCGCCGACCATGCCGTCGGCATCGCCGGCATGCGGCGTCCAATCGATGGCGGTGAAGGCGACCTCGGGGCCACTGGGACCGGGAGCTGAAGACTCGACGATCTCCTCCGCCGCCTCGTCCTCGATGTCGATATCGGGGGGCAGGTCGTCGGCGGCGCTGCCTCGTTTGTGTTTCTGGTCCATGGGACTCATTCGACAATGCCTGTCACATCCGGCGTCTGCCATGCAAGGTGCTGGCCGCCGTCGAGCGCTATCATCTGGCCGGTGACCGAGCGCGCGCCCCAGAGATAGCGGATGGTGGCGCCGAATTCAGGCAATTCCGGGCCGCGCTTCAGGATCAGGCCGTCGACCTGAGCGGCAAAATCGCTGTCGTCCTGGCGTGCGCTCTTCAGCGTCGGGCCGGGGCCGATGGCGTTGACGCGAATACGAGGTCCCAGCGCCTGCGCCATCATCTGCGTCTGCGTCCACAAAGTCGATTTCGACAGCGCATAGGAGAAATAGCGTGGCGTCGGGCGCCAGACGCGCTGGTCGATCATATTGACGATCAGCCCCTCCTGGCCTTCCGGCAGCGCGCGGGCGAACTTTTGCGCCAAAAGTGCCGGCGCCTTCACATGGATGGCGAAGTGACGGTCCCAGGCAAGCCAGTCGAAGTCCTGAACCGTATCGTCCACGAACAGCGAGGCATTGTTGACCAGCAGTGTAACAGGTCCGAGCGCGGCTTCGGCGCGGCCGACCAGGTCGCCGACCGCGGTCATATCGGTCAGGTCGGCGGCGACCACAGCGGCGCGGCCATCCTGGCCAAAATGGCCGCCATTGATCCGCGCGGCCAGCGCTTCCGCCTCGGCCCGCGAGCGGTTGCAATGGATGGCGACGGCAAAACCGTTCGCGGCAAGATCCTCGACGATAGCCTTGCCGATCCGCTTGCCCCCGCCCGTCACCAGTGCCGTTCCAGCGGCCTTGCTCATCCTGTCAATCCTCAATGGCCTCGATTTCAGCCCGACGGCGAAATATGGCCGGCCAAGCGTTAAATGCCGTTCGTACCTTGGGCAGCATTGTGGCAAAGCGGCCGGATCGGTCTTTCGCAACTGGCCGGGACTTGGCCGCCAGACCGCAATATAGGGTGCTGGACTCCTTGCTCCAAGCCGTGTTCAGCGCAGCATTGCAAAGCCTCCTGACACCATCTGTTGCGCAGATGCAACGTCAAAGTTCGGCCTCATTCGTGCCCGGTAATGACCCAAGTTCAGGTTCGCTTCAGCCGTATTTCGACACGACATTCGGAACCGTTGAGCGCCAGATCCGTTTATCCCCCCGGCGGGTTGAGGGCGCTCGTGAAAAGCAAGCCTGTGCCTGTGGCTTAAGGAGTAAAGAACAATGCAAGCCAATCTTAAATTTGCGCGACCGCTGGCGGTGGCGTTCGGGCTTTTCGCCCTCGGCGGAACCGCCTATGCTGCTGACGTGATCTCGGAAGAGCCGCCGGCACCCGCCCCGATCGCCGAACTTCCCGTCGCGTCCTGGGCTGGTCCCTATGCCGGTGTGAGCGTCGGCTACGGCTTCAGCGGCCATGCCGATGCCACGGATGTCGGCGTCGACGTCGGCACCGATGGATTCGTCGGCGGCGTCTTCGGCGGCTATCAGTGGCAGCAGGAGAACTTCGTGTACGGTGCTGAAGCCGATATCGGCTATAGCGGCATCGAGGGCGACGATGCTGGCATCGAGGCTAAAGGCGGCTTCGAAGGCTCGCTGCGCGCCCGCCTCGGCTACGCCGTCACCCCGGAGATCCTGCTCTACGGCACCGCCGGCGGCGCGCTGAAGAACCAGGAGATCGAAGCCGCTGGCGTCAGCGACGAAAACACCATGCTCGGCTGGACGGCCGGCGTCGGCACCGACATCAAGATCACCGACAATGTGTTCGGCCGTGTCGAGTATCGCTACACCGACTTCGGCGACAAGGACTTTGACGGTGTTGGCAAGGTCAAGTCCAGCGACAACCGCGTCACCTTCGGCGTCGGTATGAAGTTCTAAGTCGTCCAAGCCACGACACGAAAAAGCCGGGCCTCGTGCCCGGCTTTTTTTGTGCCCGGCGCCTGCCTGTCGGCACAGCCTGCGTGATCTCAAGTTCAGCGTCGAGCCAGCACCCTGTCGACCAGAACCAGGGCTTTCGGCTGCTGCGACAAAACCGAGAGCGATCACGACGGCATTTGACATCGCCCCGACCCAGCCATTCGCGGACACATCTATGAACGGGTAAGCGTATTTCCCTTCAGCGGCGCCACGAGCCAGGGCATAGGCTAGATACACCAGGGGATAGAGCGCCCAGAGAAGCGGATCGCGCCACGAGAGCGTCCCCTTTCGCGTGAACAGCAGCCAGAACAATACGACAAGAACAGGGTTGAGCTGATGGAGCAGAAAGTTTGCTTCAGCGGTGGCGCCGGCCAAGGTGCGCAGCCCTTGGAGCAGCAACGCGAAAATCACGCCGACCAAGGCCATGACGGCGGCAACCCCCGCCACCAACCGTGGGTGATCGAAACGCTCCCCGAGGAATGCGGCGGCTCCGAATACAACGGCGACAAGACCGTTGGTCAGGATCGTGAAATATCCCATCAACACCCATAGCGAGCCGAATATCGAGGCGCCACCATTCATCAAGGTGCTGAGTTCAAGCCCAATGCCAGCGCAAGCGGACAGACAAATGATCAGGGCAAGTAAACGACAGATCAAATCGCCACCCATCGGTCGGCAGCCCCGCTTCAGGCACTCACCCCGGAACGCAGGGTTTGAGCTCCGGGAACTTCTCGTCGAAACGCGCTGCCCAGCGGACCAGCCGGCTGCGGCCCTTTTCCCATTTTCCGGCAAAGCGCAGTGAGAGATAGCCAAGGCAGGCGCGCAGCGCCATCTGGCCGGCGGTGATCTTCTTGGGCAGCTTTGGCGGATTGGCGTTGAGCAGATCGAGCGCGCCGGTTATTTTCGCCCACTGGCGGTCGAGCCAGGGCTGGTACACCATGTCTTCGGGGCGCGTGCGCCGCTCATAGACCATCGACAGCGCGCAGTCGCAGATGCCATCGGCCAGCGCTTCAAGCACTTCCGCCTCGAGGCGCTTGTCGGGATTGCGCGGAAACAGCGCGTTCTTCGACACGCGATTGAGATGCTGGGTAATGGCGCGGCTGTCGTGAATCGGACGACCGTCGTCGAGCACCAGCGTTGGAATCTTGCCGAGCGGGTTGGCGCCGATCAGCTCAGCCGGCTTGTCTTCGGTTTTTACCGGCACGAGATCGACGGCAATGCCGGCATAAAGCGCGGCCATGCGCACCTTTGAACTGTAGGGGGACGTGGCAGCGTAGAGCAGTCTGGGCATGATCGGGTTCCTGTTTGCCAGCGGGCACTGTTGACCGATCAGCTTCCGCCGATCAACGGCCAAAAGCGGGAAAACCAGCCGCCAGCAAGCAGCAGTTGTCTCAACATCGATCTAGACGCGATAAGCAGAGCAGACGTGAGCAGATCTGTCCTTCCGGGCGCAAGGAAATGCCCCACCGGACTTCGCCGTAGCGCGAAGTCCTGGGAGCTGCGAAAAGCTGTCTTCCCTCCGCCTCTGTCTGCTCGCCCGAGCACCGAACCAGCGAGCGAGGCGCCTGTCCGGCACCCGCCCTCAACTGTCCTCAGTACTGCCCTCCGCGTGCGAAGAAAGGCGATTTACTTCTTGGCCTTCGCCTTCGCAGGCGCCGCCTTCGGCTTGGCCGCAGGCGCTGCTTTCTTCACGGCTGCGGAAGACTTCGCTGCCGCCGCTTTCTTTGCGGGCGCAGCCTTCTTGGCCGGTGCAGACTTGGCAGGTGCAGCTTTTTTCACTGCCGGCTTTGCCGCGGCCTTTGCAGCTGGCTTCTTGGCCGGAGCTGCTTTTGCCTTGGCCGGCGCAGCCTTGGCCTTGGCAGGTGCCGCTTTGGCCTTGGCAGGCGCTGCTTTCTTCACTGCCGGTTTTGCCGCGGCTTTCGCGGCCGGCTTCTTGGCCGGCGCTGCTTTTGCCTTGGCCGCGGCGGCCTTCGGCTTGGCAGCAGGTGCCGCTTTCTTCACAGCGGTTGCGACTTTCGCCGCCGCTGCTTTTGCCGGTGCTTTCTTTGCTGGTGACTTCTTTGCCGGTGACTTGGATGCCGGCGCTTTGGATGACTGTTTAGCCATGTCATGCCCCTTCCGTTGTGCCGACGGCCATTAGTGACCCGGCGTGCAATGCATATCTGACTCGCGGCTTGCTAGCCAGCGAAGCATCAGCATGAATTTTGCAGTTTAAGTTTTGGTTACAGGCGACACAAGCTCGTGCTGATTTCACAAAATGCCGCTGCTGCTCTTCGACCTTTGCCGAGGGTTTGCGACAGACATTCTGCCCGCTTTACCGGAACCAATCCCGCTACGAAACGCTGAAGGTTAGCAAGCGTTTTTGCTCGTTGATCATCGACCGGCAACACCATGATGCGCTGCTTCATTGATCTCGTCGTCTTGTGCAAACGGACGGTCTACACAAGCGACAAAAGCAAAGCGCGATCCGTTCTGCGCCATGAGCTTGCCTGATCTCTATGAGGGCAACGGCCTTCGCTTGCATCGTTCCTTTTTGCTAGGATTGACAGATTACTCCATCTCACAGAGTATTCTGCAGTATGCGGGAGAAGCGCAATGTCATTCGCGCAAGATCGAGTAGCGCTGGCCGAGATCAGTGAGACGGAACGCCGGACACCACAGCAGGCCCGATGATGGCTGCCGACGAAATCATCCACCAGAGCGTGCGGCTCAGGATCATGGCGACGCTGAATTCTCTGGAAAGGCGCGAAGCGCTGGAATTCACCCGATTGAAGGCCATCGTCGATGCGACTGACGGCAATCTCGGCGCGCATATCGATACGCTTGCCAAGGCGGGATATATCGATGTCGAAAAGCTGTTCGTCGGACGCCGGCCGCAAACGCGCGTCAGGGCGACGTCAATCGGACGACGCGCCTTTCGCGGTCACGTCGCCTTCCTTCGCAAAATTCTCGATGAGGCGGAGCAGCCAGTTAAACGCGTTCAGCGCAGGACGCGGCAGCGACCGTTGTAGACCATCCAGCGGTCGAAGCCCGAGACGCAGAATTCGACGTTGTCGCCGATCGAGGCAAAGCCCTGCCCTTCCTCGATCAGATACCAGATGGTGCGGGCGTGGCCGTCGGAGAGGCTGACGGTGGCGCCGCAATAACGGCGGCCGATCGGCCAGGTGTCGTTGGCCGGGAAATAGCGGTGCTGGTGGATGCGCTGGAAATCGGTGATCTCCACATCGGGCAGATTCGGCACGTGGTGCACCTGGTAGGAGAAGCGGCTGGTGATCTTGTTCAGCACCCAGGCCTCGCCGCAAACGCCGCTGTCTTCGTCGGTATAGACGGCAAGGTCGGCCGCTTTTGCTGCCTGAGTGACAGCGAGGGATGTGCCGAGCGGCGTGCAAAGGGCGATCAGTGCGGCAAGGGCGGATTGGGCGAAGCGAGTCATGGCAGCCTCTTATGGTCGATTTGCGCGCACTGTGCGGATTCGCTTGCGCGCGGTCAAGCGGTTGTAGAGACGATGGTTTCTTAGTTTGAAATTGCCTTCAACCGAGGCAGGCGCGCGAACACCTCTGCCGCCCTATGCCGCCAGCCATTCCAGCGTCCAGTGCGCCGGCTGTTCGACCACGAGAAGCCTATGTAGCGCCGGCAGCAGCGTGCGCAATTCACCTTCCAGCGTGAACGGCGGGTTGACCACCACCATGCCGCTGCCGTCGAGGCTGGGCTCGGCCGATGGCGGCCTGATCTCGAAGCCGATGTCGAGCAGCTTCGGAATGCCCGACTGCACCAGCGCCTTCCGGAAGGCGGCGACCGCCTTGCGATCCTTGACCGGGTACCACAGCGCATAGATGCCGCCCGGCCAGCGCTTGTGCGCTTTCTGCAGCCCGTCGACCAAGCGGGCGAACTCGCCCTCCTCCTCGAACGGCGGATCGACCAGCACGAGGCCGCGCTTTTCCTTCGGCGGCAGATGCGCGCCGAGCGCCAGCCAGCCGTCGAGCTCGATCACCCGGGTCTGGAAATCGCCTTGGAACAGCGCCCTCAGCTTAGCGGCATCCTGGCGATGCAATTCGATCGCCGACAGCCGGTCCTGCTTGCGCATGAGATGACGCGCGATCAGCGGCGAGCCCGGATATTTTTTCACGCCGCCTTCGGGATTGAGCGAACGGACGGCTTCCAGATAAGGCGCCAGGAGTGCTGCCGCCGGCGCATCCAATGCGGCATCGACCAGCCGGCCGATGCCGCCTTGCCATTCGCCGGTCTTTTGCGCTTCGGTCGACGACAGGTCGTAGCGGCCGATGCCGGCATGGGTGTCGATGACGCGAAACGCCTTGTCCTTCTGTTTCAGATATTCGACGAGCCGGCTCAGCACGACATGCTTGACGACATCGGCGAAGTTTCCGGCGTGATAGGCGTGGCGATAATTCACGAGCTAATTCGAGCCCCTGCCCCAGCGCGGCGGTGGCGGCTGCGAATTCGGATTTTGCGGCCGGCCGCCGCCGCCGAAACGCAGCGCCAACAGCAATCCGATCAGGCCGGCCGCCATCAGCGAAAACCCGACCGGCCGCGCCCGGCTGTCGATCTCGCCGACGCCGGAGCGCAGCAAGAGGTCCACCGTCCGCATCTCGATGCCCTCGGCGTCGCCGGGGCCAACGGTGAAGATGTAGGGGCCGGGGCTGACCGTCGCGATCAGGCCTGCCTCATCGCGGAAGACCTTGTCCGGCAGTTGCGGGCTGACCTGTCGCGGATTCTCCGAATGGGTGAACTGCAGCGTCGAGGCGAGCACCGTTCTGCCGCCGGTGGCGGCGGTCAGCGTCAGCACCGTGCGCTGTTGCGAGACGACGATGCGTTCGGTCCTAGCGGTGAGATCGACCAGCACCCGCACCGGCGCGTCGCGAGCGGCCAGCGGCACCGTCACCGGCTTGAACCGGCCCTGTTCGTAGACCCGCCAGGTGCCGATCTCATGGCCGGAGAAATTGGTCATCGCCCAGGGATAGACGACGCCGATGCCGGTGCCGGCAAGCAGGATCAGAAGAAACAGAAAGCGCATGCGCTCAACTACCTAGCCCTCTTGTTGTTTGACCATGATCTTATCCGAAAACCGGTTCCCACTTTTCGGGATCATGGTCTAGCGCCGTCGCGGGCGCGTTCCATCTCGTCCAGGAGCCATGTCGAGGCCGAGATCGAATGTCGTATCGAATTCGGCGGTGCCAAGATAGACAATAGCATCGGCCTCAAGGGTGGGAACCGGTTTTGGGAAAATTCGAATGATCTGAAACCGAACGGAGGATCAGCTCTTCCTCTTCTGGAGGCCCGATTCCAATGCGCGCTTTCCAGTCCCATCGAACAAATGCAAATGTTGCGGCGGGAAAGCGACCGTCACCGTCGGACCGGCCGTAAGCGCAGCCCGATCGAGCGTGAAGACATTGAACGGCAGGCTATGCAGGCCAAGGTGCAGAATGATGCCGAAGCCGGTCGGCTCGATCAGGTCGACCGTCGCCCTCAGGCTGCTCTCCGAAGCCGCCGACATCTCGACATGCTCCGGCCGGATGCCGAGCGTCACCGCCGCGCCTTCCTCGAGTTGATAGGCTGACGACAGCGCAATCAGCGTTCCATCAGGCAGTCGTGCGCCGGCCGTGCTCCCAGTGACCTCGTAGCGTGCCGACAGAAAATTCATGGCCGGCGATCCGATGAAGCCGGCGACGAACAGGTTGGCCGGGCGGTCGTAAAGCTCCAGCGGGCTGCCAACCTGCTGCACCACGCCCTCATGCATGGCGACGATCCGGTCGGCCAGTGTCATCGCCTCGATCTGGTCGTGGGTGACATAGATCGAGGTCGCGCCGAGATCGCGGTGCAGCTTCTTGATCTCTGCCCGCATCTGCTCACGCAAGCGCGCGTCGAGATTGGACAGCGGCTCGTCGAACAGGAATGCCTTGGGCTGTCGCACGATCGCGCGTCCCATCGCCACGCGCTGGCGCTGACCGCCCGACAGTGCCTTCGGCCGCCGCGCAAGCAGCGGCTGCAGCTCAAGCTTCCTGGCTGCATTGCTGACAGCAGCTGTGATCTTCTCGCGGGCGGCCTTCCGGATCCGCAGGCCGTAGCTCATGTTCTCGGCAACGTTCATGTGCGGGTAGAGCGCGTAGGACTGAAACACCATAGCGATGTCGCGGTCCTTAGGTGCCCGCTCATTGACGCGCACTCCGTCGATCCGGATCTCGCCTTCGGTCACCTCCTCGAGCCCGGCGATCATCCGCAGCAGCGTGCTCTTGCCGCAGCCAGACGGACCCACGAGCACCACGAACTCGCCGTTCTTTATCGCCAGATCGACGCCGTGCAGCACGGAGACGATGCCGAAATTCTTGCGAACGTTGCGGATGTCGATCGATGCCATGAAACCTCACTCAGCCCTTGACCGCGCCGGCCGTCAGGCCCTGGACCAGATAGCGCTGGATGAACAGGAAGAAGAGGCAGGCCGGGATCAGCGCCAGCACGCCGGCCGCCATCATCTGCCCGAAATCGACCGAAAACTTCGACACGAAGGTGAGCAGACCGACCGGAAACGTGGCGGCGCTGTTGCCCGAAATCAGCATCAACGCGAACAGCAGTTCGCTCCACGCGGCGGTGAACACAAAACCCAGCGTCGCGGCAATGCCCGGCAGCGTCAGCGGCAGGACGATCTGGCGAAATGCCATGAACTGCGTGGCGCCATCGATCTTGGCCGCCTCCTCCAACTCCTTGGGAATGCCGTCGAAGAACGACTGCATCAGGAATGTCGCGAAGGGAATGTTGAAGGCGGTGTAGACGACGACCAGTCCGGTCAGGCTGTTGGTCAGCCCGAGCGGCGAGAGCATCTTGAAGATCGGCGCGACCAGCATCACCAATGGAAACATCTGGGTGAGCAGCATCAGTGCGACCAGCCAGTATTTGCCGCGAAAGGTGAAGCGCGACAGCGCATAGCCAGAGAGGGACGCGAGCAGCGTCACGATCACGGCCGTCGAGCCGGCAACGATCATGCTGTTCCTGAAGAAGATCGGGAATGCGCTGTGGGCCAGCACGAAGCGGAAATGTTCAAAGCTCATCCGCGACGGCCACATCCGCACGCCCTCCGAATAGAGCAGGTCGTTCGGCGTGACCGATACTTTCAACAACCAGAACAGTGGGAACAGCGCAAAGACCACGTAGCAGAGGATCGCCAGGCGGTGCAGCGCGGTGCCGAAGATCGAATACCTGTTCATCTGGTCATCCCCGATCCGTCAGGCCCTGTCCATCAGGACTTGCCGCAGCATGACGATCAGCATCGAATAGGCGAGCAGCAGGACGAGCAGCACCAGCGCAATGGCCGAGGCATAGCCGAAATCAAGGGCCCTGAAGGCTTGCGTGAAGATGTAGCTCGCGACGATCTGCGTGCGGTCGGCCGGCCCGCCGCTGGTCATGACGATGATCAGGTCGGCGAAATTCGAGATCCAGACGGTGCGCAACAGCACGGTGATCGCAATGGTCGGCGCAAGGAACGGCAAGGTGATCGATGTGAACCGCCTGACCGCACCGGCGCCGTCGATCGCCGCCGCTTCGTAGAGGTCGCGCGGGATGGCCTGGAGCGCGGCCAGCAGCATGATGGCGAAGAAGGGAATGCCCCACCAGACGTTGGCAATGATTGGTCCCCACATGGCAAGCTGCGGATTTGAAAGGATGTTGGCTGGCTCGCTCATGAGGCCGAGGGCATAAAGCCAATGCGGCAGCGGTCCGATGACGGGATTGAACAGCCACGCCCAATTGAGCCCGGTCAGGAAGGTCGGCACCGCCCAGGGCAGGAACACCAGCGCCTGCGCGATGGCGCGGCCGGCAAACGGCCGGTCGAGCAACAGCGCCAGGATCAGGCCGAACACGAATTGCAGCAAGACGGATGCGCCGGTCCACCACAGCGTGTTGCGCAGCGCCCGATAGAAATTGTCGTCGTCATAAAGGGTGCGAAAATGATCGAGCCCGACATAGCCTCCAGAGAAGGGATTGAGCAAGTGCACGTCGCGGAAGGCGTAGGACAGGCCAAGCACCAGCGGTGCCAGCATGATGGTGACGATCAGAATCAGCGCCGGGGCGGTGTAAAGATATGGCTCGGCGTGGCGCGTGATCCGGTCGACCAGCGACTGGCGGCGCGATTCCGGGAGGCCGGCAGTGGCGTCAAAAACCATCAGCTAACGCTTTCGTTCCAATTGGCCATCGTTCCAATCGAGCATGAACGAGACCTATCGGAGCCGCGCGAGATGGGCGGCTCCGATGCTCGCGGTCCGCCGTTTATTTCTTGGCCAGGTATTTCTGCTGCGCCTTGGTCAGATAGTCGGCCCACTGATTGGCCATTTCCTCGGGCGTGATATCGCCGAGCAGTGCCTGCTGACTGGTCTTGATGACCATCGAGTCCTTGAAGAAGGCGAACTCCTCGAGATAAGTCGGCATGACCGTCGGCACCGCGTCCTTGTCCTTGAGTTCGGCGAACCAGCCCTTGAACTGCTCGCTTGCGTAGAAGGGATCCTTTTCGGCCGACTTGTGGACCGGCAGCGCTCCGGTGCGCTTGTTCCACTCGACATTGCCCTCGGGCCCTTCGAGTGTTTCGATCAGCTTCCAGGAGAGGTCCTTGTTCTGGCTGGCCGCCATCATCGACCAACCGGCGTAGCCGATGGTCGGAAACGTCTTGCCGGACGGTCCCTTCGGCATGGTCATGACGCCGTAGTCTTCCGGCTTCATCCGCTCGGCGATTGCGATCAGCGCGTCTGGATCCTGATCGAGCATGGCACAGGTGCCGGTGTAGAAACCGGCGACGATTTCGTTGAAGCCCCAGTTGACGCTGTCCTTCGGTGCCAATCCTTTCTTGTAGAGGTCGACGACCCAGGTCAGCCCCTTGACCCAGCCTTCGCTGTTCATCGTCGAGGTGCCGTCTTCATTGAAGAATTTGTTGGAGCCGGCCATGGTTGCGCCGAACATCATCCAGCCGTTGAGACCACCCGGCCCGCCGCGCAGGCAGTAGCCATATTTGCCCGGAAGCTTGGAGACTTTCTCCGACGCCGCCACGAACTCGTCCATCGTCTTGGGCGGCTCGGCGACACCAGCCTCCTGGAACAGCTTCTTGTTGTAGAACATCGCCCGGAGATAGAAACCATAGGGCAGCATGTAGGCGGTGTTGTTCACGTCGCGGCCAAGCTCTAGCGCGCGATCGGTGAGACCCGAGGTGTGCTCCCATTTGGCAAGATAGGGTTCTAGGCTTTCGAGAAGGCCGTTGTTGGCATAGAGCGAGAGCCACGTGTCCGGCATCTCCATGACGTCGGGAATTTCACCGGCGGACACCATGGTCGCGAATTTCTGGAACGCCTCGCCCCAAGGTAGCGAGATGACCTCGACCTTTGTGCCCGGGTTGGCAGCCTCGAATTTGGAGACGATCGATTTCAGGGTTTCGGTGCGCTCGGGGCTGGTGATCACCTCCACGAGCTTCAGCGTCGTGTCGGCGAGTGCAGCACCCGACATCAGCACGGTGGCGAATGCCGCGATAAGAAGCTTCTTCATTTTCCGTTCCCTTCTTGTCTGGTTGCTTCAGGTCTTTTCTTCGGAAGCGGCTGTGATCGCCGTTTCCAGGTCACTCCACAGCGCCTCGGTTCCCTCGAGGCCGACATGGAGACGCACGGACCGCGGATGGACGCCGAACGCCATCGCGGAATTGGGTTGGGCCTTCTGCTGCAGCACGACCTCGCCGGGCACGATGAGGCTTTCGTGGCCGCCCCACGACACGCCCAGTTTGAACAGCTTGAGGCGGTCGGCAAACGTCCGGATGTCGATGCCGTCGCGGAAGACAAATGAGAACAGGCCCGACGTGCCGGTGAGCCCGGCGGGAAGCAGGTTGGCCAACCCCGGATGGCAGACCTTCTCGACGATCGGATGATCCTGCAGGCGCCGTGCGATTTCGAGGCCGGAGGCCTGATGCGCGCGCATGCGGATCGGCAGCGTGCGCAAGCCACGGATCAAGAGCCAGGCATCGAATGGCGACAGCTTGCCGCCGAGATATGGATAGGCTTCGCCGCGGATGCGGCCGATCAAGTCCTTCGAGCCCGCGACCACGCCGGCCACGACATCGCTGTGGCCGCCCAGATATTTGGACGCGGAGTGGACCACGACGTCGACGCCGAGCGACAGCGGCCGCTGGAAGACCGGGCTGGCCCAGCTGTTGTCGATGATGGTCGGGATGCCACGGGACTTCGCCAGCGCAGCGAGCGCAGCGATGTCATGCGTTTCCATGACCCAGCTGGTCGGGCTTTCCATATAGAACAGCTTGGCGCCAGGCAGGACGCTTGCGACGGCAGCTTCGTCGCGCCCGTCGACATAGGTCACCTCGATGCGCATGCGCGCGAGCAGCGTCCCGAACAGCCGGAACGCGTCCGGGTAGATGTGCCTGACCGCGACGATGCGGTCGCCCGGCTCGACGAAGCTCAGGACTGCCGACGAGATGGCGGACATTCCGCTTGCAAAACCGATAGCGTCCTCGGCGCCTTCCAGTTTTGCGAGCATTTCCTCGAACATGCGCACGGTCGGGTTCAGCCCGCGCGTGTAGGTCGGTCGCACTTTTTCGCCGCGGTATGTCTCGAGCATCTCGTCATAGTTCGGGAAGGTGAAGAGCGAGGTCTGCACGATCGGCGGCACGACGGCATCGAAGGCGTTGCCCTCGTCATGCGCGGCGATCAGCGATGCCTGGTCGAAAAAATCGGGACCGTTCATTTCGACATTTCCTCGATATCCTCTTCCACGATCTCGAGGATCTTCAGCGTTTTTCCGCGCGCCAGCTCCGCGTCCATGGCGACGATGGCATCGAACAGCTCGCGGTGATGCGGGAACGATCGCCGCGCGAAATCCTGGCGATCGAAAGGGTGGTCCCAGAAGCGCTCGAACGCTTCGCGCATCTGCCCCAGGAGCTGCCGGAAAAGCGGGTTGTGCGTGGCGTCGTAGACGGCCAGGTGAAAGGCCAAATCTTCCGGACCCGACGTGCCGGTGGCAAGATGGACGCGCTCCATCTCGATGAGCTTTTCCTCGATCGTCCGCAGATCGTCGGTTGTGCGCCGCCGCGCCGCGATCATGCTCGCCTCGGCCTCGATGCCGCGGCGCACCTCAAGGGTGTGCAAGAGGCCGTCGCGCAGCTCTGCCGTATTGAGCGACAGCGGCAAATGGATCGTGCCGGCGGATATCGGCTTGAGCAGATAGGTGCCGCTGCCTTTGCGGGTCTCGGTGACGCCGAGCGCTTCGAAACGCCCCATCGCCTCGCGTATCGTCGAACGTCCGACGGAAAGCGCGGCCATCAATTCGCGCTCGGTCGGAAGCCGGTCACCGCTCTTCAGCGCGGCGCGCTCGACATAGTCAGCCAGCGCTTCCATGACCTGCTTGCCGCGATCCAGCGGTGGGAGCGTGGCGATTGCCACACGCGTGGCCCCGGGCAGTTCGCCGCGCGCCATGGCCACCTACATCCAAAATTGGTCTGACATCTTAGCAGTTTTGCGCGCGGTCGACCTTTCGTCAAGTGGGCTGGGGTTGTTGTCTCAGTTGAATTTCGGCTCACGACCCCTTCTCGGACATTCCTTCGGAGAAGTGAGACGTGACCCTAGTCGGTTATTCCTCTGCCGAGATGACATCTCGAAAGCCGACGTTCGAGGCAACTGGCACTCGTGGGTCGGAGTTCGCATTCGCTAAGGCGAATCGTCGGGTAGGACAGATCTCTAAAGCCCTTTCTCGCCTTTAATCGCTATGAGGCCGCAATAGTCCGGTGTCAGCGCTGTGGCATACCAGGCCGTTTTCTGCGATGCGCCGCACAATGCGGGCTGGAGGTCGGGCGAGCCTTATACCAACGCTCATCAGGCGCACGGCATCCTCGGCGGCTCGCGTCAGCAGCTTGCCGGCATTTTCGATCGCTTCCTCCAGTGAGCACGGCCGTTTGAGAATGCTGGCGAAGGCATCAATGCCGTGCTCGAAGTTGAGCGTCACACCTTTGCCAATCGTTCCGGCGAGTGCAATGACGGGCAGCCCGCGCAGCTTGGCGCGGCGCGCCACCTCGGATGGCACCTTGCCATAGGGCGTTTGGCCATCCAGGCTTCCCTCGGCGGTGATCACCAGGTTCGCGCGATCGATCAACGCGTCGAGGTCGAGATACTGCATCACGATCTCGTAGCGCGGATGGAGCCGGCCCAGAAGAAGGCCGAGCACGGCTGCTCCTAGTCCGCCCGATGCGCCGGCACCCGGGGCGGTGCCAACCTGAATGCCGGTCGCACGCTCGATCGCCTTGGCATGGACTTCCATCGCAGCAGCAAGCTCCTCGACCTGCGCCGGCGTTGCTCCTTTCTGGGGACCGAACACACGGGCAACACCTTTGGGCCCGAGCAGCACATTGTGCCAGTTGACGGCCGCATCGATCCGCACCTTCGCGAGGCGGGGATCGATGCCCGTCATGTCGATAGAAGCGAGATGCCGGAGCGCGGCCCCGCCTCTCGCGAGCGGGCGGCCGCTATCGTCGAGAAACCGCGCGCCGAGCGCCTCGGCCATGCCGGCACCACCATCATTGACGCCGCTGTCGCCGCAGCCAAGCAGGATACGCTCGGCACCGGCATCGAGGGCGGCGCCGATGAGCTCGCCGACGCCGAAGCTTGTCGTCAGGCACGGATCGCGGCGATCCCGTGGAACGAGACGCAGGCCCGCCGCTGCGGCCATTTCTATCACGGCGGTGCGGACTGGCTGACCACCCATGAATCCGATGAAGGAGTCTACCGGGTCCCCCACCGGGCCAGTGACGGATAACCGGTGCAGCGTGCCACCGGTCAGATTGACCAGCGTGTTGGTGAAGCCCTCCCCGCCATCGACCATCGGCGCCTTGAGGATGGTCGCGTCCGGCATCGCCCGTAGAATTCCGGCAGCGATGCACGCCGTCGCTTCATCAGCAGTCAGGCTCTCCTTGAAACCGGAAGGCGCAATCAGGATCGTCATCGACATTTTGGTTTCCTTTCTAAAATAACAGGCGAAAGTCATGCCTTGGCGGGCATTGCGGAAAGTGTTTCGATCGGCAGGCCAAGGAGCGGCCAGACGAACAAGGAGAAGGCGACGAGCAGAGCGACGAAGAGCGGCAAGAGGAACAGAGCCAGCCGGAGGAGGTCTGCCTGTGTGAAGGTCAGGGCCTCCGCAGAACCGAACAGGAGAACCGGCTTTGCCGAGACCATCAGCGTCTGACAGAAGCCACTGCCGATCGTCGTCACGAAGATCAGGACCGATGGATCGACGCCGAACGCCGAAAACGGCAAGGCAACCGCTGGGATGAGGACGCTCGCGCGCGCAGTGCGAGACATAATCACGATATGTGCCAGGCTTGAGATCACGGCAGCGATGGCGATGACCATCCATGGGGCCAATGACAGGTGGCCGCCGAGCGCCGCAAGCGTCTGGTCGACGAGGTAGCGTGCGGTGCCAGAGGTGAGCAGCGCCTCGCCGATCAAAAGCGTGGCCGCGAGGAACAGAAGCAGGTTCCACTCGACACCCTTAAGCGCCTCTTTAAGCGAAATCCCCGACACCGGCTTGGAAGCGGCAAGCAAGGCACCGACGAGCGCGATGACGGCAATATTCTGTCCATGCAGCGCGTTCGTCGCCCAAAGCAGGACGGTCGCGCCCATGATTGTCAGCACGGTAGCATCGCTGCATGAATTTGAACGGTGCCTGACCGGTAGCGTGCCGATCGCGGCCCTGCGGTCTTCGGCGGACAGAAACAGAAGTTGGATCAGGCCGCAGGCAAGCAGACTCGTGACGAACCCGAACGGCCCGCCGAGAAGCGCCCAGTGGGCGAAGCCGATGTCTGTGTCGCTGACACGCCTCATGAAATCGGCGGCAATCAGATGTGCGCCAGCTCCGGTCAGCGAAGCACAGGCTGAGAGCAAGATGACGGAGGGAAACAGAAGCGCGAGCCCTCTGGTCACGGATGGTCTGCCGATCGCACTCGAAAGACCGAAGAAGACGGCATGAGGATCGCCGCGCGGGCTGAGGTAGAAGGAATCACGAAGGCGGTCAGCGCAATGACCAGCGTCGCGCCCCAGAACATTCGGGAAACCGTCCTGCAGCGCGTCAGCGCGACGGCTGCCAGGCGTTCGGCGGTACCGCTGCTGCGCATGACCGACGCCATGACGAAAGCGGCAATCAGGAGCCAGATGATTTCGCTGCCGAGCGTGGCAAAGAGGGCCTCTTCGTCGACCGCACCCGAAACAACAAGGGCAAGCGCGCCGGCGAGCGCCACAGGCATGTCGGGCAGGCCGAGCACTACCCAGGCGATCAGGACTCCGGCGAAGACCGAGAGCGACAGCCGCCCTTCGATCGGCAGTCCGTCCAATCCGTAAAGAATGACAAAGGTGCAAGCTTGCAGGGAAAGCAAGCCGATGACCAATCTGGGTGATAGTGGCCGGAACAACCATGCCTGCCGTCCTTCGGCATCGGCGAATGCACCGACTGTCGCTGTCGTCGTGGGAACGCTATGCAGCATGGAAGCACCTTCCATCTCCGGTTGAGATGGCGGGTTAACGGGCCAAGCCAAGGCCTATTCCAGCTCACCTGACACTTTTTTGACAGGCAGATGACGGCGATGAGGTCGAGAACACGGAACCGGTGCTGCCAGAAGATCGACGGCCGGTTAATCCATGAAGGGCAAGCTGAGTTGGCGAACCAGCCCGTTTCCGACCGGGGACCGTGCGGTCGACTCCTCAGGCCGATCCATGCCAAGACGCAGTGTGCGGATCAAGGAGCCGAATGTGATGCCATTGGATGGTGCACGTGCCTTGGTATTCGACGTGTTCGGCACTGTCGTCGATTGGCGCAGCGGCGTGGCGCGCGAAGCTGAACCGTTCCTGAAGCGGCATGGAGCCGGAACGGCCATTCCTACCGCTTTCGCGGATGCGTGGCGCCGCCGTTACTCCCCAGCGATGGAGGAGGTGCGCAGCGGCCGGCGGCCCTTTACACGGCTCGACGTGCTGCATCGGGAGAATCTGGAAGCTGTTTTGCCAGAATTCGGGATCGACCCGGCTTCGGTGCCGGCGTCCGAGATGGACGAACTGAACCTGGCATGGCACCGATTGGAGCCATGGCCGGACGCGGTGGCCGGCCTCACACGGCTGAAGGCCCGCTATATCATCGCGCCACTCTCGAACGGTAACATCGCCCTCATGCTCAACATGGCGAAGCGCAGTCGCATTCCCTGGGATGCGATCCTCGGCGCCGAAGTCGTCCAAGCGTACAAGCCGATGCCGGAAGCCTATCTTCGCACCGCCGACGTCCTGGCAATGAAGCCAGATGAGATCTGTCTTGTGGCCGCTCACAATGGCGACCTTGCTGCGGCTCGGGCATGCGGATTGCGAACAGCCTTTGTCCCGCGTCCGACCGAGCACGGGTTAGCGCAGACCACGGACTTGTACCCCGATCAGGCCTGGGATCTGGTGGCCAACGACTTCATTGAATTGGCTGAACGGCTTCAGCTGTAGCGCGTCTCAACGATCAGCAAACCACCCTTTCAGGGTTCTTCCACTTTTGGTCCGATGCTCTTTATTCGGCATCGCGACCCGATTGCTCGGCTATCTGGTCCCAGGTTGACGATAGCCAAGGCGGCAGCTTTACGCCTTGCGTTCCCAGCGCCGATCTGAAGTCTGCTGCCAGTAGGTAACCGCGTGGCCGGCTTCCCTCATCGTCTTCCAGTGCATGCGCGCCGCCTCGACCTGGGCCGCATCGTGGCCGTCGAACAGGAACACGGCGCGCTCATAACTACCAAGCTCCGGCGGCGCCGCGCCGTCGACCAGGAAGCGTATCTGCGCCTCGTTCGGATTGTCCTGGCCGGTGGTCAAAAGGATCGGCTGCTCGGCCAGATGGGATTCGCGGTCCGTCGCGTGCGCCAGGAACGAATCGTCTCTGAATATCCACAGATGCTGGTCCAGCGCGTCGCGCCGCTCCTCGGTGCCGGCCTGCACCACGGCGCGCCAACCGCGATCGACGCTGCGCTCGAGCAGGCCGGGCAGTGCATCCTCCAGCGTCGATTCGGTCAGGTGATAGAATAGGACGTCAGCCATGATTGCGCCTTGAAAGGCCTCACCCCTCGTAATTGTCGCGCATCAGTCGGTCGAGCAGCCTGACGCCGAAGCCGGAGGCCCATGACTGGTTGATCTCGCTGGACGGCGCGCCCATCGCGGTGCCGGCGATGTCGAGATGCGCCCAGGGCGTATCCTTGACGAAGCGCTGCAAGAACTGCGCCGCGATGATGGCGCCGCCGTAGCGGCCGCCGATGTTCTTCATGTCGGCATTTTTCGAATCGATCAGCTTGTCGTATTCGGCGCCGAGCGGCATCCGCCACACTCGTTCCTGCGTCGCCTGCCCGGCGCTCGTCAGCCTGTTCGCCAATTCGTCATCGTTGGAGAACAGCCCGGCATAGTGCTGGCCGAGCGCGACCATGGTGGCGCCGGTCAGCGTCGCCAGATTGACCATGAATTTCGGCTGGAAGCGATCGTTGCAATACCACAGCGCGTCGGCCAGAACGAGGCGGCCTTCGGCGTCGGTGTTGAGCACCTCGATGGTCTGACCCGACATCGAGGTGACGATGTCACCGGGACGCTGCGCGTGGCCGTCGACGGCATTTTCCACTAGCCCGATGATGCCGACGACGTTGGCCTTGGCCTTGCGCGCGGCCAGCGCGTGCATCAGCCCTGTCACGGCGGCCGCGCCGCCCATGTCGCCCTTCATGTCCTCCATGCCGGAGGCCGTCTTTATCGAATTGCCGCCGGTGTCGAAAGTGACACCCTTGCCGACGAAGGCAACCAGGCTGTCCTTGGCCTTGCCGCCGTTCCATCGCATGACGGCTATGCGGGCGCCACGCGGCGAGCCTTGCGCAACGCCGAGCAGCGCGCCCATGCCGAGCTTCTTCATATCCTTCTCGACCAGGATCTCGACCGTGACGCCGAGCGCTTCCAGTTCGCTGACGCGGGCGGCGAATTCCACCGGCCCGAGTATATTGGCCGGTTCGTTGACCAGGTCGCGCGCCAGGAGCACCCCGTCGATCACCGCCACCTCGTCGGCGAAGGCCCTTTTCGCCGCCGCCGGATCGGTGGTGTGGATGGTCACCTTGACCGGCTTTTTGGGCTCGGCCTTCTTGCCATCGCGCTGGCCGTCGCCATTGTCCTTTTTCGTCTTGTACTTGTCGAAGGTATAGCTGCGCAGAAGGATGCCCGCGGCAAGCTGTGCCGCTTGCCTGCCGCCGACGTCAGCATCCGGCAGATCGAGCACGACGGTCACCTCGGTGGCCTTGCGCAAGGATGCAGCGATCGTGCCGCCGAGCTTCAGCCAGGCATAGTCGTCGAGCCCCGAGACCTTGCCGGCGCCGACCGCCACCAGCCGGTCGAGCGATGTGCCCTCCGGCGCCAGCACTTCGACCAGGCTGGCGAACTTGCCGGAAAAGTCGGCCACCGGAAACGCCCGCTCCAGGGTCTTTGCCGGATCGCAAGCCTTTGCCGCATCGCCGAGACCGCCATCGTTGGCCGCCAGCACGAAGACACTGCCCTTTTTGGGCGCTGCGAATTTGGCGAAGGCGATCGAAGGTCTCGAAGTCATCATGTCCTGCTTTCGGGAACGGCGTTGGGTTTTGGAAGAGTGCCTTGACGAAACCCGATACTTGGCCGTTTCCGACCGCAAGCACCACCCTATTTTTCAGTTCATCGCCTCTGCCTGACGATCTGCTGCGCGATTGCCTTGGCCTGAATTCGGGCATTGGCGAAGCAACCGCGAATGCTTGGCCGCATGCCGGTAAACCACAGGCCGGGCAATTTCGGGTCGGTCTCGCCGCCGTTGAAAAGGGGAACGCCCCTGCCGTCGAGGACGCCGAGCTTGCCAACCATGCGTTCGAGCCCGGTGCGGTAGCCGGTCGCCGCGATGACGATATTGGGAGCGATCAGGTTGCCGTTGTCGAGGATGACGCCGTCGCGGGTAAATTCCCTTACCTGCGGCAGTATCACGACCTGACCGGCCTTGATGGCGCGAACGGCGCCGTCGTCGGTGGCGATCGCAGTGTAGTCGTCGGTCAGGCGGCTTGCGCCCCCCGAGGACGCGGGCGGCAGGCCAAACTTCGTGAGGTCGCCGAAAACCAGGCGCTGCGTTGCCGCCATCACCGCATCGGCGAGCCAAACCGGCAATCGCGCCAAGAACGGCGAAAGCCTGTGGACGGCGATCTTGCCGATGCGTTTGGGCAGCAGCGAGGGGCCGTTGCGCGCCGACAGCCAGATAGAGGCGGCGTTCGCCCCCGCCAGATGATTGAGCACGTCGAAGCCCGAATTGCCAGCGCCGACAACCAGCACCTTTTTTCCCGCATAATCCTCGGCTTTGCCAAAATCCGCCGAATGCATGATGCGGCCGGCAAAGTCGTCGGCGCCCTTCCACTGCGGAATGAACGGCTGCCGGTCGCGCCCGGTGGCAACGACGACATGATGCGCCGGCAGGGGCCCGGCACTGGTCTCAACGGTCCATTGATCGCCGTTGAACGCGATCTCCTCGACAGCGACTCCAAGCCGGATCGGCAGATTGTGCGCCTGGCTGAAATCGTTCAGGTGGCGGATGACTGCTGTTTTGTGGGGAAAGGCGGGGGTGCCTGCGGGATAGTCGACGCCAGGCAGCGTCGAGAGATCGCGATGCGAATTGAGATGCAACCGTTCGTGCCGCCGGTACCAGGGCTCGGCAAGCCGCCTTTCCTTTTCCAGGACAAGCGTCGGCACGCCGGCCTTTTTCAGCGCATGGGCGGCGGCCAGCCCCGCCGCGCCGGCGCCGATCACGATCGCACCGTGAAAAATCGATTCCTGGCCGGTTTGACCGCGCAATTCTGTTACTTCTGCTTCCATGTCTGTACCCGTCGCGGCCACGGCGGCCATGACCGTGATCGGCGCGACATTTGGTCGTTTTCCGGCATTTGGCAAGACTTTGCCGGAATCAGATCCCATATGGCGGATGGAATCGACGGCGATTCGTCGCGGCACGGCCCCGCTTTCCTGCCGCAACCTGTTGTTAACCATCGATGTTCGCCCTTTCTTATCCATTGCCG
Source organism: Mesorhizobium sp. M6A.T.Cr.TU.014.01.1.1 (assembly GCF_004022765.1). Classification (NCBI taxonomy): domain Bacteria; kingdom Pseudomonadati; phylum Pseudomonadota; class Alphaproteobacteria; order Hyphomicrobiales; family Phyllobacteriaceae; genus Mesorhizobium; species Mesorhizobium sp. M6A.T.Cr.TU.014.01.1.1. Next base: position 54,916 of record NZ_RZPG01000032.1, read on the forward strand.
CCGACACTCCGGCCACCGGGAATAACGATGTGGGACGGGAAACCAGATCGAACCGCCAAACGGGACCGGTTGTGCAGGCGTCGCCGGACGACTACTTTGTCTGGAGGCATGATGCCGTTCGGCAAAATCGAGAAAAGCCTTTATGAAGGTCGTTGAACGCTACATCATGCGTCGCGCGCTGGCGGTGTTCCTGGCAGCGCTTATTTGGACGCTGGCGATCGTGTGGACGACGCAGGTGCTCGCCCGCATCGATCTCGTCACCGACAGCGGCCAGTCGGCGCTGACCTTCTTCGAGGTCGCTGCGCTGATCATTCCGTCGATCATCCCGATCGTCGTGCCCTTCGCCCTGGTGGTCGCCGTCGCTCAGACGCTGAGCGCGATGAATTCCGATTCTGAGCTTGCCGTCTTGAACGCCGCGGGCGCCTCGCGCTGGACCATCGTCAGGCCGATCATGCTGCTGGCGCTGGCGGCCAGCGTCTTGTCGTTCGCCGTCGACAACGGCGTCGATCCGTATGCACGCCAGAAAAACCGCCAGCTGGTGGCGTCGTCGCGTGCCGATCTGTTGTCGCTGATCATCCAGGAAGGCACCTTTCGCAAGATTGACGACGGCCTGTTCCTGCAGATTGGCGAGCGGCTTCCGGACAACCGCCTCGGCGGCATCTTCGTCGCCGATTCGCGCGAAGAAGGCGTTAACCTCATCTACTACGCCAAGACCGGAGCCATCATCGAAAGCGGCGACGAGAAGGTGCTGATGATGAACGACGGCGTCATCCATCGCGAAACGCTGACCGGCGATCTTTCGGTCATCCGATTCACCTCCTATGCCTTCGACCTGTCCGCCTTCATGTCGGCCTCATCGGACGTGTTGCTTTTGCCGAAGGACCGGACGACCCAATACCTGCTCAATCCCAGTCCGAACGACAAGGCGTTCCAAAAAAAGCCGAACAGGTATCTGGCCGAGCTCAACCAGCGTTTTTCCGAATGGTCCTATTCACTTGTCTTCGCGCTGATCGCGCTTGCGGTCGCGGGAGATGCGCGATCCCATCGCGAGGCGCGCATCCATCCGCTGATCACGGCCATCGCGATTGCGCTTTTCGTACGTTGGCTTGGTTTCTTTGCCGCCGGTAAAGCCGACAACGTTCCGCAATATGCCTATATGGTCTACGGCGTTCCTATCGTGGCGTCCGCGGTCGCGACATGGTTCATAGTCTCCAACCGGACCATGGAGCTGCCGGTCGCCTGGGCCGACTGGATGACGAATTTCGCCGGTCGCTTCAGTGACGGCTGGAGCGCCATCAAGCTTCGCTTCGCCAGGCGTGGCGCTTCTGGCCAAGGGGCCGGCTAATGGGCTGGACACGCTAATGGGCTGGACCCTGGGTAGATACTTCTTCTTCCGCTACGTGACGATCACCATCTGGTTCTTCATCGGCCTGTTGGCGCTCGTGTTCCTGATCGACTTCACCGAGCTTTCCGGTCGCACGACCGGCTTGCCGGGCTTCACCTACGGGACGGCGTTCGCCATTTCAGCGCTGAGGATGCCGATGATCATGCTGCAGACGGTGCCGTTCGTCGGGCTATTCTCGGCGATGGCGACGCTGGTCTCGCTCAATCGCAGATATGAACTGGTCATCGCGCGTTCCGCCGGCGTGTCCGCATGGCAATTCCTGCTGCCGTGCTGCATCGGGGCGCTGCTGTTCGGCGTGTTGTCGGTCGGCGTCATCAATCCGATCGCCGCGCATGCGTTTTCCTGGTCCGAAAAGATCGAAACCCAGCTCCGCTCCGGCAAGTCGAACGCCGTGTCGGCCGACGCCGAGCCCTGGATCCGGCAGAAAACCAGTACCGGCGATACCATCATCGGCGCGCGCGCCATTCTCAATCAGGGCCTCGAGATGGCCGATGCCGTCTTCTTCGTCCTCAGCCCGCAAGGCGACATCGTCGAACGCAAGGACGCGGCGCACGCCTTTTTGCGCGATGGCTACTGGGAACTGCAGGACGTCAAGGTTTTCCGGGACGGCAACATCCAATCGGTGGCAAGCGACCGGGTGTCGACCAATCTCAAGCCCGAATTCGTGCAAGAGCGGCTGGCGCGCCCGGAAACCATCCCTTTCTACGATCTGCCCAGCAAGATCGAGGTTGCCCGCTCCTTCGGCCTCAAGGCAAATGCCTTTGCCATGCAGTTTGATTCGCTGGTGGCGCTGCCGTTCCTTCTCGTCGCCATGACGCTGATTGCCGCAACGGTGTCGATGCGATTTGCGAGGATGGGACAATCCGCGACGATGATTCTGGGTGGCGTCCTGGCTGGGTTTCTGCTTTATGTCGTGACGGTGCTGGTCAAGGCATTCGGCGTGGCGGGATTCGTACCCACAGTCGTGGCTGCATGGGTTCCGGTTGTCGTGGCTATGTTCTTCGGGGTGACTTTCTTGCTGTACAAGGAAGACGGCTAGTGAGGGGGGCGGTTTTGCGCATCCATAGGCAGGCCGGTTTGGCGCGCCTCTATGGGGCGAGCGCCTTGGCATGCCTGCTCGCTTGCGTCGTCCCGAATATTCCGGCTTCTGCCCAGGATATCAGCGACATGGCAGCCGACGTCCCCGCTGGCTCGCAAATGCTGCTGGCGGCGGATACGCTGGTCTATGACAACGACAACCAGACAGTAACGGCCGTCGGCGGCGTCCAGATCGACTATGGCGGCAACCGCCTTGTCGCCCAGCGGGTCGAGTACAATCGCAACACCAAGCGCCTCGTCGCCAGCGGCAATGTCGAGGTCATCAACAGCGACGGCACCAAGATCTATTCGCAGCATGTCGACATCACCGACGATTTCGCTGATGGCTTCGTCAACGCGCTGCGTGTCGAAACCGTCGACAAGGCATATTTCGCCGCCGAAAGCGCGGAACGCATGGGCGGCGTGCTGACGACGTTCCACAACGGCGTGTACACGGCTTGCGAGCCGTGCGAGGACCAACCAGACAAAGCGCCGACCTGGCGCATCAAAGCCAGAAAGATCATTTGGAACGGCGAGAAGAAGACGGTTCGCTTCGAGAATTCGAATTTCGAGTTCTTCGGCTTTCCGCTTGCCTATCTGCCGGCCTTCGAGATTGCCGACCCTACCGTTAAGCGCAAGAGCGGCTTCCTGATTCCCGGCATTGCCTACAAGAGCGAGCTCGGCGTCGGCGTCAAAGTCCCCTATTATTTCGCGCTCTCACCAACCTACGACCTCACCGTCACCGGCAGCGGCTACACCAAGCAAGGCTTCCTCGGCGAGGCCGAGTGGCGCCAGCGCTTCAACAACGGCCAGTACAGCCTGAAGGTCGCCGGCATCCGGCAAGAGGACCCCGACGAATTCATCGACAGCCACGGCAACAATGTCGATTCAGGTTCGGCCGGCGACCCGAACAAGTTCCGCGGCATGATGGGCACCAAGGGTCAGTTCGCCATCAATCCGCGCTGGGACTTCGGCTGGGATGTCCTGTTGCAGACCGACAAGAACTTCTCGCGCACCTACGCCATCGAAGACTTCAACGAGAGCGTGCACCGCTCCTCGATCTACCTGACAGGCCTCAACGGCCGCAACTATTTCGACGTGCGCGCCATGCGCTTCGAGGTCCAGGAAAAGACGCTCCCTGACGATCCGACCGCGCGCGCCGGCAAGCAGCCCTGGGTGCTGCCTTCGCTCGACTACGCCTACATCCCCGACATGGCTGTGGGCGGCGGGCAATTGTCGTTCAATGTCAACGCACAGGCCATCAGCCGTGAAAGGCTGGATAGGATCCTTTCCGATCCGAACAACGCTGCGTCCGTCAATAATGTCCGCGGCATCGAGGGCCAGTCGGGCCGCCTCACCACCGAAGCGGAATGGAAGCGCACCTTCACCACTGATGGCGGGCTGCTGCTGACGCCGCTGCTGGCGCTGCGCGGCGACGTCGGTTATGTGAATGCGTCCTCGGCCTCGCTCACTGCCATCAACCAGATGGCGATGAACCCGGAGATAAATGCCAGCGATGACATGCGGACATCACTCGCCCGCTACATGGCGACCGCCGGGCTGGAAATGCGCTGGCCGGTGCTGTTCTCGTCGACCAGCTCCAGCCACATCTTCGAGCCGATGGCGCAGGTGTTCGTGCGTCCGAACGAGCAATATGTCGGTGGCCTCGCTGTCCCCAACGAGGACGCCCAGAGCTTCGTCTTCGACGCCACGACATTGTTCGAGCGTGACAAGTTCTCCGGCTACGATCGCATGGAAGGCGGCACGCGCGCCAATGTCGGGCTGCGCTATTCCGGCGCCTACGACAATGGCTGGAGCACCAACGCGCTGTTCGGCCAATCCTACCAGCTGGGCGGTCGCAACTCCTTCGATTCGCCGGATCTGGTCAATGTTGGAGCCGATTCCGGTCTTGAGACCGAGACCTCCGACTATGTCGGCCTCGTCGGCTTCAATAGCCCCAGCGGAGTTTCCGGCTCGGTCAGCGGCCGTTTCGACGAGCAGAGCCTTGAGGTTCGCCGCGCCGAGGTGAAAGCAGCCTATTCCGGCCTGCCGATTTCGCTCAGCGCCAAATATGCCTTCATCCAGGCGCAGCCGCTCTATGGCTTCACGACCGATCGCCATGAGGTCACGCTCGGCGCCTCGACGCAACTTGCCGAGAACTGGCGTGTCTTCGGCACCGGCACCTACGATCTGGAGCAAAGTGTCCTGGTCAAGGACGGGGTCGGCTTTGCCTATAGTGATTCATGCTTCACCTATTTGATGACGTTCTCAGAATCCCGCGACCTGGAGACCAAGGAAGTGTCGCAGAACATCGGTTTCAACTTGTCGTTCCGCACGCTCGGCGATTTCGGCTCGTCACAAAGCTCCATCGACACCATTCAGTAGCAGACACTAGCCAGTAGCAGACGGCTGGCCAGCAGCAGACGGCCGGAACAGACGCCAACGTATCGGCCCGAAAGTCGGAATTGATTTTCGGAAAGCACGATGCGTAGATTCAAAGTGTTTAGAGAGTACCTTGTGCGCCCAAGTGGACGCACGTCGCTCTAACGACATCGTTTCGCCGCATAGGGCAGGCACGGGTTTCAGCTCCCTCATAATGAGATAGAATTGGGCCGGAACCGAGATAGAATTGGGATGCTTTCGATGAGGAAATACCTCTTTTCGGCAGGGTTCGCGCTGCTGGTGGCGGCGACCTCGGCCTCGATCACCATGATGACGCCGCCGGCTTTCGCCAGTCAGATCAAATACGTCGTCAACAACGTACCGATCACCACCGGCGACATCCAGCATCGGGCTGCCTTCCTGCGCCTGCAGCGCAAGAAAGGCGACGCCGCCGACGAGATGATCGAGCAGACGCTGCGCGTCGCCGAAGCCAAGCGTCTCGGCATCCGCATCAGCGACGCCCAGGTCGACGCCGCCTATCAGCGCTTTGCCACGACCAACAAGATGCAGCTCAAGCAACTCGATGGCGTCATGGCGCAGTCCGGCGTCGGCAAGGAGCATTTCAAGGAGTTCATCCGCTCCCAGATGGCCTGGAATCAGGCGCTGACCGCGCGCCATCGCTCCGAGAGCGGCGGCGGCGCCATGAGCGAGCAGGACGCAGTCAGGCGCATGCTCGACAAGGGCGGCGCCAAGCCGACCGCCATGGAATACATGCTGCAGCAAGTCATCTTCGTCGTGCCGGCGGCCGAGCGCAGCGCTACGCTGTCCAAGCGCAAGCGCGAGGCTGACGCCATGCGCGCCCGCTTCAACGGCTGCAACACCTCGCGCGAATTTGCCAAGGGCCTGATCGACGTCACCGTTCGCGATCTCGGCCGGGTGCTGGCGCCGCAATTGCCGCCGGAATGGGCCGACCAGATCAAAGCCACCAAGGTCGGGGGTGCCACCAGCACACGCGAGACGGATCGCGGGGTCGAGTTCATCGGCATCTGCTCGTCACGCGAAGTGTCCGACGACAAGGCCGCCCAGATGGTGTTCCAGAGCGAAGGCGCAACCGGCAAGGACGCCGACGAGCTCTCCAAGAAGTACGTCGAGGAGTTGCGGAAGAAAGCCCGCATCGTCGAGCGCTAAGACACCCTGGGCGTGCCAGAGATACAGCTTCCGCTGGCGTTGAGCGTCGGCGATCCGTCCGGCATCGGGCCGGAGATCGCCATTGCCGCCTGGCAGGCGCGCGACAGCGCCGGTGTGCCGCCCTTCTATCTTCTCGCCGATCCGGCGCTGGTTTCCGCACGGGCGCGCCGGCTCGTCGCCGATATGCCAATCACGGAGACAATGCCAGCCGAAGCGGCGCGCGTCTTTACACGCGCCCTGCCCGTCGTGCCGCTAGTCGCCCGCTTCGTCGACGACCCCGGCCGGCCAGACACAGCCAACGCCGCCGGCATCATCGAGGCAATCGACCGCGCTGTTGACGACTGCCTCGGCGGCCGCGCAGCGGCGGTCGTCACGTGCCCAATCGCCAAGAAGCCGCTCTACGATGCCGGCTTCCGTTTCCCCGGCCATACCGAGTATCTGGCGCATCTGGCGACGCTCCACACCGGCGCCGAAGCAATGCCGGTGATGATGCTTGCCGGTCCCGAATTGCGCACGGTCCCGGTCACCATCCATATTGCGTTGAGCGAGGTGCCGAAAGCGCTGACGACGGACTTGATCGTTGCGACCGCCCGCATCACCGCCGCCGACCTCGAACATCGTTTCGGCATCGCCAAGCCTCGGCTTGCCATTGCCGGCCTCAATCCGCATGCCGGCGAAGGCGGCGCGATGGGCGCGGAGGACGAGCACATCATCCGCCCGGCGATCGACAGGCTGAGGGCGGAAGGCATCGATGCTTTCGGGCCGCTGCCGGCCGACACGCTGTTCCATGCCCGCGCCCGAACCGGCTACGATGTGGCGCTGTGCATGTACCACGACCAGGCGCTGATCCCGGCCAAGGCGCTGGCTTTCGACGAGGCGGTCAACGTCACGCTCGGCCTGCCCTTCATCCGCACCTCCCCGGATCACGGCACCGCCTTCGATATCGCCGGCAAGGGCATAGCCCGGGCCGACAGCCTGATCGCGGCGCTAAGGCTCGCCCGCAGGCTTGCCGACACCGGGACGAAGGCTGCCATCGCATGAGGCTTTGCATGAGAGCGGTCGCATGAGCATCGACGGGCTGCCGCCGTTGCGCGCGGTGATCGAACGCCATGGGCTGCAGGCGAAAAAGGCGCTTGGCCAGAATTTCCTGCTCGACCTCAATCTGACCGGCAAGATCGCGCGCACCGCCGGCGACCTGACGGACGCCACGGTGATCGAGGTCGGTCCGGGTCCCGGCGGCCTAACCCGGGCGCTGCTTTCCCACGGCGCTGGTCGGGTCATCGCCATCGAGCGCGACGAGCGCTGCCTGGCGGCGCTCGCGGAGGTGTCGGATCACTATCCGGGCCGTTTGGAGATCATTGCCGGCGATGCGCTGAAGACGGATTTTGCAGCGCTTGCCCAAGGGGCGCTTGGGGGCAACGGATCTGTGAGGATCGTCGCCAACCTGCCCTACAACATCGGTACCGAGCTTTTGGTGCGCTGGCTGACCGTTGCCGATTGGCCGCCTTTCTACGCATCGATGACGCTGATGTTCCAGCGCGAGGTGGCCGAGCGCATCGTCGCCCGCCCCGGCAGCGATGCCTATGGCCGGTTGGGTGTGCTGGCAGGCTGGCGGACGGAAGCAAAGATCGCTTTCGACGTGCCGCCGCAAGCGTTCACGCCGCCGCCCAAGGTGGTGTCGTCGGTGGTGCATCTGGTGCCGCGGGCAAGTCCCCTGCCCGCCGAGGTCAAGAAGCTCAGCCGCGTCACCGAAGCGGCCTTCGGCCAACGCCGCAAAATGCTGCGCCAGAGCGTCAAGGGCCTCGGCGGCGAAGCCCTGCTCACGCGCGCCGGCATCGATCCGACGCGGCGCGCCGAAACGCTTGATATCGAAGAATTCGTGCGGTTGACCAACGCAGTGTAGCTCTTCTCCTCGTTTACGGGGAGAAGGAAGGCGCCTAATCCGTCTTCTCGTCGAGCAGGCCCGAGACGAAATCGAACAGGCCGGGCCGGCGGTCGCGCCTGAGCCGCTCGGCGATGACGATGCCGCGCACTTCGGCGAAGGCACGATCGAGATCGTCGTTGATGATGACGAAATCATATTCCTTCCAGTGCTCGATCTCGTTGCGGGCGTTCTTCAGACGCGTCTCGATCACCGATTCCTGGTCCTCGGCACGGCGCTTCAGTCGCGCCTTCAATTCCTTCATCGAGGGCGGCAGGATGAAGATGGAAACGATATCGGCGCGCATCTTCTCCTTGAGCTGCTGGGCACCCTGCCAGTCGATGTCGAACAGCATGTCGCGGCCCTGTGCCAGCGCCAGTTCGGCCGGCTCACGCGGCGTCGCATAGCAATTGCCATGCACTTCGGCCCATTCGAGCAGCTCGTCTGAATCGCGCAGCCGCTCGAACTCACGCATGGTGCGGAAATGATAATGGACGCCCTCGATCTCGCTGCCGCGGCGCGGCCGCGTGGTGACGGAGACCGACAGTTCGAGGCTGGAATCGCTTTCCAGAAGGTTGCGCGCAATCGTCGACTTGCCGGCACCGGACGGCGACGACAGCACGAGCATCAGACCCCGGCGACGAATGCGGGAACCCAAATCCTTAGCAACCACAGGCTCTTTGGCGACCATCAGGGTTACTCCAGATTCTGGACCTGTTCGCGAAACTGGTCGACGACCGCCTTCAGCTCCAGCCCGATGGCGGTGACCGCAGCGGCGTTCGATTTCGAACACAGCGTATTCGATTCGCGGTTGAATTCCTGCGCCAGAAAATCGAGCTTGCGGCCGATGGCGCCGCCGCCTGCCAGCAGAACCCGGCCGGACGCCACATGCGTCTTCAGCCGGTCGATCTCCTCACGGATGTCGGCCTTGGTCGCCAGGAACGCCGCTTCCATATGCAACCGGCTGGCGTCGAGATTGGCGGAGGCATCCATCAACAGCCGAACCTGCTCGGCAATCCGTTCGCGGATCACCGCCGGCTCGCGCGACGGATCGGCCTCGGCGCGCAGCGTCAGAGCCTCGATGGCGTCGATATGGCCGGACAGCAGCGAGCGTAGGGCGGCGCCCTCGCCCTGGCGTGCCTGCTCCAGTCCGCCCAGCCCTACTTCGAGCGCCGAGAGAATCGCGCTGTCGAGCGCCGCCCGCGCCTCTTCGGTTTCGGTGGTTTCGGGGATGTCGAGCACGCCGCGTAGCGAAAGCAGCCCGTCGGCTGTCGCCGGCGCTGCGCCGAACTGCTCCTGCAGCCGCTTGGCCAACTCCGCCAGATCCCTCAGGAAGGCCTCGTTGACCACGGGCTGCGCCTGCTGGCCGGCGGCGCGGCCGACGGTCAGCGTTGCTTGGAAATTGCCGCGCGAGAAGCGCTTTTTCACCGTCTGTCTGACGGCCGGCTCCAGTCGCTCAAGGCCCTGCGGCAGCCGCAGCCTGACCTCGACGCTCTTGCCGTTGACCGACTTGACCTCCCAGGCGATCGACGTGCCGTCATGTTCGGCGACAGCCCGTGCAAAACCGGTCATGCTCTGCAAATTCATGTTGCCCTTGCGACCCCCTGGCGCATGACCCCGGAAGCGATTCCGGCCAGATCATGCGGTTTCAAAGTGCTGGAGCGCCTTTTCGCGCCGAATCGGACGCAAGGCGCTCCGGATAAAAAAATCGGCAGGTCCCTGCCGTCAAACGAACCGGAGGGACGATCCCAGAACCGTCCGGCGCTACTGCGCCGCTCCCGTGTCGCCGTCCACCGGCGCATCGGTCTGACCTTCCACTTTGGCGGCGTCGGCCTTGGCAGCGCCGGCCTTGGCGGCTTCATCGGCAAGCTTCTTCTGGAGAGCCCGGTAGCGGGCGACGTTCTCGTTGTGCTCGGCGAGCGTTGCAGCAAAGACGTGACCGCCGGTGCCGTCGGCGACAAAATAAAGGTCGTCGGTCTTCGACGGGTTGGCCACCGCTTCCAGCGCCGCACGGCCGGGATTGGCGATCGGCGTCGGCGGCAGGCCATTGATCAGATAAGTGTTGTAGGGCGTCGGCTTCTTGATGTCCGACTGGTAGATCGGGCGGTCGGCGGGTTTGCCCTTGCCGCCGAACAGGCCGTAGATGATGGTCGGATCGGACTGCAGCCGCATGCCCTTGGCCAGCCGGTTGAGGAAGACGGCGGCGACCCGTGAACGTTCGTCGCCCTTGCCCGTCTCCTTCTCGACGATCGAAGCCAGGATGACGAAGTCATCGACATTGGCCAGAGGCAGATCGGGAGCGCGCCGCTGCCAGACGTCGTCGACCAGCTTCTTCTGATCCGCCAAAAGCTTGTCGACCATCTGCTGGCGTGTCGCGCCGCGAGTGAAACGCAACGTGTCGGTAGCAAGGCTGCCCTCGGGTGGAATGGTCGCCGGCATATCGCCGTCGAGCGCTGCCTGATCAGCGATGCGCTGCAGCGCCTGCTCCACGGTCAGTCCCTCGGGGACGGTCAGCGAATACATCACCGACTTGCCGCTCGTCAGCAGCTCCATGATGTCGCGCATGGAGGCCTGCGGCTTGATCTCGTATTCGCCGGCCTTCAGGGCAGAATCATTGCCAAACGCACGCACGCCAAGGCGGAAGATGCGCGCGTCGCTGATCAGTCCGCGCCGCTCGAGCTGCTCGGCAATTTCCTGGACGCCGGTGTTCGGCTTGACCAGGAAGGTGTCGGCATTGGCCGACGGGCCGGGCTCGTTGAATTCCTGCTTGCCGAAATACAATGCAAAGCCGGCCGCCAGAACCAACAGCATCACCAAGGAGATGACGAAATTCATGAACACGACGAACTGGCTGCGCGAAGCGCGCGAGCGCTTGGGCGGCGGTGTGCCGGCTTCAGGCCGCAATGCCTCGCTGGCCGTCTTCGGCACGATCGGACCCGACGGTGCGGACCGTTGCCCGAATTCCCCGTTGTCCGCCGAATTTGTGTTCATGGCGCCCTACCGTTTGATCTTGCAACGAATCCCCTTGGGCAGAGTAGGGGCGAATATGGCAAAATTGACGACACGCGCGAGCCGTGCCGGTCGGCGGACCGGTCAGCCATTGTAGCGCTGGAAGACCAGCGAGGCGTTGGTGCCGCCGAAGCCGAAGGAATTGGACAGCGCCACGTCGACCTGGCGGGCGCGCGGCTTGTGCGGCACCAGGTCGATCGCCGTTTCGCGCTCCGGGTTGTCGAGATTGATGGTGGCCGGCGCGATGTTGTCGCGAATGGCGAGGATTGAAAAGATCGCCTCGGCGGCGCCCGCCGCACCCAGAAGATGGCCTATCGACGACTTGGTCGACGACATCGATATTTTCGACGCGGCGTTGCCGACCAGCCGCTCGACGGCGCCGAGCTCGATCGTGTCTGCCATGGTCGAGGTGCCGTGCGCGTTGATGTAGTCGACGTCTGCGGGCGTCAGCTTGGCCCGGTTCAGCGCCGCTACCATGCAGCGGAAGGCGCCGTCGCCATCTTCGGCCGGCGCGGTGATATGATAGGCATCGCCGGTCAGGCCGTAACCGGTGACCTCGGCATAGATCTTGGCGCCGCGCGCCTTGGCATGCTCCAGCTCCTCCAGAATGACGACGCCGGCGCCCTCGCCCATGACGAAGCCGTCGCGGTCGCGATCATAGGGACGCGAGGCCGTTTCCGGAGCGTCGTTGCGGTCGGTGGACAGTGCACGGCAGGCAGCGAAACCGGCAATTGAAAGCCGCGTCACCGGCGCCTCGGCGCCGCCTGCGACCATTACGTCGGCATCGCCCCACATGATCAGCCGGGCGGCATCGCCGATGGCGTGCGCGCCGGTGGAGCAAGCGGTGACAACGGCGTGGTTAGGGCCTTTCAGCCCATGCCGGATCGAAACCTGGCCGGAGACGAGATTGATGATCTGGCCGGGGATGAAGAACGGGCTGATGCGGCGCGGGCCGCGCTCCTTCAGGATCATCGCGTTCTCGGCGATGCCTTCGATGCCACCGATGCCGGAGCCGATCAGCACGCCGGTGGCGCACTGCTCCTCATGCGTTTTCGGCGTCCACCCCGAATCCTTCAACGCCTCGTCGGCGGCCGCGATCCCGTAAAGGATGAAGTCGCCGATCTTGCGCAGTTCCTTCGGCTCGAGAACGGCCTCGGGATTGAAGGTGGCGTTATCACCGTTGCCGCGCGGAATGACGTGGGCGACCTTGCAGGCAAGATCCTCCACCTCGAACTCGGTGATGCGCTTGGCTGCGCTGCGGCCGGTCAGAAGCTTCTTCCAGCTATGCTCGAAGCCCATGCCGAACGGCGAAAGCAGCCCAAGGCCCGTGACGACGACACGCCTCATCGCAGGTCCTCCTCGGTGATGACTGCAAATAGCGTCAGGCCGAAGCCTTGTCGATGTACTTCACTGCATCGCCAACAGTCAGAATGGTTTCGGCCGCATCGTCGGGAATTTCGACGCCGAACTCTTCTTCGAACGCCATGACAAGTTCGACCGTGTCGAGGCTGTCCGCGCCCAGATCATCGATGAAGCTCGCCTGCTCCGTCACCTTATCGGCATCGACGCCAAGGTGCTCGATAACGATCTTCTTGACGCGCTCTGCGGTGTCACTCATTTGGGCATCCTCGTCTTTTGGTTGTCTGTCTTCGTTAGCGGGCAGAATGCCGCTAATCAAGCTGAAAGATGGTCCTGCCGGAAACGCAACGGCACCGGACCGGTTTTTGCCCGAACCGCCGGGTTGCGGGCCGCATTACACGAAAAACGCCGCGCGTCCAAGACGAAATGGTCTCTTTTCCAGTGTCGCAGTCGAGGCTTGCCCAATAACTCGCTCTGCCAAGACAAGCAGCGTTTTGTCGAGAGCCGGAGCGGAGCCGGCCTACAAGTCCAAGGGCCGCGGAAGCGCAGAAAACGGCGCTGGGCGACCGGCGAAAGCGCAGTTTGCGGGTCAGGCCAAATCAGATCGTGAGTTCATTCAATACAGTCGAATAGCGTGAGGCAATCTGTTCGGATACGAGGAGCGAACGCGAAGGAAAATTACTTCGCGAACAGTGTCCATGACAGGAGCAGGTCAAGGGCACGGACTGCTATCGCCGCCGCAGGCCTCGTCTTCGGTCCCGTCAACGTCACCCCCATTGCCCTGTTGACCCAGCGATTGATCATCGCCACTTGAAGCCGCACTTTCCGCCTCGGGGGCGTCGACCAACGCGCCGAGACCGTGGGGGCCAATATAGTTACCCTCCGTGTCGAAATTCGGTTCCCCGTTCCTATCGAATTGTGGCGTCGAATCTATCTCGCGCGTTGCCTCCGGGTCCGCTACACGTGCGGTATCGTGAGGATTATTGATGATTGTCAGTTCATTCTTTTGAATCATCACCTTCTGGTTGATCGTATTTCTCTTCACCACGATCAAAGGGCCGTAGCCGATAAAATTCCCCTGGTTGCTGTACCGCCTTGCACGTGGGTCCATGCCGCCGGCTTGCCCGTGGTGGTAGCCATGCTGGTCAGCGAAGACACCCCGGCAACCGCCGGTAACCCAGATATAACCTGTCTCTGGGTTGTATCCCCATGTGTTGTTCAGAATGCATGGGCGCGACGATTTCTGCATAACAAGCACAGGTGCAGCATACCTTGCCGCGCATTCCACATACCTATTCTTAACCGAACTGCAGTCTACAGTGTGAGGCGCTGCCGCAGCCGGCATGAGAGAGATGCCTGGGAAGACGACCAACGCCGCCGAGAAGAATGCCGATGGAAACTTTTTCACAAGGTGTTCCTCCTGAAATGGGAAGCGGCAACCGGACCCAGTTCGAGTCGTACATGTGGCACGGGCAGACGCACGGGGGCAAATGAACGATTTTTGTCGCCTGAAAAGCCCACGAGTTTTACCTGTCTCCAGTGAAATAAAGGCACCGATATTGTGTTCACCTAACGTCACTTGATGAAGGTCTTGCAACGAACTTGTGCCGGTCTATGCTGTTTTTCATGAACATGATCCGGAAGGCTGCGCTCAGCAGTACAAAGTCGCTCATCGCACTGGCGGCAATATCACTCGTTGTTTCCGGTTGCAGTTCAACGAATCCGCCGCCTTATGCAGGCTACCGTCAGCCAGTCGTGAGCTATTCAGCTCCGAAAGGTCCGACACAAGCCGAGTCGGGGTCTCGGCCACCCGCGTTCGACAAGAATGGCAACGCCAACTACGACGCCAATGGGAACTATATTGGTGGACATGGGGTTGGCACGCTCGTCGATAGTCCCGAGAATTCAGCGCCGGCGCCGACATCGCCGAGCGACCTTGTGCGCAAAGATCAAGCAGATATCGACGAATCGATGTGCAAATCGATGAAGGCCGCCGATCCGGATGCGGCCTGCTGACCGATTGTCGTCTTAAGGGGGTTAGATGCTGCGCTTCTTTTCTTATGTTTTGGTGCTAGGCCTTGGCGTAGTCGTAGGCGCATTGGGCGGCGGACTCATAGGCGAAGTCGGTGGCTCGGCGATCGGTGGAATCGGAGCGGTCTGCAGGACCATCGATACCGCGGTGGGCCAAAAGCTGATGACGCAAGAGCAGGCGAACACACTTGCAAGCTCCCTTGTCGCACAGCTTGGCCTCGACAAAGCCGATCTAAAAGCCGCAATGGCAAAGTTCGGTCCACCTGAGGAAAAGACTGCTTGCGCCATCGCTGCCGAGACGCTCTGACCGCCAGAAATGGAAATCGAAACGTTCAGTGAGCTGAATACTGTTCTTCGTGGGAAAAGAGGGGCAAAAGATGCGAAACTCGATTGCTGCAATCCTGCTTTTGATCGTCACCGCGATTTCGACAGCACTGCCGGTGCACGCAAAAGAAGTGAACCACCGATTGCCGAACGAGCATAAGGCCGGTCCTATCTTTAACGATGCGGACGCTCAGAAAAAGTGCCCTCAGGTGTGCGGAAATAGTTCCTGGTCCGGTCTGTGGCGGACTACCGTCTGGGGGACCATGTCGGTTTGTTCCTGTTCAAGAGGATCATCCGGTTCTTCTTTTCCCACCGGTCGTGAAACCTCCTGCAACGCGCCTTCGAACGAGGCTTGCGGGGGCTGTCAGGTTACCTGCCCGGCAGGTAAGCAGGCATCATGCATAGAGGGTGAGGTCCACGGCGAAACGTCGCCAGTTTGCTGGACGAACGCCAAATGTGAATGCAACTGACTTTTATCAAATCATCGCCATGCCGCCATTCACGTGGATGGTCTGGCCGGTGACATAGGCAGCTTCGTTGGAGGCGAGGTAGGCGACGGCGGAAGCGACTTCGGCGGTGGTGCCCATGCGCCGTGTCGGGATCGCCGCCATGATCGCCTCTTTCTGCTTGTCGTTGAGCTTGTCGGTCATCGCCGATTCGATGAAGCCCGGGGCGACGCAGTTGACGGTGATGTTGCGGGTGGCGATCTCCTGCGCCAGCGACTTGGAAAAGCCGATCATGCCGGCCTTGGAGGCGCAGTAATTGGTCTGGCCAGGATTGCCGGTGACGCCGACCACCGAGGTGATGTTGATGATGCGGCCGTGCCGGCGCCGCATCATCGGATGGGTGAGCTCGCGGGTCAGCCTGAACACGGCGGTCAGATTGACCTCGATCACGCTATCCCAGTCGGCGTCCGCCATGCGCACGAACAGCCCGTCCTTGGTAATGCCGGCGTTGTTGACGAGAATGTCGACGCCTTCGAGATCGGCCTCGGCCTTCTGGCCGAGCGCCTTGACCTCGTCGCGGTTGGAAAGGTTGGCCGGAAACAGCTTGACCCGGTCGCCGAGCTCGGCAGCCAGCGTCTCCAGCTTTTCGACGCGGGTGCCGTGCAGGCCAACGATGGCGCCCTGCGCATGCAGCACCCGGGCGATCGCCTCGCCTATCCCTCCCGATGCACCTGTGACGAGCGCCTTGCGGCCGGTCAATTCGAACATGTCTTGTCTCCTGATCTAAGAGAACACCCTTCACACGGGTGGGGTCAAATCGTGGTTCGGTTATGCGAACGCCGCCAATGCCGCCTCGACATCCGCCGCCGTGCCGACAGCGCCTGTGGCGATTTCGCGGTTGATGCGCCGCGCCAGTCCCGACAGCACCTTGCCGGCGCCCACCTCGTAGAGCGTCGCAACGCCATTCGCGCCGAACCACTCCACCGTTTCGCGCCAGCGCACGCGGCCGGTCACCTGTTCGACCAAGCGGCGGGCGATGGCGTCCGGATCGCTGGACGGGGTGACCGACACGTTGGAGACCACGGGCACGGAAGGCGCGTTCTTCGTCACCCCGGCCAGCGCCTCGCGCATGATCTCGGCCGCCGGTGTCATCAGCGCCGAATGGAAAGGCGCGGAGACCTGCAGCATCAGCGCCCGCTTGGCGCCCTTTTCCGTGCACAGCTTCGCCGCCAGTTCGACTGCCGCCCTGGCGCCGGAGATCACCAACTGGCCACCGCCATTGTCGTTGGCGATCTGGCAAACTGAACCTTTGGCCGCCTCAGCGCAGGCGGCTTCAACATCGGCCTGTTCCAGCCCGATGATCGCCGCCATGGCGCCTTCGCCGGCCGGCACTGCCGCCTGCATGGCATTGCCGCGGATACGCAAGAGCCGGGCTGCATCGGCGACCGACACGAAACCGGCGGCGGCAAGTGCCGAATATTCGCCGAGCGAATGGCCGGCGACATAGGCGACCTTGTCCTTCAGCGAGAATCCGCGCGATTCCAGCGCGTGGATTGCGGCAAGCGACACAGCCATCAGCGCCGGCTGGGCATTAGCGGTCAGCGTCAACGTCTCTTCCGGCCCTTCCCAGATCAGCTTCGACAGGTTTTCGCCGAGCGCGTCGTCGACCTCTTCGAAGATCTTCCGCGATTCCGGAAAAGCGTCGGCGAGGTCCTTGCCCATGCCGACGGCCTGACTGCCCTGTCCCGGAAAGGTAAATGCGACGGCCATCTGTGGCTCCCAAGCGGCTGATTTTTCCTGCCTGTGACGCAAGGCAGGCGGGCAAGTCAAGTCCGCCATCAGCCCAATCCGAGCCGCTCCGGCTCGGCATCGCTGGCCGAGTGCCTGTTCCAAAAGGCTTTTTGTCGATCACTCATGATGAAAATCGCTCACGATTCGTTTGCTGGCTCTTCTTATTTCAGCCACAGGCGCTAGCTTTTTGTGACATATCGATGACAGCTCAATGACGCTTTTGTGTATGGTCGGGGGAATTGTAAGTTGGCAAGGACGAGGAAAGGCGCCGGCAAGGCCGCGCCACAGTTTCTGGAAGGCGATCCGGCCACCGGCTATCTGCCGGGCCGGAAATGGCCCGTTATCCGCTATGGCCTCGTCAGCCTGCTCGCTGCCGCCATTCTGGTGTTTGCGGTCGAACTGATCGTGCGCGGCGACTTTGCCGGCACCGTCGCCTTCTTCCTGCAGCCGTTCAAGCCGGGCTGGACCACCATCATCATTTTCGCGTTGATCCTCATCGGTCTCGATGCCGTGCTCGGCCGCAGCCACCAGAGCCTGATGATCGTCGCGCCGCTGACGCTGGCGCTGGCCTTTGTCGGCCATCAGAAATCGCTCTATCTCGGCGATCCGCTCTATCCGACCGATTTCTTGTATTCACGCCAGATCGTGGCGCTGATGCCGCTTCTGGTGCGCGAACGCCCGGGGACCGCCATCGCTATGGCGGTCGGCATCGTTGGCGGCCTATCGCTGCTCGTCTATGGCTGGCGACTATGGCGCCGCCGGGTACCGGCGCTCAGCCGTAAGGGCCGCCTTGCCCGGCTGACATTGACAGTGCCGCTGCTCGCCTTCTTCGTCTCAATCATGGATTACGCGACCTTCTCGTGGACGCGTGACCGGTTGCAGATCATCCCGATCATGTGGGACCAGAAGGAAAACTACGCCTCCAACGGCTTCGCGCTCGCCTTCGCGCTCAACGTGCCGATGGCCCACGTCTCGGCGCCTGCGGGCTATTCCGACAAGTCGATCGCGGCAATCGACAGGCCTGACGTGACGGTCTCCGTACCGGCCGAGAAGCCCGACATCATCATCGTCATGAGCGAATCCTTCTGGGATCCGACCGAGTTGCCCGGCGTCACCATCACGCCCGATCCGATTCCCAATGTGCGGACGCTGCGCTCGGGCTCGATGTTCTCGCCCGAATTCGGCGGCATGACCGCCAATGTCGAGTTCGAGGCGCTGACCGGCTTTTCCAATGCCTTCCTGCCGGCCGGCAGCATCCCTTACCAGCAATATGTCCGCGCGCCGGTGCCGTCGATGGCCACGTTCCTGAAGAGCCAAGGCTATGAGACGCGCGCCATCCATCCGGGCACGAGCTGGTTCTGGAACCGCACGCCGGTCTATGCGGATTTCGGTTTCGACGACTTCAAGTCGGAGGAAAACCTGCCATATCTCGAAAAGCGCGGGCCGCTGGCCTCGGACGCGGCGATGACCGACGAGATCATCCGCGAGGCCGACGCCACCGACGATCCGTTCTTCTTCTTCGCCGTCAGCCTGCAGAACCACGGTCCCTATGAGCCGAATCGCTACTACAATCCGACCCACAAGGTGCAGGCGCCGACCAGCCAATGGGCGAAGGATTCACTGCTGAGCTTCACAGAGGGAGCATCCGACGCCGACAAGGGCCTCGAGCGCCTTGTCGAATGGGCGAAGAACCGCCAGCGGCCGACGGTCATCGCCTTCTTCGGCGACCATCTGCCGCCGCTCGGTCCGGTCTATGTCGAAACCGGCTTCCTCAAGGACAATGTCGCGCCGCGCAAAGAGTCGCCTGACCAGATGCTGCGGCATCACCAGACGCCGCTGATCGTATGGTCGAACCGCACCGGGCCGGCCGCGGAAATGGGCGCGGTAAGCCCCGCCTTCCTGCCCTACCATATCCTGACCACGGCCGGGATCAGCCACCCCTATTACACCGGCTTCCTCGGCCAGATGCGCGAGCATTACCGTGTCGTTGACCGCAATCTGCTGTTGACGCCGGCCGGCGAGGCCACGCCGGAGTGGGCGCGCAAGAAGAAAATCGACCCGGCCATTCGCGATTTCCGCCTGCTGCAATACGACATGATGTTCGGCAAGCGCCACGCAGCGCCCGATTTCTTCCCGGAAACGGTGAAGAAGCTGGTCCCGCATACAAGCTAAAGCTGCCGCGCGACATGTCGTCCTTGCTGCGGCGGATTTTCGGCTCGCCCTTGCCATCCAGCCGGATTCCTGTATAGACGCCCGCAATCTGCCGGTCCTTGCTGGGGGCTGAACGGAGGGCCGGAGGTTTTTCGAAACCTTCGTGTGGGGCCAGAAGCGCTTCCGCCTCCCGTGTCTCCGCTCTCGACCGTCTCGTCATGCTCCTTTCTTCCCCGCCTCCTTTAGGGATCGGCGGGTCAGAGAAGTTGCAGAGGCTTTTGCCGCCGGGAACCGGGAGAGAAACGAAGAAAGGCAAAAGAACAATATGGCTCTTTACGAACATGTGTTTCTTGCCCGGCAGGACCTCTCGCAGCAGCAGGTCGATGCGCTTGTCGAACAGTACAAGGGCGTCATCTCAGCTAATGGCGGGTCCGTCGGCCGGGTCGAGAACTGGGGACTGAAGTCCCTCACCTACCGGGTCAACAAGAACCGGAAGGCATACTATACGCTGATGGACATCACCTGCCCGCCGGCCGCGCTCAACGAGATGGAGCGCCAGATGGGCCTGTCCGAAGATGTGCTGCGTTTCCTCACCATCAAGGTCGATGCGCATGAGGAAGGCCCGTCGGCGATGATGCAGAAGCGCGAAGAGCGCTCGGAACGCGGTGGCTTCGGCGACCGTGACCGCGGCCCGCGCTCGTTCGGCGACCGCGATCGCGGCGACCGTGGCGATCGTCCGCCGCGCAGCTTCGGTGGCGACGCCGGTGCAGACCGTGGTCCGCGCCGTCCGCGCGAAGGTGTTGAAGGGGGTGCAGAATAATGGTCGACATCAACCAGATCCCGACCCGGCGCCCGTTCCATCGCCGCCGCAAGACCTGCCCGTTCTCCGGCGCCAACGCGCCCAAGATCGACTACAAGGACGTACGTCTTCTGCAGCGCTACATTTCCGAGCGCGGCAAGATCGTGCCGTCGCGCATCACCGCCGTCAGCCAGAAGAAGCAGCGCGAACTCGCCAAGGCGATCAAGCGCGCCCGCTTCCTTGGCCTGCTGCCCTACGTGGTTCGCTAACACTCTTTCAGCGGGCGGTTCGCCGCCCGCTTTTTCCCACGGCGACGGGCGCCGCGGGGTCTACCATCAAATCCCGGGTTGAGGTGAAGACCTCTAACTGCCGCGACAGGCAGGACAGCGACATTGGCGGCGACGCCCTCTGCTTCCTGACCTGTTCCAGACAATTCGGCGTCGATGCCAGTGATTTTGGCGCCCAAACGAAGGAACAAAACCATGGATGTCATTCTTCTCGAACGCGTTTCCCGCCTCGGCCAGATGGGCGATACCGTCAAGTGCAAGGACGGATTCGCCCGTAACTTCCTGCTGCCGCAGGGCAAGGCGCTGCGCGCCAACGAAGCCAACAAAAAGAAGTTCGAAGGCCAGCGCGCCCAGCTCGAAGCCCGTAACCTCGAGCGCAAGTCCGAGGCCACGCAGGTTTCGGAAAAGCTCGACGGCAAGAGCTTCATCGCCGTGCGTTCGGCCGGCGAAACCGGCCAGCTCTACGGCTCGGTGTCGACCCGCGACATCGCCGAGTTGCTGACGGCGGAAGGTTTTTCGGTCAACCGCAACCAGATCCTGCTCAACCAGCCGATCAAGACCATCGGTCTTACCAATGTGGCGATCGCGCTGCATCCGGAAGTCGAGGTCACCATCACGCTCAACATCGCCCGCACGGCCGACGAAGCCGAGCGCCAGGCCAAGGGCGAGATGCTGACCACCGCCGAAGCCATCTATGGCGAAGACATCAATGACAATGCGCGCCCTGACAACTTCTTCGACCCCAATGCCGAGTTCGAAGGCGGTGAAGACAACGGCTGATTGCACGTCACAGGGCGTCAGCGCGGCGCTCTAAACAATTTCGTCGGCTTCCAGTTATTTCTGGACCAATGCCCGGGCGCCTCGCCCGGGCATTTTTGTGCCAACAGGAACTTTTCGAAACCCTATATGTTGATGCAGAGTAGGACAGGCTGTCTGACCGAGAGGGGACATTTGGTCATGAATATTCTGCTGAAACGCGTTCTCGACCGCCTGGTGCGCACCGGCAATCTCAAAGTCACCGGACCGAAGGGCTTGTCGGTGATTTTCGGCGACGGCAGCGGCGAGCCGGTGCACATGCACATCAAGACCACGCATGCCGAGCGCGCCATTACCTTCGATCCGATGCTGGCGGTGCCGGAAGCCTATATGGACGGCGAACTCGACATACTCGAGGGCGGCGTGCTGGGGGTCATGCGCATCGCCTTCCAGAACATGGGTAGCGGCGGCATCGATGCCACCTGGTCGAAAGCGATCGAGGGCCTGCGCCACGCCTTCCGCCGCCTGCAGCAAATCAACACGGCGGCGCGCGCGCGCCGCAACGTGCAGCGCCACTACGATCTGTCGGGCGACCTGTACAGGCTCTTCCTCGACGAGGACATGCAGTATTCCTGCGCCTATTTCGAGCAGCCGGATATGACGCTCGATGAGGCGCAGGCTGCCAAGAAGCGCCACATTGCCGCCAAGCTCAGGCTGAAGGCCGGCCAAACCGTGCTCGACATCGGTTCCGGCTGGGGCGGGCTCGGTCTCTATCTCGCCAAGTCCTTCGACGTGGACGTGCAAGGTGTGACGTTGTCGACCGAACAGCATGGCGTCGCCACCGACCGGGCCCATGCGCAAGGTCTGGAAAACCGCGTGCATTTCGAATTGAGGGATTATCGCGAGCTCAACGAGCGCTTCGACCGCATCGTATCGGTCGGCATGTTCGAGCATGTCGGCGTCAACCACTACCGCACCTTCTTCGACAAATCGGCGACGCTCTTGAAGCCGGACGGCGTCATGCTGCTGCACACGATCGGCCGCTCCGGCGTGCCGTGGGCAACCAGCGCCTTCATCCGCAAGTATATCTTCCCGGGCGGCTACATCCCTGCGCTATCGGAGGTGATGCCGGCGATCGAGAAGTCGGGCCTCGTCGTCACCGACATCGAAATCCTGCGGCTGCATTATGCCGATACGCTGAAGCACTGGGGCCAGCGCTTCGCTGCCAATCGCGACAAGGCCAAGGCGATTTACGACGAGCGCTTCTGCCGCATGTGGGAGTTCTATCTGGCGGCCTCTGAAGCCGCCTTCCGCTGGCAGGACCTGGTGATCTTCCAGATCCAGATTGCGAAGAAGAACGATACCTTGCCGATGACGCGCGACTACATGGCCAAATGCGAGAAGGCGCTGGACATGCGCGACATGGGGCATCGCCCAAAAGCCCCTGCCGCCAAGCCCGCGCGCCGCCGCAAGGTGGCGGATACGGAATAGACTTCCGGCGATCTCGCCATTGCCGCTTGCCATTGCCGGCCCGCACGCTGAAAAAGGTCTCGCCATCGCCGCGAGACCTTTTTTCATGACCTATCTCATCTATATCGTTGCTGCCCTTGCCGAGATCGCCGGCTGCTTTTCGGCGTGGGCGTGGTGGCGGCTGGAAAAGTCGCCGCTGTGGCTGGCTCCAGGCCTGGCCTCACTCGCTTTGTTCGCATTCCTGCTGGCGCTGGTAGACATCAGTGCGGCGGGCCGCGCCTATGCCGCCTATGGCGGCATTTACATTGCCGCCTCGCTCGGATGGTTGTGGCTGGTGGAAGGCGTGCGTCCCGACCGTTGGGATATTGCCGGGTCCGCGCTCTGCATCGTCGGCGCCTCGGTCATCCTGCTCGCGCCTCGGGGGGCGTGAGCTATGGAACTGCCTATCCCGCTTCGGCAGGGCGTCGAGCGGCTCCTCGAAAAAGTGCCGCTGCCGACGTTGAAGCAGACGGCAAAGACGCTATCGGACCGCTACCGCGCCGAGTTGCGCGACGGCCGCCTGCACATGGCCGAGGAGATGGCGGTCAAGGCCTATCTGGCGACGCGGCTGCCGGCGACCTACGCCGCCGTCCGTGCCAGCCTTGATGCGGTCAGCGAGGCACGGCCCGACTATGCGCCGAAAACCCTGCTCGATGTCGGCGCTGGCCCTGGCACGGTGCTTTGGGCCGCGCTCGATCTCTGGCCCGACCTCGAGCAGGCGGTGCTGATCGAGGCGAGCGCCGCGGTGCGCCGGATCGGCGAGGCGCTTGCCACTGAGGCGATGACGGCCAGGATCGCCTGGCTGGCCGGCGATGTCACCATCGACCTTGCCGACCTCAAGCCGGCCGAGCTGGTCACCTGCGCCTATGTGCTGGACGAGATCGCGCCGGCATCGCTGCCAAAACTCATCGACCGGCTCTGGCACCTGACCGACGACACGCTGCTGGTCGTCGAGCCGGGCACGCCGGCCGGATGGCAGCGCATCCTTGCCGTGCGCCGGCACCTGATCGAGGCGGGCGCGCATGTGCTTGCGCCTTGCCCGCATGAGGCGCCCTGCCCGCTCGCGGCGCCCGACTGGTGCCATTTTTCGCGCCGTGTCGCGCGCTCGCGCCTGCACCGGCTGGCCAAGGACGCCGACGTGCCGTGGGAGGACGAGAAATTCATCTACGTCGCCGCCTCCCGCCATCCGGCCGTCCACCCCCCGCAGGCGCGGGTGATAGCACCGCCGAAACCCGGCTCCGGCAAGGTCCTGCTGAAACTTTGCGAAAAGGACGGAAACGCCGGCGAGAGACTTTTCACCAAGCGCGACGGCGATGTTTTCAGGCTGGCCCGGCGGTTGGACTGGGGCGATTCGGCAGACGAATGAAGATGCAGCCTCACTTCACTTCCGGCGCATCTTCTGTGCATCTCTCTGACGCATTTCGTTCTTGATTTGTTCAAGGCGACGCGTAGAATCGCCACCTTGTCGAGTCAACCCGAATCAGAGCGCGGGAATACTGTCCTGTGGACGGTTTGTCGTTCCTGTGAACAGTGGGCATCAAAGCCGGTTGGACAGGCACTGTTGCAGATAAGTCAGCATGGATTTGTCCCATTCTGATATCGAGAAGCCGGGATCGGAACCGGGGACATCATGGCAGAAGCAGCGCGAAAATTCGGCGTGGCGGAAACACCGCTCTATCGGGAGGCGCCGAACAACATTGAAGCCGAGCAGGCGCTACTCGGCGCCATCCTGGTCAACAACGATGCCTTCTACCGCGTCTCGGACTTCCTGAAATCCGGTCATTTCTACGAGCCGCTGCACAGAAAAATCTTCGAGGTCGCCGCCGAGCTCATTCGCATGGGCAAGGTAGCGACGCCGATCACGCTGAAGACCTTCCTGCCGGCCGACGAGAAGGTCGGGGACATGACGGTTGCGCAATATGTCGTGCGGCTGGCTGTCGAGGCGGTCACCGTCGTCAACGCCGCCGACTACGGCCGCGCCATCTACGATCTCGCCACGCGGCGCGCTCTGATCACCGTCGGCGAAGACATGGTCAACATCGCCTACGATGCGCCGGTCGACATGTCGCCGTCCGAGCAGATCGAGGATGCCGAGCGGCGCCTGTTCGAGCTGGCCGAGACCGGTCGCTACGATGGCGGCTTCGAGAGCTTCACCGACGCGGTTAAAACCGCCGTCGACATGGCCAACGCCGCCTATATGCGAGACGGACATCTGTCGGGCGTCGCCACCGGCCTGCGCGATCTCGACCGCCGCATGGGCGGCCTGCAGCCGTCCGATCTGATCATCATCGCCGGCCGCCCCGGCATGGGCAAGACCTCGCTCGCCACCAACATGGCCTTCAACATCGCTGAGGCCTATGTGCCGGCGCAACAGGCCGACGGCTCGTTCAAGGCGGCCAATGGCGGTGTCGTCGGTTTCTTCTCACTCGAAATGTCGTCGGAACAGCTCGCCACCCGCATCATTTCCGAGCAGACCGAAATCCCGTCGTCAAAAATCCGCCGCGGCGAGATCAGCGAGATGGACTTCGAAAAGCTGGTCGCCTGCTCGCAGACCATGCAGAAGATCCCGCTATTCATCGACCAGACCGGCGGCATCTCGATCGCCCAGCTGTCGGCGCGCGCGCGACGGCTGAAGCGCCAGCGCGGCCTCGACGTCATCGTCATCGACTATATCCAGCTGATGCAAGGATCGAGCGCGAAATCCTCGCAGAACCGCGTGCAGGAAATCACCGAGATCACCACTGGCCTGAAGGCGCTGGCCAAAGAACTTGCCGTGCCGATCATCGCGCTGTCGCAGCTGTCGCGCCAAGTCGAAAGCCGCGACGACAAGCGCCCGCAGCTCTCGGATCTGCGCGAATCGGGCTCGATCGAGCAGGACGCCGACGTGGTGATGTTCGTCTACCGCGAGGAATACTATCTGAAGAACCGCGAGCCGAAGCCCGGCACAGACGAATACATCAAATGGGAAAACGAGATGAACGAGATGCGCGGCAAGGCCGAGGTCATCGTTGCCAAGCAGCGCCACGGACCGACCGGATCAGTCAGCCTCGCCTTCCAGGGCGAGTTCACCCGCTTCTCCGACCTCGCCGAGGAGCATCATATTGCGGAGAGGTTTGAGTAGCTTTTGACCAACGTCGCACCAAAGATGCGGGACAGCAGCGCTCTACGGCGCCCCCCTCTGTCCTGCCGGACATCTCCCCCACGAGGGGGGAGATTGGCTGTCGTCTACGCCAGCCCTCTTTTCTGCAACGCCGAAAGTTGGCGAAGCCCGAAGCGCAATCCGGGCTCCCCCCTCGTGGGGGAGATGTCCGGCAGGACAGAGGGGGGCGCGAAGGATCACGGCGCTCGCCAATTGGCGGGAAGGTAGCAGTTTGGCCAAATCGCGCATCCAGTTCATCTGCCAGAATTGCGGTTCGGTGCATCAGCGCTGGGCCGGCAAATGCGATGCCTGCGGCGAGTGGAACACGCTGGTCGAGGAAGGCACGTCCGGCGGCATCGGCTCGGGTCCGGCCAACACCCGCAATGCCCGCAAGGGCCGCGCCGTGGTGCTCACGACTTTGTCCGGCGACATCGAGGACGCGCCGCGCATCGTCTCCGGCATCGGCGAGCTC
This sequence comes from Mesorhizobium sp. M6A.T.Cr.TU.014.01.1.1, assembly GCF_004022765.1. NCBI lineage: Bacteria > Pseudomonadati > Pseudomonadota > Alphaproteobacteria > Hyphomicrobiales > Phyllobacteriaceae > Mesorhizobium > Mesorhizobium sp. M6A.T.Cr.TU.014.01.1.1. The sequence continues at coordinate 80,962 of NZ_RZPG01000032.1, forward strand.
GACCGCGCCACTGGCGGCGGTTTCGTGCGCGGCTCGGCCCTTCTGGTCGGCGGCGATCCCGGCATCGGCAAGTCGACGCTACTCACCCAGGCGGCCGCGGCACTCGCGGCAAAGGGCCACCGCATCGTCTATGTCTCAGGCGAAGAGGCCGTCGCCCAGATCAGGCTGCGCGCGCAGCGGCTCGGCGTCGCCGACACTCCGGTGGAGCTTGCCGCCGAAACCAATGTCGAGGACATCCTCGCCACCATCGCCGACGGCAAGCGGCCGGATCTGGTGATTCTGGATTCGATCCAGACCTTGTGGACCGACATGGCCGATTCGGCTCCCGGCACCGTGACCCAGGTGCGCGCCGCCGCCCAGGCGATGATCCGCTATGCGAAATCCACAGGGGCGGCGATCGTGCTTGTCGGCCACGTCACCAAGGAAGGCCAGATCGCCGGGCCGCGCGTCGTCGAGCATATGGTCGACGCGGTGCTTTATTTCGAGGGCGAAGGCGGCCACCACTATCGCATCCTGCGCACGGTCAAGAACCGCTTCGGACCGACCGACGAGATCGGCGTCTTCGAAATGTCTGATATGGGCCTGCGCGAGGTCGCCAATCCGTCCGAGCTTTTTCTCGGCGAACGCCATGCGAAAGCGCCGGGCGCTGCGGTTTTCGCCGGCATGGAGGGAACCCGCCCGGTGCTGGTCGAGATCCAGGCGCTGGTGGCGCCGTCGTCGCTGGGCACGCCACGCCGCGCCGTCGTCGGCTGGGACGGCGCCCGGCTGTCGATGATCCTCGCGGTTCTCGAAGCCCATTGCGGGGTCCGCTTCGGGACCCACGACGTCTATCTCAATGTTGCCGGCGGCTACCGTATCTCGGAGCCGGCCGCCGATCTGGCGGTGGCGGCCGCACTGGTTTCCTCGCTCACCGGTCTTGCCCTTCCGGCCGATTGCGTCTATTTCGGCGAAATCAGCCTTTCGGGCGCCGTAAGGCCGGTTGCGCATGCGCAGCAGCGCCTGAAGGAAGCCGAAAAGCTGGGTTTTGGAAGCGCGGTTCTGCCCTTGGGCAGCGAGGAACTTGCCGGGGGGATAGGGGCCGGCGCTTTCCAGCCCACCGAGCTTGCCGATCTCGTGGCGCGCATAGCCGGCTCACGGCGCAGCCGCGCCGACGAGCAAGAATGACGCGGCTCATGAAGTGGGGCAAAAGACATGCCGATTACGCTGCTTGACGGAATTCTCGTCGGCTTCACCTTGGTCTCGGCGATGCTCGCCATGGTTCGCGGCTTTTCGCGCGAAATCCTCTCGGTCATCTCCTGGATAGTGGCGGCAGCGGCGGCGTTCTTCTTCTACAAACCGGTCCTGCCTTACGTTCAGCCCTATGTCGACAATGAGAAGATTGCCATGGTGGCCGCCGCCGGCATCGTCTTCATCATCGCGCTGATCGTCGTTTCCGTCATCACCATGAAACTCGCCGACTGGATCATCGATTCCAGGATCGGCGCGCTCGACCGCACGCTCGGTTTCCTCTACGGCGCGGCGCGCGGCATTCTGGTCGTTGCGGTGGCCCTGCTGTTCTTCAACTGGCTGGCCGGTCCCAAGGCTCCGGGCTGGGTCGCCAACGCCAAGTCGCGGCCGCTGCTCGAATCGCTCGGCGCCAAGCTCGAAAGCCTGCTGCCCGAGGACCCGGAAAACGCGATCCTCAACAGGCTCAATCCTAGCCAGCCGGCACCCGAGACCGGCGCCGAGACGCCACCGGCGGCGGATGCACCGGCAGCGGACGCGCCGGCAACCGGCGACGATGCTCCGGCGCTCGATGGCAGCGAGACCGACGCGCCACCGGCCGACAATGCACCGGCCAATCCGGCGCCGGCAAACTGACGATCATGTGAAAAGCCGCAAACTCTACGTTGCTCTCGAGCAGTCATCACACTATATAGCGACTTTAGCGGAGCTGAAGATGGCAGACGCAGACGACGTGCTTTCCGCCGAAGCTGACGATCATTTCCACGACGAATGCGGTGTGTTCGGTATTTTTGGCCGGCAGGATGCCGCAGCTATCGTCACACTTGGCCTGCATGCGTTGCAGCATCGCGGCCAGGAAGCGGCCGGTATCGTTTCCTATGATGGCACCCAGTTCCACGTCGAACATCATGTCGGCCTGATCGGCGACACCTTCACCAAGCAGCGCGTCATCGACAGCCTGCAGGGCAACCGCGCTATCGGCCACACGCGCTACGCCACCACGGGCGGTGCTGGCCAGCGCAACATCCAGCCGTTTTTCGCCGAACTCGCCGATGGCGGCTTCGCTGTCGCCCACAACGGCAACCTCACCAACGCCATGACCGTGCAGCGCGCGCTGCAGAAACAGGGCGCGATCTTCTCGTCGACCTCCGACACCGAGACGCTGCTGCATCTGGTTGCCACCAGCAGGGAACGCGATCTCAACTCGCGCTTCATCGATGCGGTGCGCCAGGTCGAAGGCGCCTTCTCGCTGGTGGCGATGACGGCAAAGAAGATGATCGGCTGCCGCGATCCGCTCGGCATCCGGCCGCTGGTGCTCGGCGATCTCGACGGCGCCTGGATCCTGGCTTCCGAAACCTGCGCGCTCGATATCATCGGTGCGCGTTTCGTGCGCGACCTGAAGCCCGGCGAGATGGTTGTCGTCACCACCAAGGGCATCGAGAGCCTGTTTCCCTTCGAACCGCAGAAGACCCGCTTCTGTATCTTCGAATATGTCTATTTCGCGCGTCCGGATTCGTCGGTCGAAGGCCGCAACGTCTACGAGGTGCGCAAGCGCATCGGCGCCGAGCTGGCGCTCGAAAGCCCGGTCGAGGCCGATATCGTCGTGCCGGTGCCGGACAGCGGCACCCCGGCGGCGATCGGCTTTTCGCAAGCCGCGGGCATCCCGTTCGAGCTCGGCATCATCCGCAATCACTATGTCGGCCGCACCTTCATCCAGCCTGGCGATTCGATCCGCCACATGGGCGTCAAGCTCAAGCACAACGCCAACCGCCGCATGATCGAGGGCAAGCGCGTGGTGCTGGTCGACGATTCGATCGTGCGTGGCACCACCAGCCAGAAGATCGTGCAGATGGTGCGCGATGCCGGCGCCAAGGAAGTGCACATGCGCATCGCCTCGCCGCCAACACGCGCCTCCTGCTTCTACGGCGTCGACACGCCGGAGAAGTCGAAGCTCTTGGCATCACGCATGTCGGTGGAAGAGATGGCCGAGTTCATCCGCGTCGATTCGCTCGGATTCCTGTCGATCGACGGGCTCTACCGCGCCGTCGGCGAGGCCGGCCGCGACAACGAGCAGCCGCAATTCTGCGACGCCTGCTTCACCGGGCAATATCCGACCCGGCTTGCCGACTTCGAAGGTTCGGACAATGTGCGCACGCTGTCGCTCTTGGCGGCGGGCGGGTCGTAGGGTTGCCGGACCACCATTTGCCTTCCCCAGTTTACCCCCCTCTGTCCTGCCGGACATCTCCCCCTCAAGGGGGGAGATCGGCTGAACTATCGACTTTCGCCAATCGCGACGGTCGCAAAACGGGCGCTGAGCCGGATGAGGGCCAATCTCCCCCCTTGAGGGGGAGATGTCCGGCAGGACAGAGGGGGGTGTTTTCACGCCTACTCACGGAGGCTCTCGCATGATCCCCGCCCCTGCCCTCGATCTTTCCGGCCGTGTCGCGGTCGTCACCGGCGCCTCGCGCGGCATCGGCTACTTCATCGCCCTGGAGCTTGCCGCTGCCGGAGCGCATGTCATCGCGGTTGCCCGCACCGTCGGCGGACTGGAGGAACTCGACGATCAGATCAAGGCGGCGGGCGGACAAGCCACGCTTGTGCCGCTCGACCTCGCCGACATGGCCGGCATCGACCGGCTGGGCGGTGCCATCCACGAACGCTGGGGCAAGCTCGACGTTCTCGTCGCCAATGCCGGGGTGCTCGGCGTGATCTCGCCGATCGGCCATGTCGAGGCCAAGACCTTCGAGAAGGTGATGACCATCAACGTCACCTCGACATGGCGGCTGATCCGCTCGGTCGACCCGCTGCTCAGGCTCTCCGATGCCGGTCGCGCCATCGTGCTTTCCTCCAACGCCGCCCATTCGGCGCGGGCCTTCTGGGCGCCCTATGCGGCGTCGAAGGCGGCGGTCGAGACCATGATGCGTTCCTGGGCGCATGAGACGGAAAACTTGGCCCTCAGGGTCAATGCCGCCGACCCCGGCGCCACCCGCACCGCCATGCGGGCGCAGGCGGTGCCCGGCGAGGATCCGGGAACGCTGCCGCGTCCCTCGGAGATCGCCAAACGCATCGTGCCGCTGGCCAGCCCTGCGCTTAGGGAAACCGGGCTGATCTTCCAGGCCAAGCACAACCGTTTTGTCGCCTACCGGCAGCCGGAGTAGACGCACCGCGTATTTTGGCGGAAGAATTGCGCCGCCACCGACGTTGTTGGAATGCCTAGTTTTCGCAAAACGGAGGACCACCATGCGCAGACTGCTTCTCGTCACCGCCGCCGCATCGCTTGCAGCCGTCGGCGTCGCATCCTCACAGGATACGACAATGAGCTTCTTCGTCACCAGCGTCGGCTCGGGCAAGGGCGCCGATCTCGGCGGCCTGGCGGGCGCCGATGCGCATTGCGGGTCGCTGGCTGAAGCCGCCGGCGTGACCGGCAAGACATGGCGCGCCTATCTCTCGACCAGCGACACCGATGCGCGCGATCGCATCGGCAAGGGACCGTGGTTCAACGCCAAGGGCGACAAGATCGCCGACGATGTCGCGTCGCTGCACAGTGATGCCAACGCCATCACCAAGCAGACGGCGCTCGACGAAAAGGGCAACGTGGTCAACGGCCGCGGCGACAAGCCCAACCGGCACGACGTGCTGACCGGCTCCAAGCCCGACGGCACGAAAATCGCCGACCAGACCTGCGGCGACTGGACGCTCAGCGGAGCAGAAGGTGCGGCAATGACGGGCCATCACGATCGCGCCGGTCTCGACGATTCGGCCGCCGCCAAATCGTGGAATTCCTCGCACGCTTCACGCGGCGGCTGCAGTCAGGAGGCGCTGAAGAGCACCGGCGGCGACGGCCTGTTCTACTGCTTTGCCGCGAACTGAGCTGTTCAAACAAACGTCGAACCTCACGCCGTGATGCCGTGGCGAACCACCGCGCCAGCCGCGCTTTCGTCGACCGCGCGGAGTTGATAGGATCGCCCGAATCCCACAACAAACGAGGAATTTCCCATGGCGGCTTCGAGCGTAGCGTTGGTCTGGTATCTGGTGATTGCCGGCCCGCAAGGCGGCATGGTGGTGCTGCCCAGCACGTTCGACACCCGCGAACAATGCACCTCCGCCGTCACCGAATATCAGAAGCAGCCGACGCCGGCCGGCTGGTCGGTGCAGTGCGTGCCGAGCGCCTCGCCCTTCGCCGACGAGGGCGAAAGTGAATAGCCGGCGGCGCGCGTTTCAGCGGCGCGCGCTTACCGTCAGCTCCGGCTTGGCATTGATGGTCTGGAACACCACGCAGTAGCGTTCGGTCAATTTGAGCAGAGTGTCGATGCGCTCTTGTGGCTCGTCGGTGTCGAGGATGAAATTCAGCCGGATGGCGCGGAAGCCGACCGGCGCATCTCTTGCCACACCTAAGGTGCCGCGAAAATCGAGATCGCCTTCGGCCTCCACCGTGGCGGCTCCGAGTTTGAACTCCAGCGCCGTCGCCACCGCCTTAAGCGTCACGCCGGCGCAAGCGACCAGCGCCTCCAACAGCATGTCGCCCGAGCACAGTTCGAGCCCCGAACCGCCGGTAGCCGGATGGAGACCGGCAACGGCCAGCGCCCGGCCCGTCTCAACTTTGCAGGCGATCGACTGGTCGTCGATCGAGCCCCTGGCCCTGAGCGTGACCAGCGCGCTCGACGCGTCGTCGCGATAGGCGTCCTTGAGCGGCGCCTGCATGGCCTTCAATCCGGTGGCATCCATGTCCAACCCTTTTCGACAGTCATCTTCATCGCTCGTCACGATACTCGAATAGGCTCTACGGCCTAAACCTCGATTTCACGACATTTGGATCAGAGTGACAAGCTGTCCGGATATTGGTGCGTCATTAGACCGGGTGCCTTTTCATGCGACCTGGGGCCGCCACGCGATGACGCCATCCGTCCGAGCCCGCTGAGTCTGGCGTCCGGCGCCATTGAGCGCACCAGTTCCCCGGCGGTTGGCGCCTCGCCTCGAGCGAGGTCGTCCGTAGTCTGCCGATCTTCTCTATCACGCCGGAAAGCTGGCGCAGCCGGCCTTCCAGTATTGTCTGGTGCGCGGCCAAGGCCCGGCTCCATGCCCCGGGAGCGCCCTTCAACCGCATCGGCCGGACGGGATACCCGAGCCGCCAGGCCCTGCCCCAACGCTAGCTCGCCGCTGGCGCAGCGCCGCGCAGGGTTCCACCCGTGTAGCGTACGCTGAAACCCTGATCGTCGCGGCCGGCCTGCTGATCATCGGCAACGAACATTTCCTCAAGCGACTGTAGGATGCGGCACCCCCTGCTGACAGTACGGTGTCAGGACAAGGCAGCATAGTCTGGTGACATGACGGGATCCCTAAGCATGCCAGCCACCACCGAAACCGCCGCCGAGCGCACCCTTGGCATCATCCTGGTTTCGGCGTCGGCGGCCGTCTTTGGCCTCACCGGAGTGTTGACCAAGTCGATCCATGCCGACCCGCTGACCATCACGTGCTGGCGCGGCTTCGTCGGCTCGATCCTGATCACCCTCTATGTGCTGTGGCGCCGCCGCCGCTCCGGCAGGCGTGAAAGCCTGCGCCTCGGCTGGCGCGGCTGGCTGCTGGCGATCGAGGGTGCGCTGGCCAGCATCGCCTTCATCTCAGCGTTCAAATTCACCTTCGTCGCCAATGTCGCGATCATCTACGCCACCGCACCCTTCGTCACCGCGCTGCTTGCCTTCGTGCTGGTTCGTGAGCGCTTCCGCCTGCAAACGCTTGCCGCCGCCACCGTATCGCTCGGCGGTGTGGCGATCATGGTGTGGTCCGGCTTCGGCACCGGCAATCTGTTCGGTGACGGGCTGGCGCTACTGATGACGGTCGGCGCCGCGCTCTACATGATCATGGTGCGCGCCTTCCGTGACACGCCTGTGGTGTGGGCCGGTGCGGTATCGGCATTCCTCCTGTTCGTGCTCGGCTGGTTCGTCACCGACCCGCTAGCCGTCTCAACCAGAGACGCAGTGCTGCTCGTCGCCTTCGGCGCGTCTTTCGCGCTGGCCTCGATCCTGTGGACGGAGGGCGCGCGGCTCATTCCAGCGGCCGAATCCGGCCTGCTGGGTTCGGCTGAAGTGCCGTTCGCGATCCTGTTCGCCTTCCTGTTCCTGGCCGAGATCCCGCCGGCCGCCAGCATGATCGGCGGCGCCATCGTGCTCTGCGCGGTGTTCGCCCATGCCGGGCGCGACTGGCAAGCGGCGAGGCAGCGCTCTGCCCGGGAAAGTCTGCCTCTGAAATAAATTTGCAAAATCGTGGAACCATCATCGGGTTCAAGCATTGTTGGGTTTGACGGGCCACCCCCAAGTCCCCCCAAACCCCTCGGCCCGTCTCACCTCCAGCCGACCGGAAGGCCGGCTTTTTTTTTCCAGGTCAGCTTGGTGGGCCCGCC
>NZ_RZPG01000033.1:0-79714 GCF_004022765.1 Mesorhizobium sp. M6A.T.Cr.TU.014.01.1.1
CCTCCCCACAAGGGGGAGAGGGACGCTGCCGCGCGCCTTCTATTTATCGCTGGTGCCGAGACATCCGCTATTTGCCGTGGTCAGCGCCTACGAGAGTCCCCCTCCCCCTTGTGGGGAGGGGTTAGGGTGGGGGTACTTCCACATGCCTGCCTGGGCAGCTCTTATCCGCTCATCTTGAAGAAATCGACAAACGCCCTGAGTGCCGGCCGCATCTGGCGGCGGCTCGGGTAGTAGACGAAGAAACCGTCGAAGGGTTGGCACCAATCCTCCAGCACGCGAATGAGCCTGCCATCGGCAATCGCCTCGCGCACATAGTCCTCGAACAGAAAGGCAAGCCCGGCGCCATCGACCGCCGCATTGGCGATCAGATGATCCTCGTCGAGGATCAGTGGCCCTTGCACGGCGAGCTCGATTTCCTCGCCGCCCTTCTCGAATTCCCAGCGGTAGAGGATGCCGCTGGAGAAACGAAACCGGAGGCAGCGGTGGCCGGCGAGATCATTGGGATGCCGTGGCTCTGGCATGGTTCGGAAATAGGACGGCGCGCCAACCACGGCGCCGCGAATGTCGGGGCCGATGCGCACGGCGATCATGTCGCGCTGCAGGCTTTCGCCGAGCCGGACACCAGCGTCGAAGCCGCCTTCGACGACGTCGGTGAAGCGATCCTCGATGACGATCTCCAGCACGATGTCCGGATAGGCCGCGGCAAAGGCGCCGAGCCGTGGCGTCAGCGCCAGATGGGCCGCGGTGCGCGGCACGGTGAGCCTGAGATTGCCGGCCGGCCGGTCGCGCGCCTCGACCGCCGATTCCAGTGCAAGGTCGATCTCCGACAGCGCAGGGCGCAGACGCTCCAGCAATTGCGCGCCCTCCTCCGTCGGGGCGACGCTGCGCGTGCTGCGCGCCAGCAGGCGAACGCCGAGCCGCGCTTCCAGACTGGAGATCGCGTGGCTGACCGCCGAAGGCGCGACGGCGAGCTCCCTGGCCGCACCGCGAAAGCTGCCGCATTGGGCGACGGTTGCCAACACGGCGAGTTGGGAAAGATAGGTTCGGTTCATTGATCTATTCTTTAGAACAACCCGTGCGAATGAGAGCCGATTATCGAACGCGATGCAAGACGCTATTTCCGTCGCATCACAACAAGGAGACGCGTGATGCAAACCCGCAAGCTTGGAAATGAACTTGACGTCTATCCGGTCGGCCTCGGCTGCATGGGGATGAGCTTCGTCTATGGCGGTCAGCCTGAGGCCGACGCGATCGCCACGCTGCGCCGCGCCGTCGAGATCGGCGTCAATTTCTTCGACACGGCCGAAGTCTATGGCCCCTACGAGAACGAGACCCTGCTCGGCAAAGCGTTGAAGCCGGTGCGCGATCAGGTGACGATCGCGACAAAATTCGGCTTTAAGATTCTTGAGGAAGGCAACGGCGTCGAGCGCATGGCTGGCGTCGACAGCCGTCCCGAACACGTCAAGGCGGTCGCCGAAGCCTCGCTCCAGCGGCTGGGCGTCGAGGTGATCGATCTCTACTACCAGCATCGTGTCGATCCCAACGTGCCGATCGAGGATACGGTCGGCGCCATGGCCGAGCTGGTGCGCGAGGGCAAGGTGCGCGCGCTCGGCCTGTCGGAGGCTAGTGCGGCGACCATTCGCCGGGCGCATGCCGTGCATCCGATATCAGCCGTGCAGAGCGAATACTCGCTGTGGAGCCGCGATCCGGAAGAAGAGGTGTTTGCCGTCTGCCGCGAGCTCGGCATCGGCTTTGTCCCATACAGCCCGCTCGGCCGCGGCCTGCTGACCGGCACGATCGCCAAGCCCGAAGCCCTCGGCGCCGACGACTGGCGCCTCACCCTGCCGCGCTTCCAGGCCGACGCCATGGCCGCCAATGCGGCCGTTATCGCCACGCTGGAGAGGATGGCAACCGAGAAGGGCGTCACGCCGGCGCAACTGGCGCTCGCCTGGGTGCTGCATCAGGGCGATTTCATCGTGCCGATCCCCGGCGCGCGAAAAATCCGCCATCTGGAGCAGAACGCGGCAGCGGCACAGATCGCGCTGAGCCAAGCCGAGGTGGCGGCCATCGGCGACGCCCTTTCGCCGGAAAAGGTGGTCGGCAAGCGCTACACCGAAGCGGCGCTGGCGCTGGTCAACGGATAAACGGCGGGCTGGATGAAAATTCAAAGGAGGCGGTTTCGGCTAGGGCAATCGCTTCAGGCTTGAGTTCGCCCCCCTCATCCGGGGCGAGCCGCTTGTCTCGCCGCCGTCCAGCCTCGCGCGGCTCTCCCTTCTCCCTTTGTGGGAGAAGGTGTCGCCGAAGGCGACGGATGAGGGGTGCTCCAGCTTGGCACCGCCGCACTCCGTCCAACACCCCTCATCCGTCTTGGCGCTGCGCGCCAATCCACCTTCTCCCACAAGGGGAGAAGGCAAAAGCCGGCGCGGCGCCCCTTCTTGTTTCCAAATTTATGCTCGCAGCACGCCACCGGTCTGCTTGTGCACATTCTCGACGATGCGCTTGGCCAGCGCCTCGAAATCCTCGTCGGTCAGCGTCTTCTCCACCGGCTGGATCGACACCTCGATGGCGATCGATTTCTTGGCAGCACCCAGCGACGCCCCTTCGAACACGTCGAAGACCGAGACATTGGTGATCAGCTTCTTGTCGGCGGCAAGGGCGGCGCGGGTCAGCGTGGCGGCTTGGACCGCTTTGTCGACGACAAAGGCGAAATCGCGCTTGACCGCCTGGAAGGCGGACAGTTCCAGCTTCGGCTTTGTCCGCGTCGGCTTAGCCTTCGGCTCGGGCACGGCGTCGACGAAAACCTCGAAGCCGCAAAGCGGGCCGGAGACATCCAGCCCCTCCAGCGTCTTCGGATGGAATTCGCCGAATGTCCCCAAAATGACTTTAGGCCCGAGCCTGATCGTGCCGGAACGGCCGGGATGATACCAGGCCGGCCCGCCGGCCTCGATCTGCAGCCGCTCGACCGGCGCGCCGCAGGCTTCGAGCGCGGCGATCGCGTCGGCCTTGGCGTCGAACACACCGACCGGACCCGAATTGCCGGCCCAATTGCGGCCGGAGCCGTCGAGCTTGGCCGTGCCGCGCCGCACACCGGCAGCGACGCGTCGCTGCTGGTCGGCGCCGTCCCCTTCATAGGTGCCCGACACTTCGAACAGCGCGACATCGCCGATGCCCTTGTCGGCATTGCGCTGGGCGGCGGCGATCAGGCCCGGCAGCAGCGACGGCCGCATGTCCGACATGTCGGCGGCGATCGGATTGGCGAGCTTCAGCGCGGTCTGGCCGCCACCGAACAGTTCGGCATGTTTTGCCGGAATGAACGACCAGGTGACGGCCTCCATCATGCCGCGCACCGCCAGCGCCCGCTTGGCCGCCCGGGTGCGGATCTGCAGCACGGTCAGGATCTTGGCGTTGACGGCATCATGGGCGCCGAGCGGCTGCGGCGCGATATTGTCGACGCCATGGATGCGCATGACCTCTTCGACCAGGTCGGCCTTGCCGTCGACATCCGGCCGCCAGGACGGGACCGCCACATTGACGACATCGCCCGCGCCTTCCGGCTTGAAGCCGAGGCGGTTCAGGATGCCGAGGCTCTCGTCCCTCGGCACCTCGATGCCGGTCAGCCGCTTCACTTCCGACAGCGGGAAGGAAACGATCTTCTCGACATGGCCGGCATAGCCGACGACTTCGGTTTCGGTCGGCGTGCCGCCCAAGAAATCCAGCACCAGTCTGGTCGCCAGCTCCACGCCGGGCACCATGAATTCAGGGTCGACGCCGCGCTCGAAGCGGTAGCGCGCGTCGCTGATGATGCCGAGCGTCCTGCCGGTGCGGGCGGTGGTGATCGGGTCCCAAAGTGCCGATTCGATCAGCACGTCAGTGGTGTTCTCGTCGCAGCCGGAATGCTCGCCGCCCATTATGCCGGCGATCGACTCGACGCCGTCCTGGTCTGCTATCACGCACATATCAGGCGTCAGCGTGTATTCGCGGCCGTCGAGCGCCAGCACCTTTTCGCCGTCGCGCGCTCGGCGCACGACCAGGTTGCCGGCGACCTTGTTCGCGTCGAACACATGCAAGGGCCGGCCGCGGTCGAAGGTGACATAATTGGTGATGTCGACCAGCGCGCTGATCGGCCGCAGACCAATGGCGATCAGCCTTTGCTGCAGCCATTTCGGCGACGGGCCGTTCTTCACGCCGCGCACCAGGCGCAGCGCAAAACCGGGGCACAGCTCCGGCGCTTCGATCGTCACCTTGACCGGCGTCTCGCCCTTGCCGGGGATCGCCTCGACCGGCGCGCTCTTAAGTTGGCCGAGCCCGCTCGCCGCCAGATCGCGGGCGATGCCATAGACGCTGGTCGCATCCGGCCGGTTCGGCGTCAAATTGATCTCGATCAGCGGATCGTCGAGATGGGCATAGGCGGCGAAGCTGGTGCCGACCGGCGCATCTTCGGGCAGGTCGATGATGCCGTCATGCTCGTCAGAAAGCTCGAGCTCGCGCTCGGAGCACATCATGCCGTGGCTTTCGACGCCGCGGATCTTGCCGACCGTCAGCGTCACGTCGATGCCGGGAACATAGGTGCCAGGCGCTGCAAAGGCGCCGATCAGGCCCGCGCGGGCGTTCGGCGCTCCACAGACAACCTGCACCGGCGGCCTGCCGTCGCCGGTGTCGACGGTCAGCACGCGCAGCCGGTCGGCGTCGGGATGCTGCACCGCCGTCAGCACCTTGGCGATGACGAAGGGTTTCAGGCTCGCCTTGTCGTCGACATGCTCGACTTCGAGGCCGATCGAGGTCAGCCGCTCGACGATTTCGGCCAGCGAGGCGTCGGTCTCGAGGTGGTCCTTGAGCCAGGAGAGAGTGAATTTCATGACTGTGTTCCGTCTGGTCTTTGCCCGTCAGGCCTGGGCACGCTGGTCTTCAGATGGCGCGGCAAGTCGTCCGGCATGTGCACGAAGGGAAGCTGCTCGCGTACATGGGCGTGGTGCATCGGCTTGAAATAGGCCGGCATGTCCATGGCGCCGAGCATAAAATAGATGTGGTCGGCCAGCCGCTCGTCGACATAGGCGATCGGCGAGCCGCAGACACCGCAAAAGGAGCGCGTCACCGACCCGTTCTCGAACATCTTCAGCGCCTTGCCCGTAAAGGCGACCTGCTCAGTCAGGAACCCGACGAAGGCCGACACCGGCGCGCCACTGGCCCGCCGGCAATCGCCGCAATGGCAATAGCTGACATGGTGCGGTTCGGCCGAAGCCTCGAACCGCACGGCGCCGCAGCGGCAGCCGCCGGTGTGGGCCGCTGTCATGCGCTCAAGCCTGCGAATAGCGTCGGCATGTCGAGCGGCCGGAAGCCGTAATGCGACAGCCAGCGCACATCGGCGTCGAAGAAGGCGCGCAGGTCCGGCATGCCGTATTTCAGCATGGCGATGCGGTCGATGCCCATGCCCCAGGCAAAGCCCTGATACTCGTCGGGATCGAGCCCGCCATATCTCAGCACATTGGGGTGAACCATGCCGCAACCGAGGATCTCCATCCAGTCGGAGCCTTCACCGAAGCGCACCTCGCCCGGCCGCGAACGGTCGCACTGGATGTCGACCTCCATGCTGGGTTCGGTGAACGGGAAGAAGGACGGCCGGAAGCGCATCTTGACCTGTGGCACCTCGAAGAAGGCCTTACAGAACTCCTCCAGCACCCATTTCATGTTGGCGACATTGGCTGTCTTGTCGATCACCAGACCCTCGACCTGATGGAACATCGGCGAGTGTGTGGCATCGGAATCCTGCCGGTAGGTTTTTCCGGGAATGACGATGCGGATCGGCGGCTTCTGCGCCTCCATGGTGCGGATCTGCACCGGCGAGGTGTGGGTGCGCAACAGCTTGCGCTCGCCCTTCTCGTCCGACTGGAAGAAGAAGGTGTCGTGCATCTCGCGCGCCGGATGGCCTTCCGGGAAATTCAGCGCGGTGAAATTGTAATAATCGGTCTCGATATCGGGACCTTCTGCGATGGCAAAGCCGAGATCGCCGAAGATCGCGGCGATCTCGTCGCTGACCTGGCTGATCGGATGGATACGACCGCGCTCGGCCGGCGATTGCCGCACCGGTAGCGTCACATCGACCTTTTCCGCCGCGAGCCTGGCTGCGATCGCCACGTCCTTCAGCTCGGCGCGGCGCGCTGTAAGCGCCTCGGTGACGCGGTTCTTGAGGCCGTTGATAGCCGGGCCTTTTATCTGGCGCTCTTCTGCGCTCATCGAGCCGAGCGTCTTCAGCATTTCTGAGACCGAGCCCTTCTTGCCGAGCGCTGAAACACGCACGGCTTCGATCGCCTGCTCGTCGGCGGCCGACGCAATGTCGGTCATCAGGGAATTTTCGAGAGTTTCCATGTCACTCATGTTTCAGACTCGATTGGAAGCAAAGAAAACCCGCGCCAGCCGTGCCAGCGCGGGTTCCCCAAAATCAGAATTGCGAATGCTTGGGAAGCGCTGGCTTAGGCGACAGCGCTTTCAAAAGCGTTCGGCGTGGTGTTCTTGAGGTATTCAAGCGCGACCTTCGCCTTAGCCACAAGTGCGGCAAATGCCTGCGGCTCGTGGATGGCCATATCCGACAGGATCTTGCGGTCGATCTCGATGCCGGCCTTGTTGAGGCCGTCGATGAAGCGGCCATAGGTCAGGCCATGCTCGTGGGTCGCGGCATTGATGCGCTGGATCCACAGAGCGCGGAACGAACGCTTGCGGTTCTTGCGGTCGCGGTAGGCATACTGCAGCGACTTTTCCACCGCCTGCTTGGCGATGCGGATGGTGTTCTTGCGACGGCCGTAAAAACCCTTGGCGGCTTTCAGGACCTTCTTGTGCTTGGCGTGCGAGGTGACGCCTCTTTTTACGCGTGCCATGTCATGATCTCCTTAAAACGCTGTCCAGACCGAATGCCTTAGAGGCCGTTCGGCAGAAAATTCTTGATGACCTTCTTGCCATCCGGTTCAGCCAGAACCATCGTGCCGCGGGCATTTCGAATGAACTTGTTGGAACGCTTGATCATGCCGTGACGCTTGCCGGCCGCAGCCGACAGGACTTTACCCGTACCTGTGATCTTGAACCGCTTCTTGGCGGCTGACTTGGTCTTCATCTTGGGCATTTTGCTACTCCGTTTATATGCGCATCATCGCGCTTTTTGTTCGCTTCAGGCCGACCAAAGCCCAAAAAGAAAATGAAACCGCCACGGCATGCCCTGCCGGGCGGTTTTTGGGAACGGCGGTCCTATACGTCAAAGCGGGCCGGCGCGCAACACCCAGTGCTCAGCAACACCAGCGCTCATGGGAAACGGAACAGCACCGGCAGTATGCCCGACTGTTGGGCGCCGTCGATCAACTCGAAAAACGGCAAGGCAACGAGGAACACCAATCCGTCCAGCAGCGTCGTGCGCAGCAGGCGCGGCTTGAAGCTGCCGGTGTCGCCTTCCTGATACAGCGAAAGCTTCGGGAAGAAGCGCGGCACCCGCGCCACATAGGCCTGGAATGGAGTGCCGAGCGCCTCCTTCAGGAACTTCTCCTCGCGCAGGATGACGACATGAAAGGCGGCGGCGCAAATCACCGCGAAGCCTACCGTCGCGGTGATCGAGCCCATCTGCGCGCCGACGCCGGCGGCAGCCATCGAGGAGAAGACATAGAGCGGATTGCGGGTAATCGAATAGGGTCCGCCGGTGACCACCTCGGAGGATTTGCGTCCGCCGATATAGAGCGTCGACCACAAACGCCCGACAATGCCGAGAAAGATCAGCAGGATGCCGACCATTTCGATCGTTTCGTGCGGCACGCTTTCGGGAGGAAAGGCAGATTGGCCGAACAGCAGCGCCACGAACATGACGAGCACGAGCACGGCAAGCACCATCCTGCGCGCGTGCTGGTAGCTGCCCAGCGCACGCTTGGCCTGCGCTTGTTCGGCCTGCGCCGATTTAACTTCATTGAGCATGTCGGGAATCCGATCGTCGAGGAACTTTGCCGGCGATCGCAGCGTCTGGCTAAGAAAACAGGCGCCCCGCCGATCGCCGGGACGCCTTTGCAGGATAATTCAGGCGTATTTAATGCATGTCGCCTCTTTTGCCGGCATCCGCAGCTCAATACAGCCAGAAGAGGACGGGAATTACACCGCTTTCCTGTCCGGACTCGATGAGTTCGAAAAACGGTATGGAAGCCAGGAACATCAAGCCGTCGCGCAGCGTGTGATTGAAGACGCGCGGTGTGAAGGTGACCTTAGCCTGATCGCGAAAAAGCCGGGGATTGGGAAAAAACCGCGGCACCCGGGCGAGGTAGTCCTTGTACGGCGCCCCGAGCACGGTCGTCAAATGCCGTTCCTCGCGCAGCGTGACGATGTAGAACGCGGCCGCGCACAAAACCGCCGACGCCACCGAGACGATCACGCTGCCGGTCTGGGCGCCGATGCCGGCGGCCGCTACGGTAGAGAAAAAATACAAGGGGTTGCGCATCACCGAATATGGGCCGGTAGCAACCACTTCGGCCGACTTGCGATCGCCGATATAGAGGATCGACCAGAGCCGGCCGCCGATCCCGATCAGTATCAGGGCGACGCCGTACTGCCCCTCTATGCGTTCGTGGCCAAGCTCATCGTGCGCGGAGCCGCCGAAGATCAGCAAAGCGCAAAAAACGCCAACCAGCAGCGCCAGCAGGATGCGCCGGCGCCGCTGATAGCGGCCCATTTCGTCGAACGACTTTTCGATCGGAGAACGTGCCGCAGCGGCCATGGAACAATCCTTTGCCGCGAGGACCGGCAACCAGGTTCCTTGTCGATGCAACTTGCGGAGAAATCATGGGCAACTTGCGGAGAAATCATGGCGAAGACAAAAACAAAAACAAAAGGCCGCCGAAGCGGCCTTTGCTTTGACGGAATCGCTTTTAGCGGGGTGCCAGCACCATCATCATCTGGCGGCCTTCGAGCTTCGGTTCGGCTTCGACCTTGGCGATCGGCGCCACTTCCTCGCGAACCTTGTTCAGAAGCTGCATGCCGAGTTCCATATGCGCCATCTCGCGGCCGCGAAAGCGCAATGTCAGCTTGACCTTGTCACCTTCTTCGAAAAACCGCCGGACGGCTTTCATCTTGGTCTCGTAGTCATGACTGTCGATGTTGGGGCGCATCTTGATCTCCTTGATCTCGATGACCTTCTGGTTCTTGCGCGCCTCGGCCGCCTTCTTCTGGTTGGCGTATTTCAGCTTGCCGAGATCGAGGATTTTTACGACGGGCGGCACCGCGTTGGGCGATATCTCGACCAGATCGAGCCCAGCCTCTTCGGCCAGCAGCAATGCGTCGTTGATGGAGACATCGCCGTGGTTCTGGCCTTCGGCGTCGATAAGCTGGACCCGGGGGACCCGGATGTCACGGTTGGAGCGCGGGCCCTCCTTGGTGGGCGCCGTTGCTTTGAAAGGTCTGCGAATGGTCGTGGTCTCCTTGAGCCGTTTCGTTCAGGATTTTCAGTTCAGATTTGTGAACGCGCCAATGTGGTGAGCGCGCGGCCGGAGTCAATAGCACAGCGTTCACAGGAAATCACCTGTTCCCTGACCGCAGCCTGCACCAAACGAAGAAACTTGCCGAGCGCTTTTCGTTGAACCGCCAGCCGTGCCAAAAGACCTGCCTGAGGAGTTAGCCATGACCGCACCGATTTTTCTCGACGTCGACGGAACCAGCATCGCTGTCAGGCGCGCTGCGGGTGCTGCACCAGGCATTGTCTGGCTCGGCGGCTACAAGTCGGACATGCTGGGCACCAAGGCCGAGAAGCTGTCGGAATGGGCGAGCGGGCAAGGTCGTGCTTTCCTGCGCCATGATTATTCCGGCCATGGCGAATCGGGTGGCGCCTTTGCCGACGGCACCATCTCGAAATGGCTTTCGCAGAGCCTCGCTGTCTTTCGCCATTTCACACAAGGCAGGCAAATCCTGGTCGGCTCGTCGATGGGCGCATGGATCGCGCTGCGCATGGTTCAGGAATTGCACAAGGCAGGCGAGAACCGCATCGCCGGCCTGGTGCTTCTGGCTCCGGCGCCGGATTTCACCGCCGAGATGGTCGAGCCGGCGCTGACCAAAGCGCAGAAGCGAGACCTTGCCAAAAAGGGTTTTTTCGAGGAGCCGTCGAACTATTCGGCCGAGCCTTACGTCTACACCCGAGCGCTGATCGAGGACGGCCGCAACAACCTGACAATGACCGGGCCGATCGACACCCATTGCCCCGTCCACATATTGCAAGGGCTGGCCGATGCCGACGTGCCGTCGAGCCATGCGCTGAAACTGGTCGGCCTGCTGCCGGCCGACGACGTCACGCTGTCGCTGATCCCCGACGGCGATCACCGCCTGTCGCGGCCGCAGGACCTCGACATGCTGGTGCGGGCGGTCGACGCCATGGTGCGGCAGGCGGGCTAGAGACATGCGCATTTCCATTCCGGTATCCGCCTTCGTCGCGGCGATCGTCGGCTTCGGCGGCACGCTGGCCATCGTCATCGCCGCCGCCAAGGCGGTCGGCGCGACGCAGGTCGAAACCGCGAGCTGGGTGACGGCGATCTGCCTCGCCATGGCGATCGAGAGCCTGTGGTTGTCATGGCGCACCAGGATGCCGGTCATCGCGGCATGGTCGACGCCGGGGGTGGCGCTGATCGCGGCATCGAGCGGCTTTTCAATCGGCGAGGCTGTCGGCGCCTTCATAGTCACCGGGATTTTGCTGATCGCCACCGGCCTGTTCAGGCCTTTGACCAAGCTGATCGCCAGGATACCGGCCTCGGTCGCGTCGGGAATGCTTGCCGGCATCGTCGTCACCTTCGCCATCAACGCGGTGAAGGCCATTCCCGCCGACCCGTGGCTGATCCTGCCGCTGATCGCCGCCTTCTTCGTCATCCGCCTGTTCAATCCGGCGCTCTCGGTGCTGGCGGTGCTGATCGGCGGCGGCGCTGCCGCCTTCCTCACCGGCCGGGTCGGTGGCCTGCCGACGCCGGAGCTTTCGACTTTGACGCTGATTGCGCCGCAGTTCACCGTCACGGCGATCATCGGCCTGGCGCTGCCGCTTTATCTGGTCACCATGGCCTCGCAGAACCTGTCCGGCCTCGCCGTGCTGAGGGCCGCGGGCTACCACCCAGAACCCGGCCCGCTGATCGGTGTCACCGGCCTGCTTTCGCTGCTGTCGGCGCCATTCGGGGCCTCGACCACCAATCTGGCGGCGATCTCGGCGGCGATCTGCACCGGCCCCGACGTCCATCCCGATCCGGGCGAGCGCTGGAAGACCGGTCCCTTCTACGCGCTTGCCTATCTCGTCTTCGCCATTTTCGGCGCCTCGCTGGTGGCGATCTTCGCCGTGCTGCCGCAGAACCTGATCGTGCTGGTTGCCGGACTAGCGCTGATGGCACCGCTCGCCAACGCGCTGTCGATCGCCTTGAAGGAAGACGGCGAGCGCATGGCCGCCACCGTCACTTTTGCCGTCACCGCCTCGGGGCTGACGCTGTTCGGCGTCGGCGCGGCGTTCTGGGGCCTGATTGCGGGCCTGGTCATCCTTTTCCTTGAGACTCTCAAAAAGCGATAATCATTTCAGCTGCTTGTCCGGTTTTGGCTGACACTGTCTTGAATCGCCGTTTTTCCCTTCCCATTTCGATTCCACGCAGCCGGGATTGGCTGTCTCCAACTGAAGGATTGGGAGAAAATGAACACATCTGCATTGATCCGTCCGGCCTGGACGCCGGCAACCATCGCACTGATGGTGATCGGCTTCATGGTGTTCTGGCCGCTCGGCCTCGCCATGCTCGCCTACATCATCTGGGGCGACCGGCTTGAAGGCTTCAAGCGCGACGTCAACCGCGCCACCGACGGCATCTTCGCCGGCTGCCGCCGCAGTTCCGACAAAGCGGCGCGCTGGGGCCACGGCTCCGCCCGCACCGGCAACGTCGCTTTCGACGACTGGCGCGAAAAGGAACTCGAGCGGCTCAATGAAGAGCGCCGCAAGCTCGACGAGATGCTGAGCGAGTTCGACGAATATGCCAGGGAACTGCGTCGCGCCAAGGACCAGGAAGAGTTCGACCGCTTCATGGCGAACCGCAACAAGTCGACGTCGCCTACAACCGGTGGATCAACCGGCTCGACGGGGACCGGCAAACGCGGTGGCAAATCCACGCCAGGCCTACTGGACGAGTAAGGCACTTGCCCCGATAAATAATCAAAAAACGGCGTCGCGTCAGCGGCGCCGTTTCTTTTATGTTCTATTCGTTTTCCTCGAATCACGTATCGTCGCCCCATGTCATTCGGCTTCTTCCGCAACCTGACCAAACCCAGGCCCGCCCCCGTCGTGGAGCGAGAGCATTGTGTTGCCGGCCGCACGCTGCCGCTTAAGATCGTCGAGAGCGACCGGGCGCGGCGCCTGACGCTGCGCATCGATTCCGGCGGCCGTGGCTTGCGCATCACCGTGCCGCCGGGCTTGCGCCGTGGCGAAGTCGAAAAATTCCTGGACCGCCATCAGGACTGGCTGGAGCAGCGGCTGGCCAAGGTGCCCAACCGGCCGCAGGTGCGGCCCGGCATCAAGGTACCGGTGCGCGGCGTGCCGCATCGCATCGTTCATGAGCCTTCGAAACGCGGGACCGTCACGCTGTCGCGCGACGAGCGCGGTCCGCTGATGATCGTGCACGGCGATCGCGTGCACCTGCCGCGCCGCATCGCCGATTTCCTCAAGCGCGAAGCCAAGCGCGAGATCGAGGCGCTGGTGGTCAAGCATACAGGCGCGGTCGGCAAGCGCGCCAAGGCGATCCGCTTCAAGGACACGTCGAGCCGCTGGGGATCGTGCACCTCCGACGGCAATCTGTCCTTCTCCTGGCGCATCATGATGGCGCCATCGCCTGTTATAAACTATCTCGTCGCGCATGAGGTGGCGCATCTCAAGGAGATGAACCACGGCCCGAAATTCTGGAAATTGTGCGAGCAGCTTTGCCCCGACACCGAGCGCTGCAAGGATTGGCTCAAGCGCAATGGCGGCGCGCTGCAAGCGATCATGTTCGAGTAGATCGCCCGATCAATCGTCGTTGGCGGCGTTCAGCTCTTCGGGACGTAAGCCTTCGTCGGTATGGCGCGGCCATGGCAAGAAATTCTTCTCGAAGGCATCGTTGCTGAAATAGGCCAGCGCGCGATGTGCCTCGGCGCCGTTGAAGGCGGCCTTGTCCATCAGATGAGCGATGACCTCGTGGGCCTGGGCGATCTTTTGCCTTAGTTGGGCGACGGTTTGGTCTGCCATGCTTGTTTGCTCCCGCCTGTACTGTCTGAAGTAAGGTAGCGCGTTCCGCGCTGGTGGCAAACATGCGCTTTTTCTCGACTCTTTTGCCGTTTCGTGCCAATCCCGCGCCATGGCGCTCGACATCAAGATATGCGGACTGAAGACCGACAAGGCATTGGCCGCGGCATTGGCCGGCGGCGCCAGCCATGTCGGCTTTATTTTCTTTGCCAAAAGCCCGCGCTATGTCGAGCCGGCGGAAGCCGGCCGCTTGCGCGAAGCGGCAATCGGCAAGGCCAAGGCGGTTGCCGTGACGGTCGACGCCAGCGACGCGTTTTTGAATGAAATCGTCGGGAAAATGCGCCCGGACATGCTGCAGCTGCATGGTTCGGAAACGCCCGAGCGGGTGGTCGAGTTGAAGGCGCGCTATGGCCTGCCGGTGATGAAGGCGCTGTCGGTCAGCGAGGCTGTCGATCTGAAGCGGTTAAAACCCTTCATCGGCGTTGCCGACCGCTTCCTGTTCGACGCCAAGCCGCCGAAGGGTTCGGAACTGCCGGGCGGCAACGGCGTTGCCTTCGACTGGCGCATTCTGGCCGGCCTTGACGCAGGCGTCGATTACATGCTTTCCGGTGGGATCAACGCCGCCAACATCGGCGATGCCCTTCGGCTTGCCAACCCGTCCGGATTAGACATTTCCTCGGGCGTGGAAAGCGCGCCGGGCGTCAAGGATCCGGCGCTGATCGAACAGTTTTTCCGGGCCGTCAGGGCAGCACGCGACAATCGCGCCGCCTGAGGATAGAACCCGGAGCATGTCCCGGAAACGTGGAAACCGGTTTTCCGACAAGGACATGCTCCAAACAAGAAGTAGGAGATCGGCGATGGACAAGCCGGCGATACCCAATTCCTTCCGCACCGGACCCGACGAACAGGGCATGTTCGGCATCTTCGGTGGTCGTTTCGTTGCCGAAACGCTAATGCCGCTGATCCTCGACCTGGAACGGCACTGGAACGAGGTCAAGGACGATCCGGATTTCAAGGCTGAGCTGACTGACCTTTCGACCCACTATGCCGGCCGGCCGTCGAAGCTTTATTTCGCCGAAGGCCTGACCAGGCATCTTCGTGAGGTTTCCGCGGCGAAGGGCCTCGGGGGCGGTGCGAAAGTCTATTTCAAGCGCGAGGATTTGAACCACACCGGCTCGCACAAGATCAACAATTGCCTCGGCCAAATCCTGCTGGCCAAGCGCATGGGCAAGAAGCGCATCATCGCCGAGACCGGCGCCGGCCAGCACGGCGTGGCGTCGGCCACGGTGGCAGCGCGTTTCGGCTTTCCGTGCGTCGTCTATATGGGCGCAACCGACGTCGCCCGGCAAAGTCCGAACGTCTTCCGCATGAAGCTGCTCGGCGCCGAGGTGCGGCCGGTGACAGCAGGCCACGGCACGCTCAAGGACGCCATGAACGAGGCCCTGCGCGACTGGGTGACGAATGTCGAGGATACCTATTACCTGATCGGCACTGCCGCCGGCCCGCACCCCTATCCGGAGCTGGTGCGCGACTTCCAGTCGGTGATCGGCACCGAGGCGCGCGCACAGATCCTCGAGCAGGAAGGCCGGCTGCCGGACACCATTATCGCTTGCGTCGGCGGCGGTTCCAACGCCATCGGCCTGTTCCACCCCTTCCTTGATGACAAAGAGGTTCGCATCATCGGCATCGAGGCCGGCGGCCGCGGCCTCGACGGCATCGAGCATTGCGCCTCGATGAGCGCCGGCGCGCCCGGCGTGCTGCACGGCAACCGCACCTATCTCCTGCAGAACGCCGACGGGCAGATCATGGACGGGCATTCGATCTCGGCCGGCCTCGATTATCCGGGCGTCGGGCCGGAGCATTCCTGGCTGCGCGACTCAGGCCGCGTCGACTATGTGCCGATCCTGGATGACGAGGCGCTGGAGGCGTTCCAGCTGACGACGCGCGTCGAAGGCATCATTCCGGCGCTCGAATCCGCCCATGCCATCGCGCATGCGGTGAAGATCGTGCCCGCCATGGACAAGGACCAGATCGTCATCGTCAACCTGTCCGGCCGCGGCGACAAGGACGTGCATACGGTGGCCAATATGCTGGGCATGGAGATCTGATCATGACCACCCGCATCGACCGCCGCATGGCCAAGCTGAAGGCCGAAGGCCGCCCGGCGCTCGTCACCTATTTCATGGGCGGCGACCCGGACTACGACACCTCCCTGTCGATCATGAAAGCGCTGCCCGGCGCCGGCAGTGACATCATCGAGCTTGGCATGCCGTTTTCCGATCCGATGGCCGACGGCCCGGCAATCCAGGCGGCCGGCCTGCGGGCGCTAAAAGGCGGCCAGACGCTGGTCAAGACGCTGAAGATGGCGTCGGAATTCCGCGCCGGAGACAATGAAACGCCGATCGTTTTGATGGGCTACTACAATCCGATCTACATCCACGGCGTCGACCGCTTCCTGAGCGACGCGCTGGCCAGCGGCATCGACGGGCTGATCGTCGTCGACCTGCCGCCGGAAATGGATGGGGAATTGTGCATTCCGGCGCTCAAGGCCGGCATCAATTTCATCCGGCTGGCGACGCCGACCACCGACGACAAGCGCCTGCCCAAGGTGCTGCAAAACACCTCCGGCTTCGTCTACTACGTGTCGATGACCGGCATCACCGGTTCCGCACTTGCCGACACCGGCAAGGTGGCGGCGGCGGTCACGCGCATCAAGGGCCATACCGACCTGCCGGTCTGCGTCGGCTTCGGCGTCAAGACCGCCGAACAGGCGCGCGTAATCGGCGCCAATGCCGATGGCGTCGTCGTCGGCACCGCGATCGTCAATGCGGTCGCCAATGTTCTGGGGCCGAAGGGCGAAAAAACCGCCGACCCGGCCGAGGCGGTCGCCACGCTGGTCAGCGGGCTTTCGCAAGGCGTGCGTGCGGCTCGCCTTGCTGCCGCCGAATAGTCTTGATCTTCTGGTTGACCATGATCTTACCGAAAACCGGTTTCCACTTTTCGGGATCATGGTCTAACTCTTCGTCAGGACAGGAGCCGAAGCGATGAACTGGATCACCAACTACGTTCGCCCGAAGATCAATTCGATGCTCGGCCGGCGCACCGACATGCCCGAGAATCTCTGGATCAAGGATCCGGAGACCGGCGAGATGGTCTTCCACAAGGATCTGGAGCAGAACCAGTTCGTCATCCCGTCCTCCGGCCACCACATGAAGATCTCGGCCAAGGAGCGGCTGAAATTCTTCTTCGACGACGGCAAGTACGAGACGCTCGAAAACCCCAAGGTCGTGCAGGACCCGCTGAAGTTCCGCGACGAGAAGCGCTACACCGACCGGCTGAAGGACGCCAAGGCCAAGACCGGCCTGGAGGACGCGATCATCAATGCGCTGGGCACCGTCGAAGGCCTGCCGGTGGTGGTGACCGTGCAGGACTTCGCCTTCATGGGCGGCTCGCTCGGCATGGCCGCCGGCGACGCCATTGTTCGTGGCTTCGAGGTCGCCTTGCAACGCAAGCGGCCGCTGATCCTGTTCGCGGCCTCCGGCGGAGCCCGCATGCAGGAAGGCATCCTGTCGCTCATGCAATTGCCGAGGACCACGATCGGCGTCGATCGGCTGAAAGAGGCCGGTCTTCCCTATATCGTCGTTCTGACCAACCCAACCACCGGCGGCGTCACCGCCTCCTACGCCATGTTGGGCGACGTGCACATCGCCGAGCCCGGCGCGCTGATCGGCTTTGCCGGGCCGCGCGTCATCGAGCAGACCATCAGGGAAAAGCTGCCCGACGGCTTCCAGCGCTCCGAGTATCTGATGGAGCACGGCATGGTCGACATGGTGGTCTCGCGGCTGGAGATGCGCCAGACGATCGCACGGCTCCTGAAAATGCTGCTCAAGCTGCCGGAAGAGCAAAAGCCGATGGAACCGGAAATCCTGCCGCCGGCGGCGATCCCGGCGGAAGCACGCCCGCAAGCCTGACGCGACATCCTTCGTCGCGAACCGCGATTGCGCGCCATCTGTGGCGCGCCTAGGATTCTCCCATGACCACGCTTGCCGCCGACCGCGAAATCGAAAGCCTGATGTCGCTTCATCCGAAGGGCTTCGATCTTTCGCTCGACCGCATTTCGCGACTGCTGGAGCGGCTGGGCAATCCGCAGAACCATCTGCCGCCGGTCATCCACATCGCCGGCACCAACGGCAAGGGCTCCTGCGCCGCGTTTTCGCGGGCGCTGCTCGAAGCGTCCGGCCACCGCGTCCATGTCCACACATCGCCTCATCTGGTGAACTGGCATGAGCGCTACCGGCTGGCCGCCGACGGCGGCGGCAGGCTGGTCGAGGACAAAGTCTTTGCCGACGCCATCGCCCGGGTCGCCAAGGCCAATGAAGGCCAGAAGATCACCGTCTTCGAAATCCTCACCGCGGTCACCTTCCTGCTGTTTTCCGAACATCCGGCGGATGCCGTCATCATCGAGGTCGGCCTCGGCGGCCGCTTCGACGCCACCAATGTCATCACCGAGCCGGCAGTGTCGGTGATCATGCCGGTCTCGCTCGATCACGAATCCTTTCTCGGCGACCGTGTCGAACTGATCGCTGCCGAAAAGGCCGGCATCATCAAGCGCGGTTGCCCGGTGGTCATCGGCGCGCAGGAAAGCGAGACGGCGCTGCAGGTGCTTCTCGAAACCGCCGAGCGGCTCGACTGTCCCGCCTTCGTCTATGGCCAGGATTTCCTCGCCTTCGAGGAAAACGGCCGCATGGTCTATCAGGACGAAGACGGATTGATGGACCTGTCGCCACCGCGGCTGCCGGGTCGCCATCAGTTCGCCAATGCGGCGGCGGCGATTGCGGCGGTCAAGGCGGCGGGTTTCGAGATCAGCCATCGCGTCGCCGACAAGGCGATGGCCAATGTCGCCTGGCCGGGGCGGATGCAGAAATTGCCGCAAGGCAGGCTGACTGACCTGGCGCCGAAGGGCGCCGACATCTGGCTCGACGGCGGCCATAATCCGGGTGCCGGCGTGGTCGTCGCCGAGGCGCTGGCCGAGCAGGAGGAAAAGAACCCGCGGCCGCTGTTCCTGATTTCCGGCATGATCAACACCAAGGACCAGAGCGGTTATTTCAGCGCCTTCAAGGGCTTGGTGAGGCATGTCTACACGGTACCGGTGAGCCTCAGCGAGGCCAGCGTGCCGAATGACGAACTGGCAGTCCGCGCCGTCGAGGCCGGCCTGTCGGCCGAACCGGTGAGTTCCGTCGCCAATGCGCTGATGCTGCTGCGCGATACCTGGGACGGACCGCCGCCGCGCATCCTGATCAGCGGCTCGCTCTATCTGGCCGGCGCGGTGCTGGCCGAAAACGGCACGCCGCCGGTTTGAGGCTCTGGTTCACCAGGCCATGATGACGGACTTCGTCAAATCACCACGAGGAGTCAGCCATGATCAACGTAAAGCAGCTCGCTCACGTTTGCATCTTCGCAGATGATCTCGAAGTGACGCGAAGCTTCTATCGGGACGTCCTCGGCATGGACACCCAGTTCAACTTCCTGCGCGACGGCAAGATTTTCGGTTTCTACCTTAATTGCGGCAGCCGCAGCCACGTCGAGGTGTTCCAGAAAGACGGGGCCAACTATAGCGACTTGAACCAGATCAACCACTTCTGCCTTGAAGTGGAAAACCTTGACGCCGCGATCGCCCATGTAAGAGCGAAAGGCGTTGAAGTCACGTCAAAGAAACACGCATGCGATGATACCTACCAGGCGTGGATTCGCGACCCTAACAATGTGAAGATAGAACTGTTTGAATACACTGAGAAAAGTGCGCAGTTCGTCGGAGGCGATCGTATCGCGGATTGGTGATCGTCACGCCTATGGCGGAGACGGCCTCGGTGGGGACTACTTCAGCTCGATCTCGATGAAGGCGTATTCGCCCTCATTGGCGCTGATGACGTCGTGCTCGACGCCTTCCTTGCGGAAATAGGGCGCCCCCTTCTTCATTTCGGCGAAGGATTCGCCGTCCTTGGTCACGAGCTTGAGCTTGCCGTCCATCAGCGGCACGATGACATAGTCGTGGCCATGACGGTGCCAGCCGGTGTTGTCGCCCGGCGCGAAGCGATACTCGGTGACGATGACGCGCTCATTGTCGATGAAGACGGTGGCTTTGGCGGATCCGGTCATGTCGTTCTCCTGCTTTAAGCCAGACAAGAACATGACGCGGTAAGTGGCGAGTGCCAGATCGGCGGATTGGTGACACCAACAAAAAGCCCGGCGCGAGGGCCGGGCTCGTCTGCGAAATTTTCGGTCGGATCAGGCGAGATTGCCGTTGATCCAGTGCGACAGCGCCGTCTTCGGCGCGGCGCCAACCTTCATGTCGGCCATTTCGCCGCCCTTGAAGATCATCAGCGTCGGGATAGAGCGCACGCCGAACTGCGCGGCCAGCTCCGGATTCTCGTCGATGTTGAGCTTGGCGATCTTCACCTTGCTGCCGAGTTCGATGGCGATGTCTTCCAGCGCCGGCGCGATCATCTTGCACGGGCCACACCATTCCGCCCAGAAATCGACCACGACCGGCTCCTTGGCGTCAAGCACATCGGTCTGGAAGTTGCTCTTGTCGACCTTGACGGTGGCCATGCGAAAATCCTTTCGAGAGTTATTGTCGCACCAAATGTGGTGGTGATCGTGGCCTTCTTCAAGCAGCTGTTGTGTCACGCTCCCGTGAGTCGGGCAAGAGCGTCGTCCATGACCGCCGGCGGCAGCTCGATCAGCCGCGGCGCTTCAGTGAACAGCAGCGCCGCCGAGACCTCATGTCCGAGGTAAAGCGGCTGGAGCAGCGCGCGGTAGAGCGCGAGCTGCAGGACATAGGCCGGTGGAACGTCCGCCAGCGCTGCTGGCGCCGGCCGGTTGGTCTTGTAGTCGACGATCGACACCTTGCCTGATGTGACCGCCAGCCGGTCGATCTTGCCGGAGATGGAGCGCAGCTTGCCCTTGACCTCCAGGCTGCCCATGACCGCGACTTCGGCGCGCGACGATGATGCGAACAGCTGATCGAAGCGGCTGTCGGCAAGGATCGCCGCCACCGAGGCCAAGGCCTTGTCACGCTCGCTTTCTGGCCATTGCGCGCCGGCGCGCTTGAGATAGCGTTCCGCGGCATCCCGCCGTTCGGCCTCGGCAATGCCGGGCAGCATCTGCAACAATTTGTGCAGCGCCAGCCCTCGCATCACGGCAAAGCCAGGTTCCGCCTCGGTGTCCAGCACCGGCGAGCCGGTGTCGATCACCGCTTCCTTGGCTTCGTCGATCAGGGCCGAGGCGCCGGACGGCGACAGCGGTCGCGGCAGATCCTCGAAGGGCGGCAAGGGCTGGAACAGGGTCTTCGGCAACGGCTCGAACTGTTGCGTCTGCCGCGCCTCTTCGGTCGCCGCCTGTGCGACCGGCGGCAATTTTGTCACGTGAAACCGATGCACGGTCTCGCCGGTGGCGGGGTGCTGCCGCTCAGCGCTTTCGGGGGCGCCGACCAGCGCGCGGCTGGCGATCGAATGCCAGGTGCCGGCATTCGGCGCCCGCTTGCCGTGATAGCCGCAGACGATCAGGCGGTCCTCGGCGCGGGTCATGCCGACATAGAGCAGCCGGCGGTATTCGTCGTCGGACAGTTCGCGAGCGCGGACCGAAGCGGCCCGTGAAAATCCATTGGCGACATCGCTGGCCGAGCGCCAGAGATAGCCCTTGCCGTCCCAGTGCTCGCCCGAGCCATCGAACGGCATCAGTCTCGGCAGATGCTGGTCGCTGAACGGCGCCGAGCCGCCATCGACAAGGAATACGACAGGCGCCTCCAGGCCCTTGGCGGCATGCACGGTCATGACGCGAACCTCGTCGCGGGTCTGGTCCATTTCGCGCTTGATCTCCGGACCGGCATTTTCCAGCGTCGACAGGAAGGATTCCAGTCCCGGCAGGCCGGTCCGTTCCTCGGCCAGGCAAAAGCTCAGGAACTCGTCGAGGATGTCGCCGGCCTCCGGCCCGAGCCGCGCGATCATCTTCTTGCGCAGGCCGTCGCGGGCGAGAGTTCCGGCATAGAATTCGAACACCGGCTTGAATGCGGCTTCATCAGACCATGTGTCGAGTTGGGCGACGATTGCGGCCAAGGCAGCGCTTTCGCCGGCTTGCTGTCTGAGCGAAGCGATCAACGAGAGGCCGGACGGCCGCTCGCCCGCCAGCGCGAAAAGCATCTCTTCCGAAACATCGAAAACCGGGCTGCGCAGCAAGGCGGCCAGCGACAGATCATCCTGCGGCTGGATGAGAAAGTGGCCGAGCGCGATCAGGTCCTTCACCGCGATATGGCCGGGCAGGCTGAGCCGGTCGGCGCCGGCGACGGGGATGTCGCGGCGCTTCAGCGCGCGCGTCAGCGCATGGACGAAGCGATCGCGCTTGCGCACCAGCACCAGGACATCGCCGGGCCGAAGTTTCTTGCCGCGGCCTTCGATGATCTCGCCGGCGCCGATCCAGCCGGCAATGGTCGCCGCCACGTTCTCGGCAACACGTACCGCCGGCGCATGGGCGTGGTCGACGGCTTGCGTCCAGTCGTCGGGTTCGTCGACGACATCGGCGCCGAGCGACGGCCAGACCTCGACATAGCCCGGCGCATCGGTACGGATCGCCTTGTGGTCCAGCGGGTCGGGATCGTGGCTGATGCCGCGCCGCACGTTCGGGTCGGCAAAGACACGGTCCACCGCCGCAAGCACGTCGTCGGTCGAGCGGAAGGACCAGGTCAGCTTGAGGTCGGCGAAGGCGGCGTTGGCGTCGCGCACCCTTCCGGCAAACAGGATCCTTGAGTCCGCAAAGGAGTCGGGCGCCGCTCCTTGAAAGGAATAGATCGACTGTTTTTCATCGCCGACGGCAAAGACCGTGCGATGAACATTGTCGCGCGCGCCGAGCCCGGCAAAGAATTCCTCGGCCAGCCGCTTCACCACCTCCCACTGGTCGGGACTGGTGTCCTGCGCCTCGTCGAGCAAGATATGGTCGATGCCTTGATCGAGCTTGTATTGCACCCAAGGACCGGCGTCGGGCCGCGCCAGAAGATTAACCGTTCGGGTGATGAGGTCGTTGAAGTCGAGAAAGCCGCGGGCGCGCTTCAAGTGCTCGTAGCGGGCGATGAGCCAGTCGGCGATGGTCAGCGCGGCGCGCGTGCCCTCCAGCATCCTGAACAGGGCCAGCCGGTCGGAGATTTCGAGAATGGCATCGGCTGCCGCCAGATAGCGCTCGGCAAGATCCGGCAACCGGTCGAGCAGCGCCTTCTTGAAGGTCTTTGCCGGCTCATAAGGCTCGCCATCAGCCCGCAGGAAGGCTTTTGCCAGCAGATGCAGCCGGCGAACCGGATCATTCTCGGCGAAGGCAAGGTGGGCGTAGGGCAGCAAATTGTTCAGCACGATGCGGGCATCGGCGGCTTCAGCGGCGCGGGCAAAAGTGGTGAAATAGTCCGGCAGGAAGCCCGGCAGCGGCCAGACGGACGCCGCCAGGCCCTCGGCGGTCTGGCCGGCGCGAAACCTAAACTCGTCGAACAGCGCCCGGAAGCCATCGCCACCGGCCGCGCTGATGAAGGCGCGCAAGCCGTCGCGCTTGCGCACGATCTCGGCCAGCAATGCGTCGAGCCCATGTTCGCCGCCGCGCTCCAGAATGGTGGCGAATGCCTCTGCCAGTCCCGCATCGCCGGCGGCCGTGCCCGAGATCATGTCACGACGGGCGGCGGCGAAGAGCGACGCCTCCATCTGCGGATCGAGCATTTCGAAATGGGCCGGAATGTTGGCTTCCAGCGGGAACTGATGCAGCACCGATTCGCAGAAGGCGTGGATGGTCTGGATCTTCAGCCCGCCCGGCGTCTCCAGCGCCTCGGCGAACAGCCGGCGCGCGCGGCGCATGGTTTCGCGATCGGGCTGGCGACCGTCCAGCGCCTCTACCCTCGCCGCCAGATCGACGTCGGCAAGCGCAGTCCATTCCGACAGCGTCGAAAACACCCGGTTCGACATGTTGGCGGCGGCGGCACGGGTGTAGGTCAGGCACAGGATCTTCGATGGATCGGTGCCACGCAGCAAGAGCCTGATGACGCGCTGGGCCAGCACATGGGTCTTGCCCGATCCGGCATTGGCCGACACCCAGGCGGAATTTTTCGGGTCGGAGGCGCTTGCCTGGCTGGCGGCGGTATCGGTCGGGATGGGATAGGCCTTCTTCATGCCTCCCCTCCCTCGTCGTCGGCGTCGCCGCCGGCGGACCATTCGAGAACGCGGGCGAGATGGTCGTAGTCGCCATCGGTCTCGCCCTCGCGAAATGGCAGCGCCCGCGACAAATAGCCGGTCGTCGGGTCGGCGTAATGGATCAGCAGTTTTTCCAACCGCGCCCAGGCCTCCTCGGCGAGATCGGCGGCGGTTCGCGGCTTGCGGTTGTATTCGAGGATGGACTCCTCGAATACCTCGCCGTTCGGCTTCAGCCTGACGAAGGCCAACTGCGACGGCTCGCGCGCGCCAAGCCCCTTGAAGGCCCCGCGCCTCAGCAGTGCCCCTTCCAGCGCCAATTGTGGCGACAGCAGCGTGTGCGCCTGCGCCTTGGACGGCGAGGAGCCGGTCTTGTAGTCGAGAATGTCGGCCATGCCGCCGGCCAGCAGGTCGACGCGATCAGCGTAGCCGGACAGCGTCACGCCGGACCGGCCGACGCCGGTTTTCTCGGCGCGCTCCTCGGCGTGCCGCATTGTTACGGCAAGGGCGCGGCCGCGCTCCCATTCGATGATCCCGGCGGCGAGCTTTTCGAAGCGCGGCCACCATACCGCCTCGACATCGTGAGGAAGGGCCGCTTCGGCAAAGCATTGGCGGCCGGCGACGATGAGACCGTCAAGCGCCTCCGGCACAAGCGGATCGGCCACGGTCCGCGAGAAAAGATGCAGGATGGCGTGAAACAGCGTTCCGCGCTCGGCAGCACCCGGGTCGCGGATGACCGGGTCGAGCGGCATCAGGCGCAGGATCCTCCTGGCATAGATCGCGTAAGGGTCGCGGCGCAGCGTCTCGATCTCGGTGACCGAGAAATGCTGCGGCCGCACAGCCAGCGGCGGCTGCGGCTGCGGTCGCGGCGCGAAATCTCTCCTTTCGCCGGCATCGAGCGCACGTGCCCAGGACAGGAATTCATCACCACGCCGGCGCAGCACCGCCGCATGGTCCTTGCCGATGAAAGTCAGGAGGCGCTGCAGCCAGCGCGACGGCACCGCCGGCGCGTCGCCCGAGCGGGCGGAGCGCGCCAGCACCACTTTCTTCGCCCCCATCGCCATCTGGAAATCATGGGCGGCCAGGCCGATGCGCCGTTCGGGCGGTTCGAGATCGATGCCGGTCTTCATCAGCCGCGACATGAAGCGGTCGCTTTCCGGCTTGCGCGGCCACACGCCTTCATTGAGCCCGCCGACGACCAGCATGTCGACGCTCTGCAGCCGTGCTTCCAGCGCGCCCCAGATGGCGATGTTCCTGTCGGTGCCTTGTGCCGGCTTGACGGTTTCGGGCGCGATCAGCGCCTCCATCACATCGGGCCATTCGTCAGCCGCGAAGGAGAACGACGCCGAGGCGGCGACCAGCCCGCGCAAGAGCTCGGCGAGCTTCTCACCGGCATCGCCCGCATAGAGTTCGCTCAGGCTGCCATCCGCGGTGCGGCCGAGACCTTCGAGCGTGACGACGCTGGCCCGGGTCAATTCGGCAAGATCGGCTTCGGCTTGACTGCGAAAGGCGATCAGCGGCGCCAGCGCCGCGGCAAGACGGACGAGCAATTCGCGGGCGCCCTCGATGTTGCGCACGGTCAGGCGGGAAAACCAGAAGGGCGGGCGGGCATCGCCCAGGCTGGTGAGACGGATGTCGAAGAGCTCCGGCAACGATGCAATGTCGGGGCGGCCGGTGCCGCCACGCAGCGCCACCAGTTCGATGATCTCCGCCGCATGACGGACGCTTGTGCGTTCCAGGCCGAGGCCAAGCAGCGGGTGCTTGAGCAGCGACAGCAGGGCGACCGGATCGCCGGGCCGGAACGCGGCCTGAAGCGCCAGCCTGAGCAGACTGGCGGCTGGCGTGTTGATGAGCGGCGTGCCGCCCGAATCGTCGGCGACGATACCAAACCGCAACAGCTCGACCGAGACGCGCCGCGCCAGGGCGCGGTCGCCGGTGACGAGCGCCGCACGCTGGCCGGGCTGCTCGACGGCACGTTTGAGCGCGACGGCGATCGCCACCGCTTCGTCGCGTTCGCCGGCGGCTTCGAGAAGCGTCACGTCGGCGAAGGCATCAGTGATGTCCGCGGCGGCAAAGCCAGCGCGCGTCTGCGCCCATAGCTCAGTGGTTTCGGCCGGCCGCAGCGCCTCGCCGACAAGTGCGGCGCGCAGCGCGAGCGGCCTTTCGGCAACGGCGATCTCCTCGACATCGCCGCGCAGCACGCCGATCTTGCCGATCAGTTTTGCCAGGCCGTATTGCGGATGGCCAAGCAAGGCCGGGCGTGCTCCGGGCGCCGCGATTGCCTGGAATGACGGCTCATCCAGCATCAAATCGAGGCCGGGCAGCACGACGGCGCCGCTGGGCAGGCCGGCGATCACCGCAAGCAATTCGGCGGTGGCGGGAATCGACCCGGTGGAGCCGGCGGCGATCACCGGCCCAGTGGGCGGATTGCGCTTCAGCCGCGCCGCTTCCAGCCTTATCAGCGCATTGCGATGCGCGGCGGGGTTGGAGCGGTTGCGTTCCTCGAGGAGATCCGGCCAGTTTTCGGTGACGATGCTCAGGAAGTCGAGCGTCACTTGCCACCAGCCGGCAAGGTTGCCGGTGACCAGATCGGCGAGCCTGGTCCAGTCTGTGCCTTCGGTCTCGATCTCGTCCATCAGCCGGGCCAGGTCGCGCGCCAGCCAGATGGCGTCGGCGGCGGAGGCCGGCACGACGATCTCCTCGTCGAAAAGTGCCGCGACATGCGCTGGCAGGCGGCGCTTCCAGGCGCGCACCAGCGGCGCCAGCAGCAGCAGGCGCTCGATCGCGGCGATCGGCGGCGCAAGATCGATCGCGGCCGATGCGTCGGCCTCGAATGCAGCTTCGTCCTCGTCGAACTCGCCAAGCGGACGGATGACCGGCAGGATCGCCGAGCGGCTACCCAGACGGTCGACGAAGGCGCCGCGCAGCGCCCGCGCGGCGCGGCGCGTCGGCACGTAGATGGTGGCGTCGGCCAGCGCCAGCGGGTCGCCGTCGAAGCGGAAACCGGGAACAAGTCGCCCCGACAGCAGGGCCTCGGCCAGCGTCGGCAGAAACGGCGCTCCGGGCGGGATCGAGAAAACGCGGCGGGAGCCGCTCATTTCAACTCAGTGAAGGCGCTGGTCAACTCGGTAAAAGCACTGGGTGACTCAGCGAGAGCGGCGGCGACGGCGGCTTCCGCAAGCGGAATGGCGTCTGGCGTGCCGACGGTGATCCAATGGCCGTGCATCACCGTGCCGAACAGGCGGCCGGCAGCAATGGCCGCATCGAAATAGGCGTTGAGCGAATGCGGACCGGCCGGCGCATCCGCGAAAAGCCTGGGATGGACGATCGCCGCCCCGGCATAGATCAGGCCTGTCGGGTCGCCTTTCGAACGCCGCAAGGCGCCGTCCGGCGCCATCAGGAAGTCCGTGCCGCCGCTGTGTCCGGTTGCTGACTGGAGATCCGCGAGCATCAGCAGAATATCCATTTTCGCCGCGTCCCATGCAAGGGCGAGGCGGGCAAGGTTGGGCACGCCGCTGTCGATCCAGAAGGTGTCGGCGTTGACGATGTAAAAGGGAGCCCCTCCCAGTTCCGGCAAAGCATGGATGATACCGCCGGCGGAATCGAGCAGTCTTTCGCTTTCATCGGAAATGACGACTTTCGGGGCGCGGCGCGCGGCGACATGGGCGACGATCTGTTCGGGGAAATAATGGACGTTGACCATCGCCTTGTCGACGCCAGCCTGCGCCAGGCTGTCCAGGCTCCAGTCGAGCAATGTCTTGCCTGATATCTTGACCAGCGGCTTCGGCATCGTGTCGGTGATTGGCCGCATGCGCTTTCCCAGCCCGGCGGCAAGCACCATTGCGGTTTTGAGGTGTGTCGTCACAGCGACCGCTCCTCTAGCAGGCCGTGGGCGGTATAGAAATCCCGCAAGCTGGCCAGCCCGGGATGCGCCAGCGCTCGCCTGAGATAGTCGCGAATGCGCGGCAGATGTTTTAGATAATAGGGCTTGCCGTCGCGCTTTTCGAGCCGAACAAAAATGCCGAGTATCTTCGAATTGCGCTGCGCCGCCATGATCGCATAGGTCTCGACGAATTCGTCTTCGTTGAAAGCGCCAGCCTTATGGCGCGCAGCGATATAGGCGTTGAGCGTCCGCTTCTCGATCTCGGGCGAAAGCGTGACGCGCGCATCCATGGCAAGCGAGGCGAGGTCGTAGGCGGACGGGCCGATCAGCGCGTCCTGAACATCGACGATGCCGAGGCGATCGTGACCGGTGCGCTCGCCGCGCCAGATGATGTTGGGCGAATGGAAGTCGCGCAGCATGAGCGTGTATTCGCGCCCCTCCAGCCGGTCGAGGACCGCATTCCATTCCCTGTTATAGCCGGCGCGCAAGGCATCGCTTGCCGGGCCGCCTGATATCGCCGGCACATACCAGTCGACCAGCAATTCGGCTTCGATCATCATGGCGTCGCGGTCGAAAGGCGGCACGTCGTGAAAGACGCCGGGCGCGGCCTCCATTCGATCGGGCCATGATTGGCCATGCATCATGGCAAGCAGTTTGGCCGCCGCTGCGTACCGCTCCGCCACCGGCTGACCATGCTGGCCGAGAAATCCCTCCGAGCCGAGATGCTCCAAGAGAAGAAAGCCTTGGTCCAGGTCTTGCGCATGGATCTCCGGGGCGCTGAAGCCGCCGGCCCGCAACGCCCGGTCGATGGCGACGAAGGCCGAGACGGATTGCGCGGTGTGGGCGATCACCGCATAGGGCTTGCCATCGCGGACCGGCGGCCCGAGCACCAGCCTTGGTGAATTCATCAACACGCGCCGCGGCAGGCCGGCCAGCGAGACGATCTCATAGGAGCGGGCCGATGCGTCGCCGATAAAATATCGTCTCTGCGCTTTGCCCCAGCCAGCTCTTTCCAGAAAATCGCGCATCGCCAGCGATCGCGCCGCGCGCTCGAAGGCAGCGCCTTGTCCCGACAGTCTCGCCAGGCGGTCGTCGCCTTGATGGAGCAGCTCGATCTGGACCGAAGTCTTTGGCAAATAGGACCCTGCCCGTTCCGGCCATTCCACCAGGGCAGCGCCTTGCGCCAGCGCCTCGTCGAAACCCAGCTCGTCCAGCTCGGACGCCGAGGACAGGCGATAGAGGTCGAAATGATGGATGGGAACGCGCGCCTCATAGCTCTGGACGAGCGTGAAGGTCGGGCTCGGCACATCGAGACCGGAATCGTCGGTCATTGCCCTGATCAGCGCCCGCGCCAAACTCGACTTGCCGGCGCCAAGGTCGCCTTTGAGCGCCAGCACGTCGCCGGGGCGCAGCGACATGGCCAGATCCTCGCCCAGCCTTGCGGTCGCAGCCTCGTCGGCGAGAAAACGCTCCAGCACCACGCCTGCCATCGACCGCGCTACTCGGCCGCCGCGCGGATGCCGGACGGCGTGTCGGGAAAGGCACAAATGACCGTGGTGCCCCTGTCCTTGCCGGTCTCGATGCGGACGCTGCCGCCATGCAGCTCGACAAAGCTCTTGACGATCGACAGGCCGAGGCCGGCGCCGCGCCGGCGGCCACCATTGGTGCGCGGCTCGAAACGACGGAACACCGAATCGAGCAGGTCCGGCGGCATCCCGGGACCGTCATCGTGGACGGAGAATTCCACGCCTTCGGCAAGCGAGCGGCAGGCGAGCGTGATGGTGCTCGCCTCCGGAGCGTAGTTCGCGGCGTTGCTCAGCAGATTGTAGAGGATCTGGCGGACGCGGGTTTCGTCGCCGTGGAACGTCTTTGGCGCGGTGGCCGCGTCAATCTTGAGCCTGATCGCATGCTCCTCCAGCCGGTCGGCAACAAGCTCGGCGGCGGCGGCGATGGTCCGGTCGACGTGAACTTCGGAGATGTCGAGTTCCATGATGCCGGCATCCACGGTCGCCAGGTCGAGGATGTCGTTGACGATGGTGAGCAGGACCGAGGAAGACGAGCCGACATGCTCGACATATTCGCGCTGCTTCTGGCTCAATGGCCCGGTCGACGGCAGCGAGAGAAGCTCGGTGAAGCCGATGATGTTGGTCAGTGGCGAGCGCAATTCGTAGGAGACGTGCTGCACGAACTCGTTTTTGAGCTGATCGGATTTTTCCAGTGCCTCGTTCTTGTCCTTCAGGGCCCGCTCGACATTGACGCTGTCGGTGACGTCGACGAAGGTCATCATCACCTGCCCGTTGGGCAGTGGGATCATCGCGTAGCGCAGCACGTTGCCGTTGTTCAGCTCGGTCTGGCCGTGGCGGTCGCGGCGCTCATCGTCGAAACCGGTGATGGCGGCAACGAACCCGGCCCAGGGACTGTCGGCGGCGCGCCGGTCGCAAAGATCGCGGATCGTGGAGACGTGGACGTTGGGCTTGGCGGCGTCGGCGTCCAGTCCCCAAAGTGCTGCGAATGCCGGGTTCGACAATCTGAGCCTTCCGTCCGGGCCGAACACGGCCACGCCCTCGGCAAGATTGTCGAGCGTCTCGCCCTGGACCCGCACCGCGGTCTGGTAGCGGCTTTCGAGGTCCATCTTCTCGGTCAGGTTCTCGAACACCCAGGTCACGCCGCCCTTGGGCTGCGGATTGGCGACAACGCGGATGGTCTTGCCGTCCGGCAGATGCCACCAATGTTCCTGCGACTCGACCGCGCGATAGGCGCCTAGCAGGCTCTCCTTCCAGCGCCGCCATTCGGGCTGCTCGGCGATCTTGCCTTCGCTGCGCAGCCGGTCGAGCAACAAGGCGTTGTCTGGGGCGCTGTGCAGGAAGCCGCTGTCGAGGCCCCATAGTTTCTGGAACGCCTGGTTGAAAAACCGCAGCTTCTCGTCGGTATCGAAAATCGCCACGGCGGTGTTGAGTTGATCGAGCGTGTCGGCATGGCTCCGCACGGTCCGCTCGTACTCGTTACGGATGATCTCGATGCCGCTGGTGTCACAGGCAAGACCCGCCGAACCATCCGCGCCGGCGAAGTCGGTCACAGCGAACATGCGGCGGTCGCCTTCGATGACGGTGGAAAGCGCCTGCTCGAAGACGGGATGCGACTTGTGCTGCGCAGCGATCGCATCGCGCGCCTGGCCACCCAGGAATTCCTTCGCGTCGCGAACGGCCGCTTCGGCATTTTCCGCTTCGACTGCTTTGGCATAGGCGCGGTTGACCCATTTCAACCGCCCGTCGGCCGTGCGCAGCCATGACGGCATGCTGAGCGCGTCGAGAAGGCCGAGCATCGTGTCATAGTCGGTGGCGAGGCGCTGGTTCTCGATTTTCAGCCTGGCCTCGCTTCGCTGCGTTTCAGACAGCGAGACGAAGCGCACAAGCACGTGTGCTGCGCTCTTGCGACCGTGCACTTCGAGCGGCGCACCGACCTGCGATTCGATGACGAGATCGAACGGCCTCGCCTTTTCACGCAGTCCCGCCACGGCATTCTCGAGCGCCGCCGCCGAGCGCGGCATCAGCCAACGGCCGAAGGCGAGGAAAGCGGCGCGGTCTTCCGGGGCGCCGCTTTCGATCGGCAATGTCCCGACGAGCTCGGGTTTCTTGTTTTCCGAGGCCCATACGATGACACGCTGGTCGCGCAAATTGAGCAGCGCCTCGGAGCGCCGCAGCGCAGCGTTGACGTCGGCCAGGCGGGCTCTGAGTTCGACATTCTGTGCCGAGGTGCGCGCTCTTTCGCGGATCAGGGCGATGGCCGAGACAAGTGCCGCGCCCATGACGCCGACAAACATGGCGAGCTGCATGACCTCGACCGTGGAGACCGACAGCCCGGCTTTTTGCGCAGCGACGGTTTCAGCATGCGCCGCAAAACCGAGCAGCGGACCGGCGAGCGCGGAAGAGGCAAGCAATTTTCCGACGCGAGCGCCAGCGCACCATAAGAGGCTTCCGCCTGTTGCAGCGGAATCCGTGGTCACCGAATCGTTGTGGCCGCCGGAAACGGCCTGTCCCGCGCGAGGCGGGTTATCCCCCGGCATGTCTTGGTCCTCTTCGCCGCCTGAATGCAAGACCGCCCTGATGCGTGCGTCGGCCCTCGTCCCCGGACCCGCGAATCAGCACCATAGCGCTTGCGCGAATCGGCGTGAAGAATCAATCAGCGCAAAAATAAAGCCGGGCGAAAAGTCAATCGCCCGGCATCAATATCTAGTGGTAATTTAAGCTTTGGTTAATAGCGGTAGTGTTCCGGCTTGAACGGCCCCTGCGGGGTCACGCCGATATAGGCGGCCTGTTCGCCGGACAGTTCGGTAAGCCGGGCGCCAAGCTTGTCGAGATGCAGGCGCGCGACCTTTTCATCGAGATGCTTCGGCAGGACATAGACCTGATTCTCGTACTGGCCGGGCTTGGTGTAGAGCTCGATCTGCGCCAACACCTGGTTGGTGAAGGACGCCGACATGACGAAGCTCGGATGGCCGGTGGCATTGCCGAGATTGAGCAGGCGGCCTTCCGACAAAAGGATCATCCGCTTGCCGTCCGGGAAGGTGATCATGTCGACCTGCGGCTTGATGTTGGTCCACTTCAGATTGCGCAGCGACGCCACCTGGATCTCGTTGTCGAAGTGACCGATATTGCCGACGATCACCATGTCCTTGAACGACCGCATGTGGTCGAGGGTGACGACGTCCTTGTTGCCGGTGGTGGTGATGATGATGTCGGCCGTCGGTGCGGCATCCTCGAGCGTGACGACTTCGAAGCCGTCCATCGCCGCCTGCAACGCGCAGATCGGATCGACCTCGGTGACCTTGACGCGGGCGCCGGCGCCCTTGAGCGACGCCGAAGAGCCCTTGCCGACGTCGCCATAGCCGCAGACGACCGCGACCTTGCCGGCCATCATCGTGTCGGTGCCGCGGCGAATGCCGTCGACCAAAGATTCCTTGCAGCCGTATTTGTTGTCGAATTTCGACTTGGTCACGCTATCGTTGACGTTGATGGCCGGGAACGGCAGCAGGCCTTTCTTCTGCAACTGATAGAGCCGGTTGACGCCGGTCGTCGTCTCTTCGGTGACGCCGCGGATCGCTTCCTTCTGCTTGGTGAAGAAGCCGGGCGAAGCCGCCATACGCTTCTTGATCTGCGCAAACAGGATCTCTTCCTCCTCGCTGCCCGGATTGGAGAGCACATCCTCGCCGGCTTCGGCGCGCGCGCCGATCAGGATGTACATGGTGGCGTCGCCGCCATCATCCAGGATCATGTTGGAGGTGCCGCCATCGGCCCACTGGAAGATCCTGTCGGTGTAGACCCAGTAGTCTTCGAGCGTCTCGCCCTTGATGGCGAAGACCGGAATGCCGGCCTCGGCGATGGCCGCGGCCGCATGGTCCTGGGTCGAGAAGATGTTGCAGGAGGCCCAGCGGATATCGGCGCCGAGCACCTTCAGCGTTTCGATCAGCACCGCCGTCTGAATGGTCATGTGCAGCGAACCGGTGATGCGCGCGCCCTTGAGCGGCTGCGCCTTGCCGAATTCCTCGCGGCAGGCCATCAGACCCGGCATTTCGGTTTCGGCGATCTCGATCTCCTTGCGGCCCCAGCCGGCAAGAGAGATGTCGGCGACCACATAGTCTTTGCTACCCGTCATGGCAGTGCTCCGATCAAGAATTGTCTTCGGGATGCGCCCGCGCCAAAGGCGTTTCGAAGGGCGCGAGTTGCCGGCCTGACTAGCAGATCGCCGGTCGGACGACAATGGGATATAAAGAAATCTTTATCCGTGCATGTCTTCGGAAGCGATTTTCGGAAAGCACGATGCGCAAATTCGAGTCCAAAGGACGTGCGGCGCTCCAGGCGTCAGGACTCTTCGCCGAAGCGGGAGGCGA
Organism: Mesorhizobium sp. M6A.T.Cr.TU.014.01.1.1; assembly: GCF_004022765.1. Taxonomy (NCBI): domain Bacteria; kingdom Pseudomonadati; phylum Pseudomonadota; class Alphaproteobacteria; order Hyphomicrobiales; family Phyllobacteriaceae; genus Mesorhizobium; species Mesorhizobium sp. M6A.T.Cr.TU.014.01.1.1. Next base: position 33,219 of record NZ_RZPG01000033.1, read on the forward strand.
CCAGTTTCTCCAGTGCGTCGATGACCTGCTCGGCCTCCGGGCCGCTGGCGGTGACGCGGATCGAATAGCCGGGGCTCGCCGCCAGCATCATCAAACCCATGATCGAGGTGCCGCCGACCTTGACGCCGTCCTTCTCGACATGGACGGAGGCGTCGAAGCCGCTGGCAACCTGAACGAACTTCGCCGAAGCGCGGGCATGCAGGCCACGCTGGTTGACGATTGGAAACTCCCGGACGATGTCATCCTTCTTGGCCGACAGCGCGTTCATTTGCTGCTCAAAAGCTGGCTGGCGACATTGATGTATTTGCGGCCGGCTGCCTGCGCCTCGTCCAGCGCTGCGCTCATATTGTCGCCCTTGCGAATGCTGGACAGCTTGATCAGCATCGGCAGGTTCATGCCGGCAATGACCTCGGTACGACCGGATTCCATCACCGAAATGGCGAGATTGGAGGGCGTGCCGCCGAACATGTCTGTCAAAACGATGACGCCCGCCCCCGTGTCGACACGGGCAACGGCGTCGACGATGTCGCTGCGGCGCTGCTCCATATCGTCATCGGCGCCGATCGCCACGGTCTCGAAACTGTCTTGTGGCCCGACGACATGTTCCACGGCATGGCGGAATTCGGCGGCCAGTTGACCGTGCGTTACAAGCACGAGTCCGATCATTCTTTGGTGGCTCCCGTCATCGCCGCTTCATAAGGCGTTTCATACTCGCCGGCCATTCCAGGCGGCGGGAGCGCTATCTTGTCGACGCGAGACGCGTTGACAAGCCCAAAATTGCATAGGCCTAGGCCATTTTGACGCATTGCAGCAAAAAACCGGAACCGGATCATAGAAAAGGCGCGATGGAGAGCCGTGCCATCACCGCCGGCAAGGCCGTGGCGGCGTTGCGCTCGGCAAGGTCGATACGCGGCACCGGACAGCCTGCCACCGGTTCGCTGATTTCCTCCTGGAAACGGGCCATTTCTGCCTTCGGCACCAGCCGGACATGCAGGTCGATCACTCCACCCGGCTCGAAGGGCAGCGGGCGCGGCATGAACCCAGGCACTTCGGCGAGACCGGCGATGGTCGCCGGCACGCCACAGACCAGCCGCCCGGCGTGGGCCACGGCGAGCAGCCTGTCATCGCCGATAAGCCGCGAAAACAGCCCGCGCGCGCGGCAATGATCCAGGAGCGTCAGCGCCAGCGTCGTCTTGCCGGCGCCGGACGGTCCGGTGATGAGGACGCCGCGCTCGCCGATCAGCAGCGCCGTTCCATGAATGTTTTCAGCGCGCATAGATCAGCCTTCGGCCGGCAACGTCACGACGAAGCGCGCGCCCTTGATTTCGCCGGGTTTGGTGCCCGGGATGTTCTCGGCGGTCAGCGTGCCGCCATGGGCTTCGACGATCTGCCTGCTGATCGACAGGCCAAGCCCTGAATTCTGGCCGAACGCCTCGCCGGCCGGCCGGTCGGTGTAGAAGCGTTCGAAGATGCGGTCGATGTTGTCTGCTCTTATACCGGGACCATTGTCGTCGATGGTGATGATGTTGACCTTGCCGGCGCGCGCCAGCGAGATAGTGATGTGGCCGCGCTCTTCAGGAACGAAGGAGCGGGCATTCTCGATCAGATTGGTGATGACCTGGCCGATCCTCAGATCGTGGCCGGCGACGAAGTAGCCCTTGACGCCCTGCGGCGGCTTGGCGACCTTGAACTCGATCTCGACCGTCTTTTTGTTGCGCGTGGCCGTGCGTGAAACGTCGACCAGATCCGTGATGAACTTCTTGAGATCCACGGTTCCTGCGTCTTCCCGCGCGAGCTCGGCGTCAAGACGGGAGGCATCGGAAATGTCGGTGATGAGACGGTCCAGCCGCCTGACGTCGTGCTGGATGATATCCATCAGCCGGCTGCGCGACGTGTCGTTCTTGGCCAGCGGCAGGGTCTCCACTGCGCTGCGCAGCGAGGTCAGGGGGTTCTTCAACTCGTGCGAGACGTCAGCCGCGAAACTTTCGATCGCCTCAATGCGGGCATAGAGCGCATTGGTCATGTCGCGCACGGCGATCGACAGATTGCCGATCTCGTCCTGCCGGTCGGAGAAATCAGGGATTTCCTCGCGGTTCTTGACGCCGCGCCGCACCCTGACCGCCGCCGCCGACAGCCGGCGCAGCGGGTTGGCGATGGTCGAGGCGAGCAGCATCGACAGGATGGCGGTCACAAGGGCGGCAATGCCGAAGACGCGCAGGATCGCCTTGCGCTCGGCCGCGACGATCCTGTCGATGTCGCCGCCTTCCGTCGACAGCATCAATACGCCGAGAACGGCGCGGAAGCGCTGGATCGGCACGGCGACCGAAACAATCTGCTCGCCCTGTTCCGAGATCCGCACGATGGTCGACGGGCTGCCGGTAAGCGCCTTGACCACCTCCGGAAATGCAGCGCCATTGCCGCCCGGCTGCTCATGATAGACCGGCAGCGCGGTGTTGCGGAAGAAATCGAAGACGAATTTCTGGATACGCTCCAGAAGGTCGGGCTCTTCCGCGGAGACCGGCGGCAGGTCGTAGCGAAGGATCTGGCCGCGCGAATAGAGATGGCGGGAATCGAGCAGCAGGTTGGCGTCGCGGTCATAGATGCGGGCACGCGTCCGCGTCGGCGAAATCAAGCGCCTGAGCACCGGCGCGACGCGCTCCGGATTGATCGGGAAATCCAGATTGTCGAGCTGATCGGAGCCGGGACCCAGGCTTTCGCCGGCCTGCAGTTCCAGCAGTTTTTCCGGATCGATGCTGATCGAATCGGTCTCGACCGTCGCCGATGCTGCGATCGCGCCGGCGATGATCTCGCCCTGGGTCATCAGGCTCTCGACGCGGGCATCGATCAGCCCGTCGCGAAACGTGTTGAGGTAGAGAATGCCGGTGACCAGGACGGCCAGGCCGGCGAGGTTGAGGAAGAGAATGCGCCGCGTCAGGCTGGAAAAGATATGATGTCCGAGGAAGCGGCGCATCGGCACCGTGATCCTCGACAGGAATGCGGGCAGAATCCGCGACGGGCGCCGGCCGCCCGTCCGTCTCACTCGCTCTACGTCCACTGCCATCGAATAGCAGCCCCCGCTCGGTCTTTAGTTTTGAGCACGTCGTTGTCCCAAAACCGGGACCACTTTTGGGCGACATGCAATAACGTTTTCGATGCATGTCGTTGTCCCCAAAACCGGGACCACTTTTGGGCGACATGCATCAATTCATGCTTCGCGGAACCGGTATCCGACTCCGTAAAGGGTTTCGATCATCTCGAAGTCATCATCGACGGCCTTGAACTTCTTGCGAAGCCGCTTGATGTGACTGTCGATGGTGCGGTCATCGACATAGACCTGCTCATCATAGGCCGAATCCATCAGCGCATCACGGCTTTTTACCACACCGGGACGCTGGGCCAGAGAATGCAGGATCAGGAACTCGGTGACGGTAAGCGTCACCGGCTCGCCCTTCCAGGTACAGGTGTGGCGCTCCTGGTCCATGACAAGCTGGCCGCGCTCGAGCGAACGTGCCTGCTGGTTGGGCGTCTTGGCCGACGCCTCGCGGGCGCTGGCACGGCGCAGCACGGCCCGAACCCGCTCGACCAGAAGACGCTGCGAGAAGGGTTTGCGGATGAAGTCGTCGGCGCCCATCTTGAGGCCGAAAAGCTCGTCGATCTCGTCGTCCTTGGACGTCAGGAAGATCACCGGCAGGTCGGATTTCTGGCGCATCCGGCGCAGAAGCTCCATGCCGTCCATGCGCGGCATCTTGATGTCGAGGATGGCGAGATTCGGCGGACGCGCCGCCAGGCCCTCCAGCGCCGATGCCCCATCCGTGTAGGTTTCGACGCGATACCCCTCCGATTCGAGGGCGATCGACACCGAAGTCAGAATGTTGCGATCGTCGTCGACAAGCGCGATTGTTGCCATTTCAAGTGGCTCCCTCATGAGCTGTCCCTTCTTTGGTCGAGAAGGGGCTTTTGCAGGACAAATTAGGTACAAAATGTGGCACAGGCTCAGTCCGCTGTCACGAGCGGCATGCCGGCGGCCACAATCTCACCTCGATATGGATTGGACTGATAAAGACCGCCAATCCTTTGGGCAACCGCCTGATTTTTTGCATATATAAACGATTTAAACAACTTTCAAAATATTTAAATCGATTAATTATTTGATATCATTTGGCTTTTCTGGTTCTGACGCTTACAGTCTCCGTCGTGGGGGCTCCGGAAATTCGCCGGCCAGGATGCTCAAATCGAAGAAGGAACCCTCATGTCGGAAGCCGGCAAACGCAATCCCGCATGGGCGATCGATCGGATCGGCCTGAAAACCACGGGCGCGGTGCGCTATAATTTCGGCGTGGCGGCCCTTTACGAGGAAGCGATCCGCCGCGGCGAGGCCCGGACAACCGCGCATGGCGCGCTCGTCGCCGAAACCGGGCAGCACACCGGCCGCTCGCCCAAGGACAAATTCATCGTGCGCGACGAGACCACCGGGCCGCATGTGTGGTGGGACAACAACAAGGCGATTTCGCCGTCCCAGTTCGACGCGCTGCTCGCCGATTTTCGCGCCCATGCGGCGGACAAGGATCTTTATGTGCAGGATCTGGTCGGCGGCGCCGACGAGGACTTGAAGCTGACGACCAGGGTCGTCACGGAGCTTGCCTGGCACTCCTTGTTCATCCGCAATCTGCTCATTCGTCCGGAAGCCGCCGAGCTCGAGCATTTCGTGCCTGACATGACGATCATCGACCTGCCGTCATTCCGCGCCGATCCCGTCCGCCACGGCACCCGCACCGAAACGGTGATCGCCGTCGATCTCTCGCGCATGATCGTGCTGATCGGTGGCACCTCCTATGCCGGCGAAATGAAGAAATCGGTGTTCACCGTGCTCAACTATCTGTTGCCGGCGAAGGGCGTGATGCCGATGCATTGCTCGGCCAATGAAGGCGCTGGCGGAGACGCGGCCATCTTCTTCGGCCTTTCGGGAACCGGCAAGACGACGCTGTCGGCCGACCCGTCGCGCACGCTGGTCGGCGACGACGAGCACGGCTGGGGTCCGGATGGCATCTTCAATTTCGAAGGCGGCTGCTATGCCAAGACGATAAAGCTTTCGGCCGAAGCCGAGCCGGAGATCTTCGCCACCACGCAGCGCTTCGGCACGGTGCTGGAGAATGTGGTGCTCGACGCGGACCGTGTGCCGGATTTCGACGACGGCAGTCTCACCGAAAACACGCGCTGCGCCTATCCGCTCGACTTCATCCCCAACGCCAGCAAGACGGGCCGCGCCGGTCACCCGAAAAACATCATCATGCTGACCGCCGACGCATTCGGCGTGATGCCGCCGATCGCCCGGCTCACTCCGGCGCAGGCGATGTATCATTTCCTCTCCGGCTATACCGCCAAGGTGGCAGGGACCGAAAAGGGCGTCACTGAACCCGAAGCGACGTTTTCGACCTGTTTCGGCGCACCGTTCATGCCGCGCCATCCGTCGGAATACGGCAATCTGCTGCGCGAGCTGATCGCCCATCACGGTGTCGATTGCTGGCTGGTCAACACCGGCTGGACCGGCGGCGCCTATGGCACCGGCAAGCGGATGCCGATCAAGGCGACGCGGGCGCTGCTTGCCGCGGCACTCGACGGCTCGCTGAACGGGGCCGATTTCCGCACCGACGCCAATTTTGGTTTCGATGTGCCGGTGGCGGTCGCTGGCGTCGACCGCGCCATTCTCGATCCGAGATCGACCTGGGCCGACACATCAGCCTATGACCTGCAGGCGGCGAGGCTGGTCGGCATGTTCGCCATCAATTTCGAAAAATTCGAACCTCATGTCGACGCCATTGTGCTCGGCGCCGCCCCGCGCATGCGCGAAGCCGCGGAATAATCGCCGGGCGGATATCCTGCACCTCAAGGCCCGGACCGGGATCGGGAACGCCCGACCCCGGGGATCGGGCCTTTTCTTTTTTCGCTTGCCGCGCCATGACTGCGGCATGAACGCCGACGACAAGATCATCATTGCCGACGATGCGGTGATCCATCCGGATGACCTGCATGAGGACTTCATCCGCTCGTCCGGCCCTGGCGGCCAGAACGTCAACAAGGTGGCGACGGCGGTGCAATTGCGCTTCGATGCGGCGAATGCGCCGGGCCTGTCGGAGCGCGTCCGCGAGCGAACCATAAAGCTGGCTGGCCAACGCGCCACCAAGGACGGCGTCATCGTCATCGAGGCCGGACGCTTCCGCACGCAAGAGCAGAACCGGGCTGACGCCCGCGCGCGGCTTGCGGAACTGGTCGCCAAGGCCGCCGAACCGCCGCCGCCGCCGCGCAAGAAGACGAGGCCGTCGAAAGGCGCGGTAGAAAGGCGGCTGAAGACTAAAGCTGGGCGCGGCACAATCAAGAAACTGCGCGGCCGGGTGGACGACGATTAGAGCGACGTGCGTCCACGATGTGGCAGGCGCGACATCGATCCCGCGGTCGAGACGGCTTCCAATTCAAGGTTGCAGATGGCAAGTTCTGTATTCGCCGCAGCAAGGGAGACCACAGATGGGCATGTTTGATTTCGTCAAGGGCGCGTGTCCAAGGTGCAGGCGGACGAATTGCAGGTCGCCGCACCCGAGTCCGGCACGCCCGCTACCGCGGCCAAGGAACCGACCTTCTACACGGTCAAGAAAGGCGACAACCTCTGGAAGATCGCCGAAAAGAGCTACGGCAAGGGCAAGGGTGCGAAGAACCCGATCATTTTCGAGGCCAACAAGCCGATGCTGAGCCACCCAGACAAGATCTATCCGGGGCAAGTCCTGCGCATACCGGACCTCGACTAAGAGACTGTTTGGAAACTCTACTCCGGCGGCCATCTGATGGCGTTTTCTGCGCTTCCGGTGCTCACGTGCTTAAGTACGCTCCGCTCCGGTTCTCGAAACCACCACCATATGACTCGCCAGAGCGAATTTCGAAACAGTCTCTAAGCCCGGTGCAATCGCGACAAGAGAAGAACGGCGGCTTTCGGGTCGCCGTTCTTGTTTGTTGGTGGCATTGTCCGCCAGATGAACCTAATGGAGCGACCAAGCTGATGCTCGTTCTGCCCAAAGGCGTCCGCCACATGCCCGGCTATCTGTCCCGTCCGGTGCAGGAAGCGCTGGTCGAGGATGTGAGACGGGTCGTACAGGGGGCTCCCCTGTTCGTGCCGGCCATGCCGCGCACCGGCAAGGAGATGAGCGTGCGCATGACCAATTGCGGCCCGCTCGGCTGGGTCACCGACAAGGAGCACGGCTATCGCTACCAGCCGACGCACCCGGTGACCGGAACGCCCTGGCCGCCGATCCCGGACGTGCTGCTCGAGTTGTGGCGGGACGTGTCTGCCTATCCGCATCCGCCGGAGGCTTGTTTGGTCAATTTCTATTCGCCGGACGCGAAGATGGGCCTTCACCAGGACCGCGACGAGGAGGATTTCGCCGCGCCGGTCGTGTCGGTCTCACTGGGCGACGATTGCCTGTTCAGGGTCGGCCAAAGCACGCGCGAAGGCGGCACAAAATCGTTCAGGCTGAAAAGCGGCGACGTCGTCGTGCTTGGCGGCGAAGGCCGCCTCTCTTTTCACGGCGTCGACCGCATCTATCCCTCGACCTCGGCGTTGCTCAGGAATGGCGGACGGATCAATCTGACGCTGAGGCGGGTGACGACGCCGACGTGAGGCGCCCGACCGTCAACGGGCCGGGGCGGACATAGTCCTCGCGTAGATAGATGCGCAGGGCACCGTCTTCGGCGAGCACGTGGTAACGGGCCAGGATCGCGTCAAAGCCAAAACGCTCGGTCAGTTGGCTTGTCCAGTTGGTGTTGTTTTTCTTGAAGATGATGACATCCGCGCGCAGGCGCTCAAATTCTTCGCGCTTGCTTTCGGCGTAGCGCACCATGATGGCTTGGTAACGTGTCGCCTCGGCGGTGTCACCGGAGAGGACCGCCTGCTGGGACAGGCGGAGCGAGAACGCTCCAAGCCAATCGCTGACATGGGTCGAAACGAACTGCCCGTCGATCATGCGGTTCAGCGGATGTCCAGAGGAAATGTCCGGGCTGATCAACGCAACGGTCGGCCGATCGGTCGCGGCGCGAATGGCGGCAACCAGCGCGGGGTCTGGCTTCTGAGTGCTCCAGTACGGCAAGAAAGCGATTGCCACCCCCGCCAGCGCCCAAGCTCGCGAAGGTGTCGTCACAAAAGACAACAGCCTTGGCTGCTGCTGCTTGATCCTGGGCAATGCCAGCAGGCAGAGAATGGCTGCCACGGCGCAAAAGATGGCGGGATAGGCATGATAGGCCCAGCCTTTCGCCTGGTAGAACAGCGGGAACATGCCGGCGACCGACGCGGTCAGCGCTACCGCCGCCAGCTCCGGAAATCGCCCGGCCGGCCACAGCCACCACGTCAGGAATACGAGAAAGCCCCACGTAAAACCGTAGACGATCACAATCGGCAGAAAGACGCTGACCTTTGCATAAACATCCGCCATCAGGGGATAAACGTCGCGCAGGAATTCCGGATGGATCAATGTGACCGCGCCGAAATAAGCGATGCAGACGCCGCCTATGACCCAGTGCTCCGGAGCGAAAACCGATTTCAGACTGCATTGGCGTGCTGCGACGAGCAGTGCCGGCGCCAACACCATGATCGCGTAGTAGGGCTTGATCAGCAACAGAACACTGCCCGACAGGCCGGCAAGGGCTGCAAGACCCAAGCCTGGTTGCGCCTTTGCATCTCGGCGCGCGCGCCAGGCATGAAGTGCGAGCAGCGGCATGAAAAGCGCTATGCCGATATGCTCTCGCTCGCTGAAGGCGTTGCCGGGAAAGACCACCAGCATTGCGTAGAAAGCTGGCGCCAATGCAAATAGTGATGCTGCTTCGGCGAAACCCGCACGCTTGACGATCACGCCCGAGAACGAAAGTCCGACAAGTGCGGCAAGATAGGTCCAGGCCTGAACCAGGACTTCCGGGGCGATTCCCAGCAACCTGGCCGCAGCCACTGGCGGCAGATAGAGCCATACGCTGAATGGAGGGTTGGTCTCGTAGATTTGCGTGTAGAGCCGCTCACCAGAGAGTATCCGCTCGCAGACGGTGATCAGCCAACTCGTATCCGGAATAGTTCCCCAGCGCACCTGACAGGCGATCGACAAGACTGTGAGCGCAGCAATCGCAAGGACATTGCGGCCAGGATGCAGCGACGCCGCAAAATCCCGACTGCCCCACCGGCCCCAGCCGCCAGTCTCGTTCGCGACGCTCACGGTGCTGTCCTGCCCCGGAACGTTGACATATGTGCTCTCCGATAAAACGATTGGATAGCCCTTACCATGTTCTCTGTAGCCTCTCCCTCGATCAGCCAATCGGCCGGACGGAACTAGTTCGAAACGGGCGTCAATTGGCGCGCGCCGCCGCGCAGAAAGACGGTGATCTCCGGCTCGGCGTGCAGCACGTGATAGTCGCTCAAGGCAGCCGCGACCCGCTCGTCCTGCAGCATCAAGGCAGTCCACGAGGGGGAGCCTGACAGCACGATATCGGGCTTCTCCGCTGATATCTCGGCGGCGTATTCGCCGATCACCCGATCGCGGATCCCTTCAAATTTCCGTTTCTGTCCGTGTTCATCGGCCTTGCGAGCAAGTATTTCCGCATTGAACACCGCCCAGGCGCCCGGGTGACGCGACATGAACCTGCCGCCGACCAGCCTGGTGAGAGGATGGCCCACCTGCATCCGATCCGCGATCGACATGATCGTCGGGTTTTCGATCGTGGCGCTGATTGTGGCGGCGGACCGCTCCATCGGCTCGTTGTCCGCAGTCAGCGCAGCGTATTGTGCTCTAATCGTTATTTGCAGCACCAACACGCAGCCGAAGACAAGGCCGGCTTTGCGAACGAAGCCTGCAGCGCGGAACTCACCGAACCGCGGAAGCTGGACAGCGAATGCAAGTACCGCCACAACCACCATCGGCAGCGCGTGATTGGGCCAACCCTTGCCCATGACGACGAAGGCGGGGATGAACCCGAGAGCGGCCAAGAGCGGAATCCGGACGTCCCAATGCAATCGCCTGATGTCGCCCGCTGCCAGCAGGACGGCCGCGGCCAGAAGCAGCACTATCTTCGGCCAGTTTGCCATCATCTCGACGACCGAAGCTCTCAGCGGCAGATACACCTCCCTGACGAAGGGCAGTATTTCGCTGAAATAGGCGCGGTCGAAGATCGCAATGGAAGCCACATAGATGACGATGACCGCAGCGCCGAGAAGATTTTCCACAGCGAAGAACGGCTTTAGAGACCGTCGATGGAGCGCAAGGCACAGCGAGGGCAGCAGGAAGGCCAGGGCAAAATGCGGCGGTTTGAGCATGATAACGGTGGCCGCGCCCAGCCCCGCCAGAACGCGCTCCACGGTCGAGCCTGCGACGAAGTCCGGCGTTCGCTGGCGTGCGCACTGCAATGCCAACCAGGGCAGAATGGCAATCAGCGCGAAATGCTCGCGCTGGCCGAATTGGTCCGGCAGGAAACACAGGACCATGAACAGCGCGACCGGAGCTGCCAAGAGAGCGTTAGGCTGTCGGTAAATCGGGTCGACGCGGGCGAGAATGCGGGCGGAAACAACCAGGCTGGCCAAGCTCAGGCAGACGACACCGAGCGTCAGCCAGACTTCGGCGCGTATGCCGCTAAGCTTTTCCAAGAGCATAAACGGCATGTAGAGAAAGATCGAGAAAGGCGGATTGGTCTCTATGATGTCGGTGTTCAGTCGCTCTCCGCCGAGCAACCGATCACACGCAACCAGGAGCCATGACACATCGACATTGGTCGGCGTCACAACCGTCGATAACCAGGCAGCATACGCCACGACCACGCCGGCCAGCAACAACGGAGCAGCACCTGCGCCGCCGACAAACCGCGAGAAACGGCCTATGGTAGGCAGCGGTTCACCGAGGGATCGCGCGCTAGAGACCACGAAACACCCAGCGCCCGAGGACGACATAGTTGATGACCGGCACGGCAATGCAGGTAAGCAGGATCGGGACTGAAGCAGGGACGCCGAGCATCTGGGTCAAAAACCCCGGCAGAGCGACCGCGATAGCGAGGCCCGAAGCGGTGAGCAGGAGGAAGCGAGGCAGTTCCATTGCGTGGCTGCCGCCAGAGATGAATGTGAAATATTTATGCCCGGTATAAGAGAACAGCGCGGCGATGGCATAAGCCGCAAAGGATGTGAGTGCTGCCGGCAGGCCAGCCGTTGCCTGTCCACGCGACAGCAGGAAAGCGCAAACGGCATAGATCAGCGTCGATGCAATCCCGATCAGGGCAAAGCGCGACAGGCGACGATACGAGCCAGTAGCCGACATGGCGCGGTCAGGCTGCCAGTTTCTCGTCGAAGCGACCGGTTTCGACGGCGCCGTCCTTGCGAAACACCGCCAGCAGCGAAACACCAAACGGCAGGCTTGCGTTTGGCACGATCCGGCCCTCCGCCGAAAACATGGCCTTCATCGCTGCATTGAGCGGCTTCGGCGGCGTCGCGTGGCCCGCTGGCCTGGCCGGTTTGCGCAGCCTGTCCACCAGTCGTGCCAACACTGCTGCGGGAAACAGCGCGGCATTGGTATAGCTCAGCCGGTCGATCGTGAAGCCGGCCTTTTCAATGCGCTCACGCAGCAGATTGCGGGAATAGCGCCGCATGTGGTGCAGCCCCACATCGTGGGTGCTCCACAGCCATTGATGTGCGGGCACGGTAAGGATGACGCGGCCGCCTGGTTTCAGCATTTGACGGATTGCGGCCAGCGATGCTTCGTCCTCCGCGACATGCTCCAGCACGTCGAACAGGCAGATGAGGTCGCAGCTTTGCGGCGCAACAGGAATATTGTCCGGCAGATGGCCGGCAAGAAAGTCGCGGCCGGTCTTTTCCCCGGCGATCTCGCGCGCGAGATCACTCATTTCCACCGCCGTCACCGCGCCGAACTGTTCCAGCATCTGGATGTTGCCACCGGTGCCGGCGCCGATCTCGACGATGCGCGCCTTTGCGGGCAGGTCGAGGTGGCGAATGACCGCCTCCGCGATGGCGCGCCGCCCACAGAACCACCAATGCTCGTCTTCGGTGGCGGCCATCTGTCGGTAGGCATCGAGCTCCATCAGTTCATCCCCTCATATTTGCGACGCACGATGTAGATCGGACGCTGCTTGATCTCGGCGTAGACCCTGCCGAGATACTGTCCGATGATGCCGATGCCGAGCAACTGGATGCCGCCAAGGAAAAGAACACTGACCAGCAGCGAAGCGTAGCCTGGCACATCCGCGCCAAAGATCATCGTCTTGGCGACGATCAGCAGGCCGTAGAGAAACGACAATGCCGAGATCGTCGCGCCGACATAGGTCCAGATTTCAAGCGGCGCGGTGGAGAAGCTGGTGATGCCTTCGAGCGCGAAGTTCCACAGCCTCCAGCCGGAGAATTTCGACTGGCCGGCGATGCGCCGATCGCGGACATATTCGACGGTTGCGGTGCGGAAGCCCACCCAGGCGAACAGGCCCTTCATGAAACGACGGCGTTCGGGCAAGGAGCGCAGCGCTTCGATGACCTGACGATCGATCAACCTGAAGTCGCCGACATCGTGCGGGATCTTCTGCTGTGCGATCCAGTTGTGAACGCGGTAGAACGTCGAGGCGGAGCGCTGCTTTAGAAAACTGTCGCTCGACCGATTGGCTCGCTTGGCCAGAACGACCTCGAAACCTTCGCGCCATTTTTCGACAAGCAGCGGAATGACATGCGGCGGGTCCTGCAGGTCGACATCCATGGGAATTGCGGCATCGGCATCGCAGCTGTCGAGACCGGCGGTCATCGCGGCCTCCTTGCCGAAATTGCGGGAAAGATCGATCACCCGAATACGCGGATCGGCTTGCCGGGCTTCGATCAGCCGTTCGAGCGTCGCATCGCTGCTGCCGTCATTGATGAAGATGAGATCGAAGGTAATGCCATTTTCCTGCAGCGGATCGATGCTTTCGCATACGGCCTTCAGAAATGGGGCGATCGCGCCTTCCTCGTTATGCACCGGCACGATCAGCGCAATCGTGGCGATCCCGCTCCCCGGATGTGCGACGCGGTCAGCTGCCGGTCGATCAATATGAAGGAAAGGCGCGTTCATTGTTTGCCGGAGCCCGCAGATCAGGCTCGACAATAGAGAGGCTGGGTTAAGATGACTTTAAGGAATGGCTCGGAATTTCACAGCTTCCTGAGCGCCACCTCCTCAACCAGATGATTGGCGCCCTTGCGCAGGATGAGATCGGCGCGGGCTCGCGTCGGCAGGATGTTCTCGCGCAAATTCTTCAGGTTGATGTTGGCCCACAAGCCTTCGGCGATGGCGCGGGCCGCTGCTTGCGAAAGTTGCGAATAGCGGTGGAAGAAGGAATCCGGGTTGCGGAAGGCAGTCTCGCGCAGCCGCATGAAGCGGGCGATGTACCAGTGATGGATCAGCTCCTCTTCGGCATCGATATAGATGGCGAAGTCGAAGAAATCCGACAGGAAAGGCACGATCTTGCCGTCCTTCGGCAGCTTGCCGGGCTGAAGCACGTTGATGCCTTCGAAGATCAATATATCCGGCCGGTCGATGGTCTGGAACTCGCCGGGAATGACGTCGTAAGTCAGGTGCGAATAAACAGGCGCGCGGACATTGCGCTGCGCTGATTTGATCCCCGACAGGAAACGCAGCAGGGCGCCGACGTCATAGCTGTCGGGAAAGCCCTTGCGTTCCATCAGGTTGTTGCGGCGCAGGATTTCGTTGGGAAGCAGGAAGCCGTCGGTGGTGATCAGATCGACCTTGGGGCTCGACGGCCAGCGCGCCAGCAATTCCTTGAGCACGCGCGCCGTGGTCGATTTGCCGACCGCAACGGAACCGGCAATGCCGATGATGAAGGGCGTTTTGACGATATCCACCGCGTTGAAGAAGGCCTGGCGCTGCCTGAACAGCAGCTGGCTCGCCTCGACATGGGCCGACAAAAGCCGCGACAGCGAAAGATAGATGCGCTTGACCTCTTCGAGGTCGACCGGATCGTTGAGCGAGCGCAGGCGACGGATCTCGTCCGCGCCCAGCGTCATCGGGGTGTCGGCGCGGAACTGCGACCATTGCTCCGCCGAGAAGAAACGAAAGGGTGAGTATTTCTCGGTGGGGGCGAGCTGGTCCATCGAGTTTCCTACCCTCCGCAGCGATCAGCCCCGGTCCTGCCGAGACGCCTTTTCGGCGATGCCCGAACGACTGGTGCGGCGCTCGAGTTCGGTCAGGACATCGGCTAGCGGAACGCCGGCGACGCCCAGAACGACGAGCCAATGATAGATGAGATCGGCGCTTTCCGAAACGAGCGCTTGTCTGTCACCCCCAACGGCCGCGATCACTGTTTCGACCGCCTCTTCGCCGAACTTCTGCGCCGCCTTGTCGATGCCGCGCGCGAACAGCTTTGCCGTCCATGAATCCGCATCGCCGGAATGCGCGCGCTCCCTGATGATTGTCTCCAGATCGGAGAGCGAAAACTCAGCCATGGCGCCATCTATCTGCTTGTTTAAGCATAATCTTTTCCGATAACCCGGTCCCCACTTTTCATGCTTTAGAGCCGATCGCCCGATGAGTCCAGCCGCATCGGCAGGCCGGCGCGGGCCATATGCGCCTTGGCTTCGGCGATGCTGTAAGTGCCGAAATGGAAGATCGATGCCGCCAGCACCGCCCCGGCATGGCCATCGCGAATGCCCTCGACCATGTGATCGAGCGTGCCGACGCCGCCGGAGGCGATGACCGGCGCACGCACGGCGTCGGCGATCGTGCGGGTCAGCGCAATGTCGTAGCCGGCCTTGGTGCCGTCGCGATCCATCGACGTCAGCAGGATCTCGCCAGCGCCGCGATCGACCATCTGCCGAGCGAATTCGACCGCGTCGATGCCGGTCTTCTCGCGGCCGCCATGGGTGAAAATCTCCCAGCGGTCGGCTTCGCCTTGGCCCGACACTTTCTTGGCGTCAATGGCGACGACGATGCACTGGTTGCCGAACTTGTCGGCCGCTTCGGTGACGAAATCGGGATTCTTCACCGCCGCCGTGTTGATCGACACCTTGTCGGCGCCGGCCAAAAGCAGCTTTCTTATGTCGGCGACCTGGCGCACGCCGCCGCCGACTGTCAGCGGCATAAAACATTGTTCGGCGGTGCGGGCGACGATGTCGAAGATGGTCTCGCGGTTGTCGGACGAAGCGGTGATATCGAGGAAGCAGAGCTCGTCGGCACCAGCGGCGTCATAGGCCTTTGCTGCCTCGACCGGATCGCCGGCATCGATCAGGTCGACGAAGTTGACGCCCTTGACGACGCGGCCGTTCTTGACATCGAGACAGGGGATGACGCGGGCTTTCAGCATCAAATCCTCTCAAGCGCGGCAAGAAAATCGCCAAGCAATTGCCCGACGACAGGCGGAACTTCGCCCTTGGCGTCAAAGGCAGGGTCGTAGGCAGACAGGGTGATGCCGACAATCGGGATCGACTTGGCCAGCCCGCAAACCAGTTGCCGCAGTTGCTCCGGGTTTGGGCCCCCCGACTGCGCATAGCGGTTCACTTGCAGCACATCCGGATCGTGAACGTCCAGATCCAGATGCAGGTGTACTTGGGCCGCGCCGGCCGCCTTCAGCTTTCCAACGTTGTCGAGCGCATCGGCCCATTGAGTGCGAATGATCGGCAGCGTCTCTAGAAGCCGCCCTTCATCGGAATCGAGGTCGCGCGCATCGACCAGCATGCACCGCGATGGATCGATCGCCTGGAAGCGGGGAATTGTGGCTGTCATCGGACGCCAGCAGAGCCCCAGCGTCGTCGCCAGCGCCATGCCGTCGAGGAAGCCGTAGGCGGACGTCTCGGGCGTGTTGAGATCGCCATGCTGATCGATCCAGATGATCGAATCCGCGGCGTCGCCAGCCACCGCACCGGCGGCGGTCAGGCAATTTCCGGCGAGCACGATGGGAAAACGCTCATCGTCGCGCGCCAGATCGACCTTGGTGGCGACTGCCCGGCAAACCGCGAAGCCTGTCGCGATTTCGCGTCTCTGGGCATCGCCGACCTCGCCGATGTCCTCGACGACGACATCGTGGCCGCGGAAGGTAAGTTCATCGACAAGGCCGCCGGCAATGATGGCGTCGGGACCCTGGCCAAAGCCGGCATGGTAAAGGCCACTGTCATAGGGTGCGAGGATGATCGAGAGTTTCATCGAGCCCTCGCCTTCTGCGATCCGGCCGCCAGGATCGCCAGTGCCTCGGCCGGATCGATACGCCCATCATAAAGCGCGCGGCCCGAGATGGCACCTTCGAGTTTTTGCGCATCGGGCATGGTCATGCGCACGATATCGGCGATCGAGGCCAGACCTCCAGAGGCGATGACCGGGATCGAAACCGCATCGGCGAGATCGATGGTGGCGTCCCAGTTGATGCCAGTCAGAACGCCGTCGCGATCGATATCGGTGTAGATGATGGCGGCGACGCCGGCGCCCTCGAATTTCTTCGCCAGTTCGATGACGCCGAGGCTCGAGGCCTCTGCCCAGCCCTCGACCGCCACCTTACCGCCCTTGGCGTCAATGCCGACGGCGATCTTGCCGGGGAATGCCTTGCAGGCCTGCCTGACCAGATCGGGATCGCGCACGGCCACCGTGCCGAGAATGATGCGGGCCAGCCCGCGATCGAGCCAGTCCTCGACCTGCGCCAGGGTACGGATGCCGCCGCCAAGCTGCACCGGATTTTTCGTCGCTTTGAGGATGGCGCCGACCGCCGCGCCGTTGACGCTCTGGCCTTCGAACGCACCGTTGAGGTCGACCACATGCAGCCATTCAAAGCCCTGTTGCTCGAAGGCCCTGGCCTGCGCTGCCGGATCATCATTGTAGATCGTCGCGGTCGCCATATCGCCGTGCTTCAGGCGCACGCATTTGCCGTCCTTGAGGTCGATGGCCGGGAACAGGACCACCGTTCAGGCGCCTTCGACAATGACGAAGTGACCGGTCGAGGCGGCAAGCCTGTACTTCAGGGCTGCCCGGTATTCAGGCGACTCGTAGCATTCTATCGCCTTGTCGTAGGACTCGAACTCCACCAGGACATGACGGTTGCCTGTCGGCCCTTCCGGGTTCGCGTGACGCCCGGCCCGCACGGGAAACTTCGCACCATATTTCGCAAAAGCCGCGGCGTTCGCCTCGATATATTGCTTGTAGACCTCGGGATCGCGGACATCGACCATCGCCATCCAGTAGCCTTTTTTGCTCATATCAGGGCCTCCAGCGCAGGAAATTGGTGATCAGCGCCAGGCCAAGCGCCTGGCTCTTTTCGGGATGGAACTGCGTGCCGGCGAGATTGTCGCTGATGACAGCGGCCGTAACCGGACCACCATAGTCGGCAATCGCCAGCACGTCGTCCGCTTTCCTGGCGTCAAGATGATAGGAATGAACGAAATAGGCGTGCAGTCCCTTGGCGCCGGTTGGAATGCCGGAAAACAGCGGATGCTTGTGCGTGAGCTCGATGGTGTTCCAGCCGATCTGCGGGATCTTCAGCGCAGGATCGGCCGGGGTGATCTCCTTGACGTCGCCGGCGATCCAGCCAAAGCCTTTTGTAACGGTCTTTTCCAGGCCCCGCTCCGACATCAGCTGCATGCCGACGCAGATGCCGAGGAACGGCCGCCCCTTGACGATCGCGACCTCCTCGACCGCTTCCCACATGCCGGCCACAGCGCGCAGCCCGGCCGCGCAATCGGCGTAGGCGCCGACGCCGGGCAGGACGATGCGGTCGGCGGTTCTGACACGCTCGGCATCGGCGGTCAGGTCGATGGCGGCGGCGATGCCGGCTTCGTGCGCGGCGCGCTCGAAGGCTTTGGTGGCCGAGCGCAAATTGCCCGAACCGTAGTCGATGATCGCGACCCGCATGTCAGGGTCTTCCCGGCGTGTGGTTCAGCCCTAGCGCTATGCCCATATGTGCTGGCCGGGCATGGGCGGCGTCGGGAACGATGCGTTGCGCGGGCGCTTGCTCATCCGAATGCGCTTCGACTTCCAGCACATAGCGCGTATCGGCATCATCGAGCCCGTCGGCCTCGACGACACCCCATTCATGCCAGCCACGGCGGCGCAGTGCGGCAATCCGCAAGGCCTGCCCTTCCAGCCCGACATAGAGCGATACAAGCAGCGACAGCAGCGGACCCGCCAGCCCCAGGCTCAATCCTTCCGCAAGCATCGAAAGGAGAGCCATGGCGACAAAGGCCAAGGCTGCCTCGATCCACAACCGGTGCCAGAGCAGCCACAGCGGCGGCACGAGAAAGCCGACCAAGGAAAAACCATCCCTGACAAAGACCGTCATATCAGACTTTTCGCTGCGGCCGGGCGGCTCCATAACGACATAGATGGCCATAAGGCTATCCCTTCAGAGATCCCTTGGTGGAGGGAACCGCATCCGGCTGGCGCGGGTCGCTTTCAAGCGCGAAACGCAGCGCACGCGCCACAGCCTTGAAGCAGGTCTCGGCAATGTGGTGATTGTTGGCGCCGTAGTGGTTGGTCACATGCAGCGTGATCCCGGCATTCTGCGCCAGGGCCTGGAAGAATTCGCGCACCAGTTCGGTGTCGAACGTGCCGATCTTTGGCGACGAGAACACAACGTTCCAGACAAGGAAAGGACGGCCGGAGACGTCGATCGCCGCACGCGTCAGCGTCTCGTCCATGGCGAGATCGATCGAGGCATAGCGCATGATGCCGCGCCGCTCGCCCAGCGCCTTGGCCAGAGCCTGGCCGAGCGCGATGCCGGTGTCCTCGACCGTGTGGTGGTCGTCTATGTGCAGATCGCCCTTGGCCTTGACCGTCATGTCGATCAGCGAATGACGCGACAGCTGGTCCAGCATATGGTCGAAGAAGCCGACGCCCGTCGAAATATCGGATTTTCCCGAGCCGTCGACCTGGACCGATACCGAGATGTCGGTTTCCCCAGTCTTGCGGCTTGCGTTGGCGGAACGGGGCGGCATGACCTCATCCTTGTCCAGAGTTCAGACGTTCCAAGCGTCCACATGCTTGAAAACGAGAGCCTTCTAGCAGCATGATCCGGCGATTGCCAGTTGCCATGCCAGGGGATATCGAGCCTGGCAGATGACCGGTTTGCAATCATCGGACCTATGCATACATATGGCCGATCAAGTCACTCGTAACGCACCAATTGCCTTCGGGATCGGTGCTGATCGGAGCAGAAAATGTCTGATAAACTGACCATGCACGCCACGACCATCGTGACGGTGCGCAAGGGCGGCAAGGTGGTCATCGCCGGCGACGGCCAGGTCAGTCTCGGCCAGACCATCATGAAGGGCAACGCCAAGAAGGTGCGCCGCATCGGCAAAAGCGGCAATGTCATTGCCGGTTTCGCCGGCGCCACCGCCGATGCCTTCACCCTTCTGGAGCGACTCGAGGCCAAGCTCGAACAATATCCGGAGCAATTGACGCGGGCATGCGTCGAACTCGCCAAGGACTGGCGCACCGACCGCTATCTGCGCCGGCTGGAAGCGATGATGCTGGTCGCCGACAAGTCGGTCTCGCTGGCGCTGACCGGCACCGGCGACGTGCTCGAACCCGAACATGGCGTCATGGCGATCGGTTCGGGCGGCAACTACGCGCTGGCCGCGGCGCGCGCGCTGATGGACAGCGACAAGGATGCCGAGGAGATCGCCCGCAAGGCGATGCAGATCGCATCCGACATTTGCGTCTACACCAACAACAATTTCGTCATCGAAACACTCGATGCCGGCTGAGCAGGCCGTGCCATGATCCCGAAAAGTGGAAACCGGTTTTCGGCGGAAATCATGGCCAAACAAGAGAATAGATATGATTTTCGGCCGGTGACCGAGGCGGACTTGCCGATGATCGCGGCATGGTTGGCCGAGCCGCATGTCGCCGAGTGGTGGGATGATCCCGAGACGGAGATCGCGCAGATCCGCGAGCATATCGACTCGATTTCCGTCGAACCGCTGATCATCGAGCTCGACGGCGAGCCGATCGGCTACATGCAGAGCTACGACCCGCATCTGGAGGACGGCCATCCCTATAGCGACCAGCCGTTCGGCACGCTCGGCATCGATCTGTCGATCGGCAGGCCTGAGCTTGTCGGACACGGCCACGGCTCGGCAATTGTGCGGCAGTTCGTGGAACAGCTGTTCGAGGAAGGGGCGCCGCGTGTCATCATCGACCCGGATCCGGCCAACGGACGAGCCATCCGCGCCTATGAAAAGGCCGGTTTCAGAGCTATCGATCGAAGGCAATCGGAATATGGCGACGTTTTGCTGATGGCGATTGATGTCGAAGTGGGCGACGCCGAAGAGGGGCAGTAACAGCATGAGCACAACCGGCGCCGACAAATCCGTCTCGGCCTACGAAGACAGCTGGCGGATGGGACTTCTGCTCGTCCTCGGCCTGATCATATTCCAGGCCGGAGCCCTTTACGGCATGGGCCGAACGCCAATCTGCACATGCGGCTATGTCAAGCTATGGCACGGCATCGTGCAGAGCTCGGAGAATTCCCAGCATATTTCCGACTGGTACACATTCTCGCACATCATCCATGGCTTCCTGTTCTACGCGCTGGCGTGGGCTCTGTTCCCGCGCTCGCCGATCGGGCTCAGGCTGGCATTTGCGGTCGTCATAGAGGGCGGTTGGGAACTTCTCGAGAACAGCCCTTTGATCATCGAGCGCTATCGCGCCGGCACAATTTCCCTGGATTACTATGGCGACAGCATCATCAATTCGGTGGCAGACACGCTGGCGATGGTGGTGGGATTTGTGATGGCGCGGAGGCTTCCTATATGGGTGATCGTGACCCTCGCTCTCATCTTCGAATTCGGTGTCGGCTACATCATCAGGGACAATCTGACACTCAACGTGATCATGCTGCTGCATCCGTTCGAGTCCATCCGGCAGTGGCAAAGTGGAATTTAGTGATATGAGCACATTCTCGCCCCGCGAAATCGTTTCGGAACTCGATCGCTTCATCATCGGCCAGAAGGACGCCAAGCGCGCCGTGGCCATCGCCTTGCGCAACCGCTGGCGCCGCCAGCAGCTCGAAGGCCAGATGCGTGAAGAGGTGATGCCCAAGAACATCCTGATGATCGGCCCGACCGGCGTCGGCAAGACCGAGATCTCGCGCCGCCTGGCACGCCTTGCCGGTGCGCCGTTCGTCAAGGTCGAGGCGACCAAGTTCACCGAGGTCGGCTATGTCGGCCGCGACGTCGAGCAGATCATTCGCGACCTGGTCGAGATCGCCATCGGGCTGGTGCGCGAGAAGATGCGCGAGGATGTCAAGGCGCGCGCCCATATCAATGCCGAGGAACGCGTGCTGGAAGCGCTCGTCGGCAAGACGGCGAGCCCGGCCACGCGCGACAGTTTCCGCAAGAAGCTGCGCGACGGCGAGCTCGACGACAAGGAGATCGAGATCGAAGTGGCCGACACCGGCACGGGCGGCATGCCCGGCTTCGAGATCCCCGGCATGCCGGGCGCCAATATCGGCGTGTTGAACATCAACGACATGCTGTCGAAAGCGATGGGCGGCCAGAAGACCAAGACGCGCAAGACGACGGTGAAGGAATCCTACACGCTGCTGGTCGGCGACGAGTCCGACAAGCTGCTCGACCAGGATGAGGTGGTGCGCAGAGCGCTTGAATCGACCGAAAACGACGGCATCGTCTTCCTCGACGAGATCGACAAGATCGCCTCGCGCGAGGGCGGCATGGGCGCCGGTGTTTCCCGCGAAGGCGTGCAGCGCGACCTGCTGCCGCTTGTCGAAGGCACAACGGTCGCGACCAAATACGGACCGGTGAAGACGGACCACATCCTGTTCATCGCATCGGGTGCGTTCCACGTCGCCAAGCCGTCCGACCTGCTGCCGGAACTGCAGGGCCGTCTGCCGATCCGCGTCGAGCTGCGGGCGCTGGAGAAGGACGATTTCGTCCGCATCCTGACTGAGACCGAGGCCAGCCTGATCAAGCAGTATATCGCGCTGATGAAGACCGAGGGCGTCGACCTCGTCTTCACCGACGACGCCATCGATTCGCTGGCCGGCATTGCCGTCGATCTCAACGCCAGCGTCGAGAACATCGGCGCCAGGCGGCTGCAGACGGTGATGGAGCGGGTGCTGGACGAGATCTCCTATGACGCGCCGGATCGCCACGGCACGTCGGTGACCATCGACGCCGCCTATGTGCAAAAGCATGTCGGCGACCTGTCCAGAAACACGGATTTGTCGCGTTTCATCCTGTAAGACGGCGCCGGCCAAGCCCGGTGCCCGGGCGACGGGCGATTTCCGGACATTCCGCAGTGTGTGGCCAAATGGAAGCATCTGGCCACCTTTTGTCTCAGTTGTCGAAGGGCTCTCGACTCGACCTGGGGCTTTACCTAGTTTGCCCGGCGACTATTACAGGCGGCGGCGCATGAAAAAACTGATCCTCGTCATTCTCGGGCTGACGCTGGCGACAGCCATGTTCGCTGCGCAAGCGGCGACGATGGTGCCGCCGGGCAACAGTCATGCCGAGCAGCCCAACATACCGGGCGCCTCGAGCCGGCGCACCCAGGCCACCAACACCACTTTCCAGGCAAAATACCGCAAGGTCTATGCGCTGCTGCAGAACGACGCCGATCTTCGCGGCAAGATCAGCCAAGCGGCGGCGACCTATGGCATCGATCCGATGCACATCGTCGGCGCCATCGTCGGCGAGCACACCTACAATGTCGACGCCTACGACCGGCTGCAGACCTACTACGTCAAGGCGATCTCCTATCTGTCGAGCAAGCTGTCCTTCGCCTATGAAGGCGAGGACATCACCGATTTCGTGCAACGGCCGCAATTTGCCAAATGCGCCGGCGAATCGGACAGTTACGCGCTGTGGGCGTGCCGCGAGCAGGTGTGGAACCAGTCCTTTCGCGGCAAGAATGTCGGGGGGACAAGCTTTCCCAATGACCGCTTCGGCGCCACTTTCTTCCAGCCCTATTATGCCGGCCAGACCTTCGGTCTTGGGCAACTCAATCCGCTGACGGCGTTGCAGATGAGCGATCTCGTGCACCAGGTTTCCGGCCTGCCGAAGCTCGACGTCGGCGATCCGAACGGGGTCTACAAGACCATCATGGATCCGGACCTCACCTTGTCTTATGTCGCGGCGACGATCCGGAGATCGATCGATGCCTACCAGAACATTGCCGGCTTCGACATATCGGACAACCCCGGGATCACATCGACGCTCTACAATGTCGGCAATCCGGAACAGCGCGCCTATGCGCTGAAGGCCGAGAACGACAAGCGCCGTGCCGCGGGCGAACCGGAGAAGCTGCCCGAGGAAAATTACTATGGCTGGCTGGTCAACGACAAATTGCCGGAGCTGAAGGCGCTGTTTTAGAACGTGTTGAGATTCGGATTTTCAGCCGGATCGAAGTCGCCCCTTTCGGGCGTTTGCGCTGCCCTCCTTGCCCTGCCGGCATTTCTCCCCGTATAGTGACGGGGGAGAAAGAACGCTGGCATCGGCTGCAACGCCCGTTCTGCGGCGCTGGCGATTGGCGAAATCCTAAGCGACAGTGGGTCACTATACGGGGAGAAGATGCCGGCAGGCAGATGAGGGGCGGCGCCGGCTTTAGGCAATCGGCGCCACGGCTCACGCCGCCAGCAGAGACTTCAGCTTGACCGTCTGCGAGCCGAGCGCTTCCGGCGCCGGCTTGGCCCTTTTCGCGATCAGCATCTCGGCCAGCCTGATGTCGCGGGCGACCGTGTTGCCCGGGCCGATGCCGCTCGCCGCAACGAGCCTGCCGTCCTCGGCGAGGTGGAACAGGATGAAGGCGCCATCGTCGAGGTCGCGGCGCACAGTGCTGCGGCCCTCGTCCGACAGGCCGGATATCTGCAAGGTCAGGCCGTATTGATCCGACCAGAACCATGGCACCGCCGCGTGGCTTTCGCCGGCGCCAAGCATGTTCCTGGCCGC
The DNA here is from genome assembly GCF_004022765.1 of Mesorhizobium sp. M6A.T.Cr.TU.014.01.1.1. NCBI lineage: Bacteria > Pseudomonadati > Pseudomonadota > Alphaproteobacteria > Hyphomicrobiales > Phyllobacteriaceae > Mesorhizobium > Mesorhizobium sp. M6A.T.Cr.TU.014.01.1.1. The sequence continues at coordinate 57,157 of NZ_RZPG01000033.1, forward strand.
AAGCGCGCCCTGCTCCTGCGCGTTGCGCCAAGCTTCCAGTCGCACGCGCCGGCCGCCATAGACGGCAAGCGGAAACGAGCAGCAATCGCCGGCGGCGAAGATGGCCGGATCGCCAGTGCGAAGCCCGGCATCGACTGCTATGCCGTTGTCGATCGTCAGCCCGGCTTCCGCGGCGAGCCCGATCACCGGCACTGCGCCGATGCCGATCACGGCGAGATCGGCGACGATGTCCAGTCCGCCGGCAAGCGCGATGCGCACCTCGGCGCCATCGTCGGCGATCGCGGCGATGCCGTCGCCGCACAGGATTTTCACGCCTTCGGCTTCATGCGCCTCGTGGATGACTTTGGCGATCTCGGCCGGCACGCCGCGCATCAGGATGCGCGGTTGCGCCTCGATGACGGTGACCGCGGCTCCCAACCTGCGCGCCGCTGCGGCGAGTTCAAGACCGATGAAGCCGCCGCCGACGATGGCGATGCGATTTCTGGCGCTGAGATGAGCGCGAATCGCCAACGCATCGTTGAAGGTCCGGAGATAGACGCAGCGCGGGCCGAGGCCGGGCATTGGCAGCTTGCGCGGGGTTGACCCGGTTGCCAGCAAAAGCTTGTCGTAAGGCAGGTCCGAGCCGTCCGACAGGCGCACGAGATGCGCGGCGCGATCGATCGCCACCGCCTGAACCGAATGGATATGCCGGATCGACCTCTCGGCCAGGATTTCATCGCTGGCGATCGCCTTGATCACGGGCGCATCGCTAGCCATCGCTTCTTTCGACAGCGGCGGCCGCTCATAGGGCAGATGCGGCTCGTCGCCGACCAGCGTCACCGGCCCGTCATAGCCGAGATCGCGCAGCGCCAAGGCAGCCCGCCCGCCGCATTCACCGGCACCGATGATGACCATCCCGTTCGTCATCACCGTCACCCGATCTGAATGAGGATTTTACCGGCGTCGAGCTTGACCGGATATGTCCTGAGATTGACGCAGACTGGCGCGCCCCTGGCCGCACCGGTCTTGTAGTTGAAGCGGCCATTGTGCTTCGGGCATTCGATGATGTCGTCCATCACCAGCCCGTCGGCCAGGTGCACCTTCTCATGCGTGCAAAGACCGTCCGTCGCGAAATATTCGTCGTCGGGGCTGCGATAGATGGCGAAGGTGCGGCCTTCATGGTCGAACCGCATCACGTCCTCTTCGTCGATGTCTTCGGCATCACAGGCCTCGACCCAGTCGCTCATCAGTCCTCCCGGCGTTTTTTGCTTGGTCAACTTGCCCGGCATGTTGCCTGGCATGGGCGCATATCATTCCGCTGCTGCCGCGACGGCATCGTTATCGTTGTGGAGTTCCTCGCGATAGGGCTTCGCGGTCGGCGGCAGTTCGCGCTTGAGGAAATAATCTTCATTGCGCAGCTGGCGCAGGAAGGCAGGCACCATCTCGCGATAGCCGGCCAGGATCGACGGCGTCGGCGCCGGCAGGTCGTGCTTGATCATCTCGTGCAGCCTTGGCAGCGCGTGATAGGGCACCATCGGGAACATGTGGTGCTCCACATGATAGTTCATGTTCCAGTAGATGAAGCGGCTGATCGGGTTCATGTAGACGGTGCGGCTGTTGAGGCGATGGTCGATGACATTTTCGGCGAGGCCGCCATGCTGCAGCAGGCCCGTCATGACATGATGCCAGGCGCCGTAAAGCCTGGGCAGCCCGACCAGCATCAGGGGCAGGAACGAGCCGCTATAAAGTGCCAGCGCGATGGTCGCGGCATAGATTGCCGCCCAGATGCGGGCAATGCGGATCGCCTTTGGCTGCTCCTGCTCGGGAATGAAGGTTTTTTCCGCCGGGCTGACGATGCCGGCCGCATTGCGCAGCATGTCGCTCATGGCATGCCAGGCATCGAGAATGCCGAAGAAATTGAGCACGACGCGCAACAGATCCGGCGGGCGCATCACCGCGATCTCCGGATCGCGACCGACGATGATCGTATCGGTGTGATGCCGCGTATGGCTCCAGCGCCAGGTCACCGGGTTGCGCATGATCATGAAGCAGGCGAGCTGGTAGATCACATCATTCATCCACTGCGTCCTGAACGCGGTGCCATGACCGCATTCGTGCCAGCGTGAATCGGTGGAAGAGCCGTAAAGCACGCCATAGACGAAGAAGAACGGGACGCACCACCACGTGCCCCAGAACCAGGCGCCGCCTGCGCCGCTCAGGATCAAGGCGCCGAGCCAGATGATGGTGTCGCGGATCGCCGGGCCGTCGGAGCGCTGCATCAGCGCCTTCATCTGCTTGCGCGGCACGTCGGTGTGATACCACTCGGCCGCCGCCAGCCCGGTCTCGACGGCGAGCTTGGCGTCGCGGCCGATCAGGCTGTAGTCGCGCCGGGACGGTGCTGCGTCCATCGTTGCGTCCATGGGAGTGCCTCCACCAGCGCCCTGCGATCCGCCCCGGTCAATGACCGGGCCGCGGTCGCAAACGTCGTAGGCTAGGAATAGCGCCAAGCCATGATAGGCTCAATATCACAAAGATAGTTTCTATCATTTCCCATCAGAATGATATAAATTGCTTTGGCAAGCGGAGAGAGACAGCCATGGCAAAACGGCCGACCATCACCGATCTGGCGCGCGCCTCCGGCGTCAGCGTCGCCACCGTCGACCGGGTGCTGAACAATCGCCTGCCGGTGCGCGAGGAAACCGCGCGCCGTGTCTATGAGGCGGCGACCGATATCGGCTATCACGCTGCCGGACTGATCAAGCAGCGGATGCGCCAGGAACTGCCGGAATATCGGCTCGGCTTTCTGCTGCTGAGGGGCAATGATGTTTTCTACAGCGATTTCGCGCGGGAGCTCGAACTGGCGGTGTCGCAATCGCAGCGCTTCCGCGGCGTGGCAACCATCGACTTCGCCGGTTCGCTGGCGCCCGGCGAGATCACTGCCCAGATGCGCAAGCTGGCGGCGAAATCCAGGGCTGTCGCCCTTGTCGGTCCGGATCATCCGACGCTGACGGCAGCCGTCGAGGCGCTGAAGGCGAGAGGGCAACCCGTCTTCTCGCTGCTGTCCGACTTTGCCGCCGGCATCCGCGAGGGCTATGTCGGCCTCGACAACCGCAAGGTCGGCCGCACCGCGGCCTGGATGATCGCCAGGGCGGCGAGGAAGCCCGGCAAGGTCGCGCTTTTTGTCGGCAGTCATCGCTTCCATGGTCATGAGCTGCGCGAGATCGGCTTCAGATCATTCTTCCGCGAGCATGCGCCGGAATTCACGGTGCTGGAGACGCTGGTCAACCTGGAGGCCAACCAGGTGACCCATGATGCGATGATCGATCTTCTGGCGCGGTACCCAGATCTTGCCGGCTGCTACGTCGCCGGCGGCGGCATGGAAGGCGCGGTTTCCGCGCTCAGGGCAGCGAGGCCCGTAAATATGCCGGTGGTCGTTTGCAATGAGATCAACGCCGAGTCGCGCGCGGCGCTCGCCGACAACATCCTGACCATGGTGATTTCGACGCCGCTGGCAGCACTATGCCGCGAGCTTGTCGATCTGATGGCGCATGCCATCGAGGCAGGCGCTGCCAACGCGCCCGGCCAGACCTTCCTGCCCTTCGACATCTATCTGCCGGAAAACATCTAGGTTCGGGCAAAACATCTGGGCTCAGCCAATGCATCCAGCTTCAGATCGGGCACCACGATGCATCGGCAATGATGTGAACCATCAGCCTGATGGATTCTTGCAGAAGGTTTGCCGGCCCTCAGCGGCGTTATCCGAAAATCCGCCATCCGATTTCGGAATCTCCTTGACGCCCGCCGGCGGAATGGAATAAATATTTCACTAGATAGGTATTTTGGTTCTTTCGTTCCGGAACATCTGTTTCAAGCAGAGGTCTTGGCGTTCCAGTCAACGCGGAAATCGCCATCGGGAACGGAGATGGCAATCGGGAGAGATTCCCTGGGAGATCGGGGATTCCGGGTAGATCGGTGCAGCCGGACACCAATTCTGTGGAGGAGAGAATAAAATGAAGAAACTGCTTTTGGGCGTCGTGTTTTCGGCGCTGATGAGTTCGTCCGCCCTCGCTGCCAAGATCGGCGTGTCTATGGCGCTGTTCGACGACAATTTTCTCACCGTGCTGCGCAACGGCATGATCGAGCAGGCCAAGGGCATGGAAGGCGTAGAACTGCAGGTCGAGGACGCGCAGAACGACGTCGCCAAGCAGCTCGACCAGATCAAGAATTTCGTCGCCTCGGGCGTCGACGCGATCATCGTCAATCCGGTCGACACCTCGGCCACCCAGGCGATGTCGGACGCCGCCGCTGCGGCCAAGGTTCCGCTGGTCTATGTCAACCGCGAGCCGGTCAACGTCGACACGCTGCCGGACAACCAGGCCTTCGTCGCCTCGAACGAGGTTGAGTCCGGCACTCTCGAAACCCAGGAAGTCTGCCGCCTGTTCAAGGAGGCCGGCAAGACCGAGGCCAATGTCTATGTGATCATGGGCGAGCTGTCGAACCAGGCGGCGGTGCAGCGCACCAAGGATATTGACGATGTGATCGCCACTCCGGAATGCAGCTTCATCAAGATCATCGACAAGCAGACATCGAACTGGAAACGCGAGGAAGCGCAGAACCTGATGACCAACTGGCTGTCGACCGGCACGCCGTTCGATGGCGTGATCGCCAACAATGACGAAAGCGCCATCGGTGCGATCCAGGCCATGAAGGCTGCCAACGTCGACATGAAGTCGGTTGTCGTCGGCGGCGTGGACGCCACCCAGGACGCGCTTGCCGCGATGCAGGCGGGCGACCTCGACGCGACCGTGTTCCAGGACGCGGCCGGCCAGGGCGCCGGGGCGCTGAACGCCGCGCTCAAGCTTTCCAAGGGCGAGGCGGTCGAACAGAAGGTCTACATACCCTTCCAACTGGTCACGCCGGCGAACATCGACAAGTTCCTTAAGAAGAACTGAGGCTGCGGGATCGTTTCGATAGGGAGCGGCGCGTCAGAGCATCGGACCGTTTTGGGAAATCCGATGTTCGAAACAAGAGCATCGGGAGCTCAAAACAAAGGGACGGCGCCGCTCCTCTTTCCCTCATCGCCGTAGACAGGCGGCGGGAGGGCGACTGCTGACGGAGGAAGCAAGATTTGGCACAGACAACCCATGGCGTCGGCGGACTCAGCTATGATGCGAAGAAGCGCACATGGCCTGCCGAATTCAACGTTTTCCTGGCGCTCATCATCCTCGTCGGCGCCTTCGAGCTGATAGGCCGTGTCTTTCTTGGCGACAGCTTTCTGTTCAACACCCGCGCCAATGTCGATACGATCTTCAACGAGGCGCGCCTGCAGATCATCATCCTGCAGGTGTCGATCGTCGGCATCATCGCCATCGGCGTGACGCAGGTGATCATTTCCGGCGGCATCGACCTTTCCTCTGGTTCGATCGTCGGCGCCACGGCGATGATCGCCATGAGTTTCGCCCAGGTAGCGACGGTCAACGGCAACCCTAACCCCAAGGCGGTGTTCCTCGCGCAAGGCTGGACCGACCTGCCGGTGATCGTGCCGGTGCTGGTCGCGATCGGCTGCGGCCTGCTGGCGGGCTTGGTCAACGGCTCGTTGATCGCCTACACGCGCATTCCGCCGTTCATCGCCACGCTCGGCATGATGGTCACCGCGCGCGGCATCGCCAAATGGTGGTCCAAGGGGCAGCCGATCTCGTTTCCCACCGAGAGTTTCGCCGCCATCGGCAAGGGGTTGATGCCGGTCATCATCTTCATATCGCTGGCGATTCTGTTCCAGCTGATCCTGTCATACACCAGGTACGGCAAGCACTGTTATGCCATCGGCTCCAACGAGGACGCCGCCCGGATGTCCGGCATAAATGTCCAGAACCACAAGATCCTCGTCTTCGTCATTGCCGGCATCCTCGCCTCGCTCGCCGCCGTGGTGCTGAGCTCCAAGAACCTCACCGCTCAGGCCGGCATGGGTGTGATGTACGAGTTGGACGCCATCGCCATGGCGGTCATCGGCGGCGTCTCGCTGTCGGGCGGCCGCGGCTCGATCATCGGAACGGTGATCGGTGCGCTGATCTTCGGCGTCATCATCTCCGGCTTCACCTTCCTGCGCCTCGACGCCTACTACCAGGAGATGGTCAAGGGCGTGATCATCATCGGCGCAGTCGTTCTCGACCAGTGGCGCCAGCGCCTGCGGGCAATGAGGGCTTGATCATGTCAGACATCGTCCTGAAGACCGAAAACCTGACCAAATACTATGGCGGCGTGCATGCGCTCGAAAGCGCGAACTTCGAGCTGCGCAAGGGCGAGCATGTCGCCATCATGGGTGACAACGGCGCCGGCAAGTCGACCTTCGTGCGCCAGATCACCGCCGTCGAGCAGCGCACCAGCGGCAAGGTCTGGTTCGATGGCAAGGAAGTGAACTTCGCCGGCCCGATCGCGGCGCGCGAGGCGGGCATCGAAACGGTGTTCCAGAACCTGGCGCTTGCCGACGATCTCGACGTGCCGTCGAACCTGTTTCTCGGCCGCGAGAAGGTGCTTTTCAATCTCGGGCCTTTCTCGATCCTCGATCGCAAGTTCATGCGCAAGGCGACCGAGGCGGCGTTGATCCGCACGGCGGTCAAGATTCCCAATCTCAACAACACCATCCGCCACATGTCGGGCGGCCAGCGCCAGTGCGTGGCGATCGCCAGAACCGCGACCTTTGCGTCCAAGCTCATCATCATGGATGAGCCGACGGCAGCACTTGGCGTGCAGGAGACGATGCAGGTCGAAAACATCATCCGCACGCTGAAAGCCAATGGCGAGCCGTTGATCCTGATCAGCCACAACATGCGCCAGGTGTTCGACCTTTGCGACCGCATCGTTGTCTTCCGGCGCGGCCGCATCGTCGCCAATTTGCGCAAGCAGGACACCGACGGCAACGATATCGTCTCATATATCACCGGCGCCAAGACCGGGGAGGCGGAACTTGCGGCCTAGGGCCAATGCCGGCGCGGGTCATCGACCCGTCGCCGATCTGCCGCGATAAGAAAATCTACTGCGCCTCGCGCTGAACGGTGCAGGAAAGACGCACTTCCATTTTCGAACAATCCTCAAAGGAAATTCCCATGTCTCTCCGCTTCGCTCTTCTCGGTGCCGGCCGCATCGGCAAGGTCCACGCCCGTGCCGTTGGTTCCAATCCGCAGGCCAGGCTGGTGGCAGTTGCCGATGCCTTCGAGAAGGCGGCGACGGATCTGGCGTCGGCCTATGGCGCCGAAGTACGAACCATCGAGGCCATCGAAAAAGCCGGAGATATCGACGCAGTCATCATCTGCACGCCGACCGACACCCATGCCGACTTGATCGAGCGGTTCGCCAAGGCCGGCAAGGCGATCTTCTGCGAGAAGCCGATCGACCTCGACGCCGGCAGAGTGGAAGAATGCCTTGAAGTGGTCGACAAGGCCGGAGCCACTTTGATGGTTGGCTTCAATCGCCGCTTCGATCCGCATTTCGCCGCCGTGCGCAAGGCGATCGACGACGGCGCCATCGGCACGGTCGAGATGGTGACTATCACGTCGCGCGATCCCGGCCCGCCGCCACTCGATTATATCGGCCGCTCGGGCGGCATCTTCCGCGACATGACCATCCATGATTTCGACATGGCGCGCTTCCTGCTCGGCGAGGAGCCGGTGGCCGTCAGCGCCCATGCCTCGGTGCTGGTCGACAGACAAATCGGCGAGGCCGGCGACTTCGACAGCGTCAGCGTCATCCTCGAAACCTCTTCCGGCAAGCAGTGCATCATCTCCAATTCGCGCCGCGCCACCTATGGCTACGACCAGCGCATCGAGGTGCATGGCTCGAAAGGCATGATTGCGGCCGAGAACCAGCGGCCGGTGTCGATCGAACTGGCCAATGAAAAGGGCTATACGCGCCCGCCGCTGCACGACTTCTTCATGACCCGCTACCTCGACGCCTATGCCAACGAGATCGCTGCCTTCATCGCGGCGGCGACATCAGGCAAGAAGGCGGCGCCGAGCGGCAAGGACGGGCTCGTCGCGCTGAGGCTGGCGGACGCGGCGCTGAAATCGGCGAAGGAAGGCAAGACCGTTCGCCTCGACAAGACAGTCTGACTATCAAGCACAGGAGCAAGGCGATGAACGGTTCCGCCGGTCGCAATTCAGAAACACGCGCCATCGTCACCGGCGGTGCGCAAGGCATTGGCTTCGCCGTCGCTGAGGCGCTGGCTGATGAGGGCTGCCGGGCGCTGGCGCTGGTCGGCCGCTCGCAGGAGAAGGGCGACAAGGCCGTCGCCATCCTCAAGAAGTCGGGCGTCGACGCCATCTTCATCAGCGCCGATGTTTCCAAAGTGGCCGACTGCAAGCGCGCGGTCGAAACGGCGATCGGCCATTTCGGCAGCGTCAACGCGCTGGTCAATGCCGCCGCCACCTCGGCGCGCGGTTCACTGGTCGAGACGAGTGAAGAGCTTTTCGACCAGATTTTCCAGACCAATGTGCGCGGCCCCTTCTTCCTGATGCAGGGCGTGGTGGCGCAGCTGCTCGCCCGCAAGGCGCCAGGCTCGATCGTCAATGTGCTGTCGATGTCGGCGCATTGCGGGCAATCGTTCCTGGCGCCCTATTCGTCGAGCAAGGGCGCACTGGCGACGCTGACCAAGAATGTCGCCAACGCGTACCGCAGCAACCGCATCCGTTGCAACGCCGTGCTGCCCGGCTGGATGGACACCGAGGGCGAGGCGATCGTGCAGAAGAAATGGCACGATGCGCCTGATAACTGGCTGGAAAAGGCCGAGGCGGCGCAGCCGATGGGCCAATTGGTGAAGCCGGACCAGCTTGCCCGGCTGATCAGCTATATGGTCAGCCCGCAGTCGGGCGTCATGACCGGGTCGCTGGTCGACTATGACCAGAATATTGCGGGATCGTCGCCGGAATAGGATCAGCCGAGTAGCCTCACGTCCAGAAGCAGCTCGGCACGCGTCGGCCGAGATGACCCGAGAATACCCGCGGCCGGCGTGATCGATTCGACCAAACTCACCAAGGCGCTCGGGCTGAAAAACCCCTCTCCTTCCTTGTTGCCGCCGGATCATCATTCCCATATAGTCAAGATGGTCAGAATGGTCATGGAGGACGAAATGCTGTCTGCGCCCAAAAAGGGCACCAACTGGACGGTCGCTGGGGCAAAAGCTCGGCTCTCGGAGGTTATCGAGCGCGCCCAGTCATCGCCGCAGACGATCACCAGAAACGGCAAACCAAGCGTGGTTGTCGTCTCCGCCGAGGAATGGCAGCGCAAGACCGCGCGCAAGGGTACGCTTGCGGAGTTTCTGCTGGAGTCGCCGCTGCGCGGCGCCGATCTCGACCTCGAGCGTCAGCGCGACGAACCGCGTGATCTGCCGCTGTGAGGCTCCTGCTCGATACGAATGTCCTGTCCGAGGTGACTAGGCCGGCGCCTGACCCACGCGTTTTGGACTGGCTGGACGGGCTTGATGAGGACCGCTCATTCATCAGCGTCGTGTCGATCGCCGAGATCCGGCGTGGCGTCGCCCTCATGGATGAGAGCCGGAAACGCGAGGCACTGGCCCAATGGCTCGCTCAAGACCTGCCGCAGCGCTTCGAACAGAGGGTTCTTTCGGTGGACGAACCGATTGCCTTGGCGTGGGGCGACCTGATGGGCCTGGCGAAGCGCCGCGGTCGCGGCCTGTCGTCGATGGACGGCCTGATTGCAGCCACGGCGATTGCGCAGGAGCTCACCTTGGCAACGCGTAATACGAACGATTTCGAAGGCTTTGGAATTGAACTCTTCAATCCCTGGACTGCATGAACCGCTCGGCACTGCGTGTTGGGGCTCGAAAGCGACCGATGTGTCCTCGTCATCACTTCGTCATCCACGGGCGGAGCAAGGAGCGTAGCGACGCAGCGCAGACCCGAGGATCCACGCCGTGACTTCAACGCGTTGCCGCGATGCAGAATTCTGCTCCGCTGCGCTCTTCGGCTAGCGTCACGGAATGGATCCCAGGGTCTCCGCGACGGAGCTTCGCTCCTGCTTCGCCCTAGGATGACGAAGTTCGGAAGGCTTCAGCCAATCGCGAATGGGCTGGAGTAGACCTCCTCCTCATCAGACACGTGACAATCGCCACGGCTTCGACTATATGAGCCCCATGATCAACCTGACCGCCACCTATTGGTACTTTAGGAACTCGCTGGCGGCGGGAGGATTGCGCTCGATCTGAAGATTGCAGCATCAAAATCCGAACAGCCGCCAGACCTGGCGGCTTTTTTGTTTGAGCCGGCAGGTCTCCCAATCAGGAGCAGAGAGCCGTGTTGACCACCACAGATGATCTTCGGGTCAAGGAAATAAGGGAACTGAGTACGCCGGACCAGGTGATGCGGGAGATACCGCGCACGCTGACGGCGACGCGCACCGTGACCGCGTCGCGCAACGCTATCCACGCCGTGCTGACCGGCACTGACGATCGGCTGATCGTCGTCGTCGGCCCCTGCTCGATCCACGACCCGGCCGCCGCCGTAGACTATGCCAGCCGCCTGGCATCGCTGCGCGAAAGCCTGTCCGATCGGCTGGAGATCGTGATGCGCGTCTATTTCGAGAAGCCGCGCACGACGGTCGGCTGGAAAGGCCTGATCAACGATCCTGACCTCGACGGCAGCTTCAACATCGACAAAGGACTGAGGCTGGCGCGCAACGTTCTCTCCGCCGTCAACAATCTTGGCCTGCCGGCGGCGACCGAATTCCTCGACATGGCCACCCCGCAATACATTGCCGACCTCGTCGCCTGGGGCGCGATCGGCGCGCGCACGACGGAGAGCCAGATCCATCGGGAACTCGCATCCGGCCTGTCCTGCCCGGTCGGCTTCAAGAACGGCACCGACGGCAATTTGCGGATCGCCGCCGAGGCGGTGAAATCCGCCGCCCAGCCGCATCATTTCTTGGCGGTGACGAAGGGCGGGCGCAGCGCCATCGCGACGACCACCGGCAACGAGGACTGCCACGTCATCCTGCGCGGCGGCATTCAGCCCAATTATGACGCGGCAAGCGTCGCCGCCGCCGGTGCGGAACTCGCCCGGATCGGCGTCGCGCCCCGGCTGATGATCGATGTCAGCCACGCCAACAGCAACAAGAAGCCAGAGAATCAGCCGAAGGTAGCGGCCGACGTGGCGGGCCAAGTCGCGGCAGGCGACGAGCGCATTATCGGCGTCATGATCGAGAGCAACCTCGTTGCCGGCCGGCAGGACGTCATGCCCGGCAAGCCGCTCGTCTACGGCCAGAGCATCACCGATGGCTGCATCGACTGGGCAACCACCGAAACGGTGCTGCACGGCCTTGCCGACGCGGTCGAGCAACGCCGGTCGGCGCGACGCGCCCTGGTCGCCAGCCGCCCGGGAGCCGCTTGACGCTTTCCCCTTCTCCCCTTGTGGGAGAAGGTGGATCGGTGCGCAGCACCGAGACGGATGAGGGGTGCTGGAGGAAATGAGGCGTTGAGATATCGAGTGATTTTAGGTTCTTAAGACGTCAAAGTCGCGATCTGGCCAACACCCCTCATCCGACCGAGCTTCGCTCGGCCACCTTCTCCCACAAGAAGGGGAGAAGGGGAGCCAACGCCCGCGCTACCTAACATCCAACCAGCGCTGTTCCTCGAACGAGCGCGCCATGGCATGCACGGTGCGCTCGATCTCCAGGCCTTCGTCGAAATCGATGATGCGCGCCGGCTTGCCGGCGAGCCTGGTCAGCAGTTCTCGGCATTCGATGATCTTGAGATCGTTGAAGCCGAGACCGTGGCCGGGTGCCGGCAGGAAGGCGTCGTAAGGTCTGTGGTGCGGCGCCACCAGGATGGTTCGGTAACCCTGCTCGGTCGGCCGGTCGGCGGTGAGATAGAGCTGGAACTCGTTCATCCGCTCCTGATCGTACAGGATCGAGCCCTTCGAGCCGAAGATCTGGATGGCGATCCGGCCCTTGCGGCCCCAGGCCGAACGGTTGGCCAGCAAGGTGCCGGCAACGCCGTTTTCGAGGTGCATCAGCACGCTGGCGATGTCATAGGTCTCGACCGTGCGGCGCCCGCCTGAAGCGACGCGGCGATCGGCATAGGGTTTTGCCATGTCGCACATGACGCGGGCGACGCGGCCGAACAGCACGGCGACCAGCGACAGCGGATGCACCGCGAAATCGTCGAGCACGCCGTAGCCGGACGCCGCCTCGTGCTTCCAGAAGAACAGCGCCTCTGGATCGGCCATGAAATCCTCGTCCATCTCGATGCGCAGATGGTTGACCTCGCCGATGATCTTTTCGTCGAGCAGCGCACCGATATGGCGGATCGCGGGGTTCTGGATGTAGTTGTAGCCGAGGGCTGCCACCTTGCCGGATTTTTTCGCTGCTGCCGCCATGGCTTCGGCTTCTGCGAAGCCCGGCGCCATCGGTTTTTCGCACCATAGATGCTTGCCGGCTTCGAGGATGGCGATGGCCATTTCCGGATGGAACTGGTTTGGCGTCGTCAACGAGACGATATCGACCTCGGGGTCGTTAACGACGGCGCGCCAGTCACCGGAACCCTTGGCGAAGCCGAATTCGGTGGCACGGCGCTTGGCAAGGTCCTCGTCGACCTCGCCGAGATGGACCAGCCTTGGTTTGGCCACGTCGGGAAAGACAGTGCCGACCGCGTTCCAGGCGATGGCGTGGCACTTGCCCATGAAGCCTGTGCCGATAAGACCGACTCCCACCATTCCCTTGTCTCCGCTATCAGGAAGATTTGCGTGGATGAATTAGTCCATTTTATCCAGAAATGGAACGCATGCCTCATTTTTTATGGCCTTCTTGCACAGGCTCGCTATGATGGGGCACACAGCATCGACTGATGGGCCTAGGCGGAGCGACGATGGACGAACGGGTGCCCCGCGATTTCGAGACGCTGCGTACGACGATCCTGGAACGGCGCCATAGCCTGCCCAAGCGTATCGCGCAGATCGCCGCCTATGCGCTCGACAATCCCGACGATATTGCCTTCGGCACCGCCGCCAGCATAGCCGCCTCCGCCGGCGTTCAGCCTTCGACCCTGATCCGCTTTGCCCAGCAGCTCGGCTTCGACGGCTTCACCAGCCTGCAGCTGGTATTTCGCGAGCGCCTGCGTGAGCGCAATTCGTCCTATGATGAAAGGCTGGCGGCATTGCGCGCCAAGGCCGAGGAAGGCGCCGGTCACCGGGCGATCTTCGACGGCTTCGTCGCCGCGGCCAGCACCTCGCTCAACGATATTTCAGGCAGGTTGAACGAAGAGCATTTCGAAGATGCTATCGCCTTGCTGGCGAAGGCGGAGACCATCTATGTGCTGGCCAAGCGCCGCTCCTATCCGGTCGCCTCCTACATCGCCTATGCGCTGGGCAAGCTCAAGATCCGCAACCAGCTGATCGAATCGGCCGCCGGACTCAACGCCGAGATGATCGGCTTTGCCTCGCCCAGGGATGCCGTCATCGCCATCAGTTTCTCACCCTATGCCCCGGCGGCCATCGAGGAGGCGCGCGTCATCTCCGAGCAAGGCGTGCCGATCGTGGCGATCACCGACAGCTCGTTCTCTCCGCTCGCCCAGTTCGCCAAGGTCTGGTTCGAGGTTGCCGAGGCTGATTTCGCCGGCTTCCGCTCGCTGTCGGCGACCATGGCGCTGGCCATGGCGCTGACCGTCGCGGTTGGCGAGAAGCGCCGCGACACGGGCCGCAAGCGCAAGGCCTAGGTGGCCATCGCGCCAGCACTTTTCAGCAAAGGAACGCGTGTTCCATATTGACTATGGATTGGAATTATTATTTCATATTGCCGGCGCCACGCTGCCGCTCGCGCGTGTTACCCAAGACAACAAGGCTGATGGGAGGTTCGAATGGGCGAAGCCGTGGACGCGAAACATGCGCCGCTCGACGTCATCACCATTGGCCGCGCCTCCGTCGATCTCTATGGTCAGCAGATCGGCTCGCGCCTGGAGGACATCACCTCCTTTGCCAAGTCGGTCGGCGGCTGTCCGGCCAATATTTCAGTCGGCACGGCGAGGCTTGGCCTGCGCTCGGCGCTGCTCACCCGCGTCGGCGACGAGCAGATGGGCCGCTTCATCCGCGAGCAGCTGACGCGCGAGGGCGTATCCGTCGACGGCCTCAGGACGGACCCCGACCGGCTGACCGCGCTGGTGCTGTTGTCGGTCGAGGAGGAAGGCGTCTCGCCGATGATCTTCTACCGCTCCGACTGCGCCGACATGGCACTTTCGGAAGCCGATATCGACGAAGCGTTCATTGCCTCGGCGCGCGCGATCGTCGTCACCGGTACGCATTTTTCGCGGCCCAACAGCGATGCCGCGCAGCGCAAGGCGATCCGCGCTATCAAGGCCAAGGGCGGCAAGGTGGTGTTCGACATCGACTATCGCCCCAACCTCTGGGGGCTGGCCGGCCATGCCGAAGGGTTCGAGCGCTATGTGAAATCCGACCGGGTCTCCGCCCAGTTGAAGACGGTGCTGCCCGACTGCGACCTCATCGTCGGCACCGAAGAAGAGATCATGATTGCCTCCGGCGCCGACGATTGCCTGAATGCGTTGAAGACGATCCGCTCGCTGTCCAAGGCCACCATCGTCTTGAAACGCGGCGCCATGGGCTGCATCGTCTATGACGGGCCGATCAGCGACGATCTCGAAGACGGCATTGTCGGCAAGGGCTTTCCGATCGAGGTCTACAATGTGCTCGGTGCCGGCGATGCCTTCATGTCGGGCTTCCTGCGCGGCTGGCTGGGCGAGGAAAGCCTTGAGACGGCGGCGACCTGGGCCAATGCCTGCGGCGCCTTCGCCGTGTCGCGGCTGCTCTGCGCTCCGGAATACCCGACCTTCGAGGAATTGCAGTTCTTCCTGAAGAACGGCAGCAGGCACTTGGCGCTGCGCAAGGACGAGGCGATCAACCATGTCCATTGGGCGACGACGCGCAGGCGCGACATTCCCTCGCTGATGGCGCTGGCCTGCGACCACCGTATCCAGCTTGACGATGTCGCCGCGAAAGCCGGTGCCGACCCATCGCGCATCCATGATTTCAAGGTGCTGACGGTCAAGGCGGCGGCAAGGGTTGCCGCCGGCCGTGCCGGCTACGGCATGCTGCTCGACGAGAAATACGGCCGCGAGGCGATGTTCGAATTCGCCCGTCATTCCTTCGCCTGGCTCGGCCGGCCGGTCGAACTGCCGGGATCGCGGCCGCTTCGTTTCGAATTCTCGCAGGACATCGGCTCGCAATTGATCGAGTGGCCGGTCGACCATTGCATCAAGTGCCTATGCTTCTATCACCCCGACGACCCGGAGCCGCTGAAGACCGAGCAGCAGCAGAAGCTCAAAAGCCTGTTCGAGGCCGCGCGGAAAGTGGGCAGAGAACTTCTCATCGAGATCATTGCCGGCAAGCACGGCGAACTCGACGACACGACGATCCCGCGCGCGCTCGAGGAACTCTACGCGCTTGGCATCAAGCCTGACTGGTGGAAGCTCGAACCGCAGGCTTCAGCCGGGGCTTGGGCAAAGATCGAGGCGGTGATCCTGAAGAACGACCCATGGTGCCGCGGGATTGTGCTGCTCGGCCTCGAAGCGCCACAGGACGAGCTGGAAGCCGCCTTTGCCGCCACCGCCAAAGCGCCCATCGTCAAGGGCTTCGCCGTCGGTCGAACCATCTTCATCAACGCAGCCGAACAGTGGCTTGCCGGCAGAATGTCGGACGAGGAAGCGGTGGCCGACATGGCGTCTCGCTTCGAGAGACTGACCGAGGCATGGCTTGCCGCGCGCGGCCGCAAAGCAGCATAAGAAGGCGCGGCATAAGGACTGCGGAGGAAAACAAGATGACCAAGACAATCCGCCTGACGATGGCGCAGGCGCTGACCCGCTTTCTTGCTCGCCAGATGAGCGAGATCGACGGCAAGAAAATGCCGATCTTCGGCGGAGTCTGGGCGATCTTCGGCCATGGCAATGTCGCCGGCGTCGGCGAGGCGCTCTATCAGGTGCGCGACGAATTGCCTACCTTCCGCGCCCATAACGAGCAGGCGATGGCGCATGCGGCGATCGCCTATGCCAAGGCCAATTTTCGCCGCCGCTTCATGGCGGCGACCAGCTCGATCGGCCCCGGCGCGCTCAACATGGTGACGGCGGCGGCACTCGCGCATGTAAACAGGTTGCCCGTCCTGTTTCTCCCCGGCGACGTCTTCGCCAATCGCATCCCCGACCCCGTCCTGCAGCAGGCAGAGGATTTTTCTGACGGCACGGCGACGGTCAATGACTGCTTCCGGCCGGTGTCGCGCTACTTCGATCGCATCACCCGGCCGGAGCAGATCATCCCGGCGCTGAACCGTGCCATGCAGGTGCTGACCGATCCGGCCGAATGTGGGCCGGTGACGCTGGCGCTCTGCCAGGACGTGCAGGCCGAGGCCTATGATTACCCCGAGAGCTTCTTTGCCGAACGGGTCTGGCATCAGCGGCGGCCGCGTCCGGACCGCCAGGAACTCGCGGCTGCGGTTGCGGCGCTGAAGGCGGCGACTAAACCATTGGTGATTGCCGGCGGCGGCGTGCTCTATTCGCAGGCATCGGGTGAATTGGCGAAGCTGGTGCAAGGCGCCGGCATCCCGGTCTGTGAGACGCAAGGCGGCAAATCATCGCTGCCGGACGATCATCCGCTCAACATGGCGGCGGTCGGCGTCACCGGCACCTCGGCGGCCAACCGGCTGGCCGAAGAAGCCGACGTCGTGCTTGCCGTCGGCACCAGGCTGCAGGACTTCACCACCGGCTCGTGGGCGCTGTTCAAGAATTCCGGCAAAACCATCATCGGGCTGAACGTCCAACCTTTCGATGCGGGAAAGCACCAGGCGCTGCCGCTGGTCGCAGACGCGGCGGAAGGGCTCGCCGAGCTCGGCGCGGCGCTGAAAGACTGGAAGGCGCCGGCCGCCTGGACCGACAATGCGGCCAGGGGCAAGAAGGATTGGCAGGCCGATGCCGACAAGGTGACGGCGTCGACCAATGCCGCCTATCCCTCCGACGCGCAGGTGATCGGTGCCGTGCAGCGCGCCATGGGCGCCGGTGTGACGCTGCTTCATGCCGCCGGCGGCCTGCCCGGCGAATTGCACAAGCTCTGGCAGGCGGGGGCGCCCGGCTCCTACCATGCCGAATACGGCTTCTCGACCATGGGTTACGAGATCGCAGGCGGGCTTGGCGTCAAAATGGCCAAGCCCGACGAGGAGGTCGTCGTGATGATTGGCGATGGCTCCTATCTGATGCTCAATTCCGAGATCGCAACGTCTGTCATGCTCGGCCTCAAGCTGACCATCGTGCTGCTCGACAACCGAGGCTATGGCTGCATCAACCGGCTGCAGATGGCGACCGGCGGCGCCAACTTCAACAATCTCTTGAAGGACGCCCGCCACGAGGTTCTGCCCGATATCGACTTCGCCGCGCATGCGGCAAGCCTGGGCGCGATCGCCGAGAAAGTTTCGTCGATCGCCGGGCTGGAAACGGCGCTGGCGCAAGCTCGGAAGAATACCAGGACCACTGTGCTTGTCATCGACACCGATCCGCTGGTTTCGACCGAAGCCGGTGGAAGCTGGTGGGATGTCGCCGTGCCGGAAGTCTCGGTGCGCCCGCAAGTGAACGCGGCGCGCAAGAAATACGAGGAAGCGCTGAGCGGGCGGCCTTAAGCCGTCCGTGAAGCTGATCCTAAGGCCTGAACTGGAGTAACAACTTGAGAGCCAAACTGGGCATGTCCCCCATTGCATGGTGGAACGACGATCTTGCGGAACTCAGCGATGATGTGTCGCTGGAGGAATGCCTGGCGCAGTCGCGCTCGGCAGGCTTCACCGGCATGGAAATGGGCCGCCGTTTTCCCAGCGATCCGGAGATCATGCTGCCGATCCTGAAAGAGGCCGACGTCACGCTTTGCGGCGGCTGGTTCTCCGGCACGCTGGTCGACGAAGACATGGCCAGGAATAAGGATCGCATCCAGCCGATGATCGATCTGTTCAAGGCAGTGAACGCGCCCTGCATCGTCTATGGCGAGGTCGGCCGCTCCATCCAGGGTGATCGCTCGAAGCCGCTCGCCACCAAGCCCAGGCTTTCGGACGACGAGATGAAAGCCTATGCGAGGCGCCTCACCGAGTTCGGCGAATGGTGCGCCGAGCAAGGCATGCCACTCTCCTACCACCATCATATGGCGGCGGTCGTCGAGACCGAGCCCGAACTCAATGCCTTCATGCGGTACTCGGGCGAAGGCATTCCCTTGCTGCTCGATGCGGGCCACCTGGCTTTTGCCGGCGGTGACGTGCTGCGCGCCATCGACAATCATCACCGGCGCATCAACCACGTGCATGTGAAGGACGTGCGCATGGGGGTGATCGAGAAACTCGACCGCCAGAAGCAATCCTTCCTCGATGCCGTGGCGCTCGGCGCCTTCACGGTGCCGGGAGATGGCTCGCTGGATTTTGGCGCCATTGTGGAAAGGCTGGCGAACTACGGTTATGAAGGTTGGTTCGTGGTCGAGGCGGAGCAGGACCCAAGAACGAATCCGCCACTCAAGATGGCGCAAGTCGGCTACAAGGAGTTGATGCGGGTGATGACGGCCGCAGGCTACACGGTTGAAACACAGGGCTTCCCCAATGCTTGAATGCACTATTTCCGGCGACAGGCTGATCCGATGCCCGGGCTGATCCGATGAAGGACTCCGAGCACCCGTTCTTCCGGCCCCTGTGGCGGCGCGTTGCCATCGTCGCGGTCTGCCTAGCCTGGGCAGTGGTCGAGTTTGCCACCGGCGCACCGTTCTGGGGCACGATCGCGCTCGGCTTCACCGGCTATGCCGTGTGGCAGTTCTTCTATCTCTACAAGCCGGCCGACGGGGACAAGGCTTCGGCCGACACCGAACCGAAGGAATGACCCTATATGTCGAAACTGCTCGTCAAAGCCGATAAGGGCCACGGTCGCGTCGCCCATGTGACGCCGCAAAGCGCCGGCTGGACCTATGTCGGTTTCGATCTGCATCGATTGCGGCCAGGCGAAACGGCCTCTGAGCAAACCGCGGATCGCGAAGTCTGCCTGGTATTCGTCACCGGCAAGGGCCAGGCCAAGGCCGGCGGCAAGGATCTCGGCCTGCTCGGCGAACGCATGTCGCCCTTCGAGGGCAAGCCGTGGTCAGTCTATGTGCCGCAGGGCTCTGACTGGTCGGTGACCGCCGACACCGATGTCGAACTCGCGGTCTGCTCGGCGCCTGGGCTTGGCGGCGGCCTGCCGGTCCGCGTCATTGCGCCGAAGGAACTCGGCCAGGAGGTTCGCGGCAAGGGCACCAACACGCGCTATGTCACCAACATCCTGCCGGAAGGCAAGCCGGCCGATTCCTTGCTGGTGGTCGAGGTCATCACGCCCGGCGGCCACACCTCGAGCTACCCGCCGCACAAGCATGACCAGGACAATCTGCCGGCCGAATCCTATCTCGAGGAGACCTACTATCACCGGCTCAACCCGCCACAGGGCTTCGCCTTCCAGCGCGTCTACACGGATGCCGACAGGAATGGCGCTCGTTCGCTCGATGAGGCGATGGCGATCGAGGACGGCGACGTCGTGCTGGTGCCAAAGGGCTATCATCCTTGTGCCGCCTGCCATGGCTACGACCTCTATTACCTCAACGTCATGGCCGGGCCGAAGCGGACGTGGAAGTTCCACAACGCGCCTGAGCACGAATGGCTGATGAAGAGCTGATCGCGCGGCTCTTCCGGGTTGGCAAACTGGCCCAAAGCGAAAAAATCGTCGGCTAATGACCCGCCTGAACAACTTTGTTATCAGGAGCGATCATCAGCTTCGTCATTTCGTCATGCAAATCGCCTATGGCAGCGGGAGTTGACGAGGACTTTCGATGCGCTACGCTATCTATTTCACCCCCCGGCAGGACGAACCGCTGGCGCGGATCGCCGCCAATTGGCTCGGCCGCGACCCATTCGGCGCCGCCACAAGGCCTGTCGAGGCCGTGGGCGATCTGTCGGCGGCGGAAGTCGCCTTCCACACCGCTTCGGCGCGCCGCTACGGCTTCCACGCGACGCTGAAGGCGCCCTTCCGGCTGGCCTCGAACGAGACGGAAGCCTCGCTTCGCGCGGCGCTCGACGATTTTGCCGAGACGACGCCGGTGGTGATGATCCCGCGTCTGGTCGTCAGCCAGATCGATGGCTTCTTCGCGCTCGTGCCGGAAGGACCACTGCCGGCGCTCAACCGCTTCGCCGACGACGTCGTGCGCGACTTCGACCGTTTTCGCGCGCCGCTGAGCGAGGCGGAAATCGAGCGGCGCAGCCCGGATTCGCTGAAGCCGGCTGAATTCCGCAATCTCTGCCAGTGGGGCTACCCCTATGTCTTCGAGACCTTTCGTTTCCATATGACGCTGTCCGGCCGAGCCTCGCCACAGGAAAGCCCTCGTCTTCGCTTAGCAATCGACAGCCTGTTTGCGCAGGTCCTGCAAAAGCCGGTGCCGGTGGACGCGCTGACCCTATTTGTCGAAACCGAACCTGGCGCCCCGTTCATGGTGCTTTCCCATCACGCGCTCGGGCGCCGCCCGGCTAGAAAAACTGCCTGAGATGACTATCTCTTTTAACCGCGTTTGTGCGACGCCAATCGATTCCAATTGGCTGCAAAATGCTCCAAGGACTGCCTGAAATGACCGCCGAGACCGTTCTCAACAATGCCCGCATCGTGCTTGCCGACGAGATCGTCGAAGGATCGATCGTGCTGCGCGACGGCTTGATCACCGGGATCGATGCCGGTGCCGGCCGGACCGGCGAGGACATGGGCGGCGATTTCATCATCCCCGGACTGGTCGAGCTTCACACCGACCACCTCGAAGGCCATTACGCGCCGCGGCCGAAAGTGCGCTGGAACCCGATCGCCGCGGTGCTCGCTCACGACGCGCAAGTGGCGACCGCCGGCATCACCACCGTGCTCGACGCCTTGCGCGTCGGCATGGACGACGATGCCGACATGAATTCGGCCGACATGCGCAAGCTGGCCGATGCGATCGAGGACAGCGTCCAGCAGGACCGGCTGCGGGCCGATCATTTCATCCATCTGCGCTGCGAGGTTTCGGCGCCGGATTGCCTCGCAGCCTTCGCCCATTTCGACGGCGATGACAGGATCAAGCTGGCGTCGCTGATGGACCATGCGCCGGGACAGCGCCAGTTCGTCGACTTGGAAACCTATGCCTATTACTACCAGCGCAAGCTGAAGCTGACGGATCGCGAATTCCAGCAATTTTGCGAGAAGCGGATGGCGGAATCGGCGACGAATTCCGGCCCGAACCGCGCCTTCATCGCCGCCGCCTGCCATCAGCGCGGCATCGTGCTCGCCAGCCATGACGACGCCACGACAGGCCATGTCGATGAAGCGATCGAGCAGGGTGTCCGCGTCGCCGAGTTCCCAACTACAGAAGAAGCCGCCAGGGCCTCGAAAGAAGCAGGGCTTGGCGTGCTGATGGGCGCGCCGAACGTCATGCGCGGCGCCTCGCATTCTGGAAACGTTTCAGCCCGCACACTCGCCGGCGACGGGCTGCTCGACATACTGTCGTCCGACTACATTCCCTTCAGCCTGATCCAGTCGGCCTTTTTTCTCGGCGACGTGGTCGACGGCATTTCCCTGCCTCAGGCGGTGGCGATGGTCTCGAAGAACCCGGCCGAAGCAGTCGGCCTCACCGACCGTGGCGTTATCGAGCAGGGCCGGCGCGCCGATCTGGTGCGTGTACGTCTCGACGACCATGTCCCGGTCGTCCGCACGGTCTGGCGGCAAGGACGCCGGGTCGCATGATGGCGTCGGCGTTGATCGAGCGTGAGTTGTCGGCCGCGGCGTTTCCGATCCGCGACGGTGTCTTTGTCGCCGTTGTCGGGCCGAGCGGCGCCGGCAAGGACACGGTGATCGGCTATGCCCGCACCCGCTTCGCTGACGAGACAAGGCTGGAGTTCGTGCGCCGGGTCATCACCCGGCCGAGCGACACGACAAGCGAGGATCACGACACGCTGGCCGATGCGGCCTTTGTCGAGGCCGAGGCGGATGGCGCCTTCGCCATCTCCTGGGAGGCGCATGGTTTGCGCTACGGCATTCCGGCTGAAGTCGACTGGTCGGTCGCCAATGGACGCGTCGCCATTGCCAATGTCTCCCGCGCCATTATCCCGGTTCTACGCGAGCGTTACGCAAATCTCGCCATCGTCGAGATCACCGCTTCACCGGAAATCCTGGCCGAGCGATTGGCCATGCGCGGCCGCGAGTCGCGCGGCGAGGTGCTGGCGCGCCTGGCGCGCAGCGCCAATGTGGCGCTGTCCGGGCCAGGCGTCACCTCGATCGACAATAGCGGCCCACGCGAGGCAGCCGGCGAGCGCTTCGCCGATGTGCTGCGCAAGGCCATGGCTTTTTCGGATATGTCGGGCTTGATCTAGGCAGCCCCTTACCTTCTCCCCTTGTGAGACCTTTGCACAGAAGCCGAACGGTGATTCTGTGGTGAAGGTTGGAGCAGGGAGATTCGGGATGGCGGATCGTGTTTTGGGTCAGTTGAGTCTGGCGGACGGTCTGGCGGCGTCGGATGAGACGATT
>NZ_RZPG01000034.1:0-73619 GCF_004022765.1 Mesorhizobium sp. M6A.T.Cr.TU.014.01.1.1
CAAGGTGCGCGTCGCCATGAGCAACGCCTTCGCCATGGGCGGTACGAACGCAGTTCTGGCATTCAGGCAGGTGTAGAAGCCATGCAAGACGCCTCATTTGAGGTCACCTGTCGTATCTAGCTGCTTGAGGGGCGGGGCATTGTGAAACAGGGGGAGCTGTGTGGCCCCTCTTTCTCGGCTCGACGATGTGGAAGGAGCCTGTGCGGCGAAACGGGCCGACGCCCCCCAGGCCCAGAACTTGGGCGAAACCAACTCCCACCAAAGCACAGCCGCTTTAGTAGCCGAACAATGAAGCCTCGCTCGACGAGCCGCCGCCTCTACTGTCAGCGGCATCACGCGGTTGAAGCGAACAGCGCAGCGGCTACTGTTTCCCGCACAACTCGGACGGCAATTGGGACAAGTCCGCACATGTCGTCACGTAAGCTGAACGCCGCAGGTACAGCCAAATTGGGGGCGGGGCGTTTCTGCCGTTTTGATAGAATTCTATCAAACTGACAATTTTCCTTGCACGAATGCAAGGAGAGCTCGATTGACTCCCCTCCTTTCTTGTCAAGGATGGGTTTGCAGGCTGCGGTGCGGCAGAAGCCGGACAGAACGGCGACCGGTCGAGTAAAGGCCTGCGCAAACAAGCGCGCATATTGCGGGCGCCCGCACGGAGGAGAAGACGCTCGTCCTGGTGAAAGACAACGATGCTCAGGCGCCATTGCCATTTGCCGAGGGGGTCCGCGCGCCGGAAATTTCGAAGCAACAAAGGTGAGATCGAGAATGATGATGGCGAAATACAACACAGCTCACCGTCCAGTGCAGTTCTACCGGCGGGTGGCGGAGTGGGATGGGCTGCCAAATGGAACGTAAAAAGATCAGCAAGGAGATGCTTGGCGATAGTCAGGCGCTGCGCAAGCTGCGTGAGCACCTTGTCAAGGTGGCCAAGGCGAAGACTACGGTCCTGTTGCGAGGTGAATCCGGAACCGGCAAGGAGCTGGTTGCCAAAGCCATTCACGAGCTCTCGCCTCGCGCCAAGCAGCCCTTCATCAAGGTCAATTGCGCGGCGCTCACCGAGACGCTTCTGGAATCTGACTTGTTCGGTCATGAGAAGGGTGCCTTCACCGACGCGAGCAGTTTGCGCAAGGGGCGCTTTGAGGCTGCCGACAAAGGCACATTGTTTCTGGACGAGATTGGCGAAATATCAGGTTCGTTCCAGGCTAAGCTGCTGCGTGTCCTGCAGGAGCAGGAGTTTGAGCGCGTCGGCAGCAACCACACCATTAAAGTTGATGTTCGCGTGATTGCCGCAACGAACAGGGACTTGGAAACGGCAGTTCAACGCAAGGAGTTCCGGCAAGACCTCTATTATCGCATCAACGTCGTCACTTTACGCGTGCCGGCATTGCGCGAAAGGCGAGGTGATATTCCGCTCTTGGCCGCTCAGTTTCTCAAGAATTTCAATACTGAGAATGATCACACGCTGACCTTCGCTCCCGAAGCGATTGAGGTGCTAATGAACTGCGAATTTCCAGGTAACATCCGAGAGCTCGAAAACTGCGTTCAACGGACGGCAGTTCTGGCGACGGGTCCATCAATCCTCAGAACTGACTTTGCCTGTTACGCGGATCAGTGCTTGGCCGCGGCGCTGTGGAAGAACGGACCGCCGACGTCAGAGAAGTCGACTACGATCGAGCCTTCCGCCGCCTGTGCCGCCCCGCCCGTCGGCGACGGGCAAGCGCCGATAGGCCCTGCCACGACTCGTGGTAGGGTGCCCGATGCCGATACGGTCATTGCTGCCATGGAAAAGTGTGGCTGGGTGCAGGCAAAGGCGGCGCGCCTGCTCGGTTTGACCCCGCGCCAGATCGGCTACGTGCTGAGAAAACGCGGTATCGAGATCAAGCGTCTCTGAAACAACCCGCCGAGCAAGAGCTGGAGCAGGTCAAGCATTGGTGCTCTGGCGCCGAGCCCATCGGCCAGGCTTACGAAGTGGGTGTGAACAGCGCTGCCAAGATTCCGGCCGTGTGCTTTCTACCACCAGTCGTACTGGGGCTCTGCGACTGACAAACTAAAAAGGAGTAATCCTCTGGCGGGACCTGGTCGATACATTAGCTGATGGCTTACCGCTCGATATCACGCAATCTGAGATGGGCATGAAAGTGAGTTCGACCGCTGGACAGTTGCCGACTTCGTCAGGTATTGGCCCCTGCGACCGGTTGATCTCCGATATCCAAATTCTTGGAAGTTGGTCGAGACGAAACTGTCGCCCCGGCTCGTGACCGACCGCGCGCCCGGCAAGACCGAGTTACAAAGTTGCCGAGGCCAGTTTGATGTGCGTTCCTGCATCACTGCACGGGACACGACCTGACGGGAGACTATGATGCGTAGCCAAAAAGAAAAGATGCTCGCAGGCGAGTTTTACAATGCGGCGGATCCGGAGATCCAAGCTGACCTGTTGGCCACCGGGGCTTGGCTCAAGCGGTACAATGATACGCTGGGGCAGACCACGGGGCATTGGCATGAGCTTTTGTCCGAGCGGCTGGGAGAGGTTGGGCGCGGAACGGTCATCCGTCCGCCCTTTTTTTGCGACTACGGATTCAATATCCGCATTGGAGCCAATTCCTACATCAACTTCAACTGCGTTATTCTTGACGTGGTAGAGGTCAAAATCGGGCAAGGAACGGCAATTGGGCCTGCTGTGCAGATTTATACCGCCGATCATCCACATGATGCCGAGCAGCGGCAGGCCGGCCTGCAGGTCGGGCGTCCTGTTCGCATTGGCAGCCGTGTCTGGATCGGCGGTGGAGCAATCATTCTGCCTGGCGTCACGATTGGTGATAATGCAGTGGTAGGCGCTGGCTGCGTGGTCACACGAGATGTTCCCGCCGGGGCAAAGGTAGTGGGAATTCCTGCTCGCGTGGCCGACCCACATAAACAGGCATAATCAACCTCGTTGACCCTGGAGGTGCATGCGAACTGTCGAAACTGTGCCGAATTTTTGTCGAAGCCATTGAGCGCTGCATATGTTGTCGCGACTCGGGCGCTTCAGTTCTTTTGCCACGGGGGTCACAAGATCATGTGCGTAATGCCGCCGCAACGTGCTCACGTCCCGCAGCAGCGGACCCTTTCACATGGCCCAACGAATTCAGAGCCTCCGTTGTGCTGCCACTAGCATTACTGCTCACGAATGTATTCCCAACTGAGTTTTCGCCCTTGGAGGCAAGCAGCGACTCACCAGCAATCGCCGGCCATTAATCCTGGCTAGCATCGACCCCGACGAGGCGAGTCGCGGCGTTGCGGATCGGCATGTCGATGACCGTGATTGCGCCTTCGGCAAGGAAACGACGTTCGTTTCTGGTCAGCGTAGCCGAATCGATCACCGCAAAATGTGGGCCAGTGGAGCGCTTCATCAGCTGTCTGGCATATGTGCGCAGCATCTGATCGTTGAAGCGGCAGCCCACGAAGAAAAAACCCCGGTTGACGCGCCGTTGCTTCACCGCGTCCGGGATCGGCGTCTGGATATCAATTTCGGTTAGGACTTCGACGTAATCGGAATCAGCCACGAGGAAGTTTGCGGCCGGCCTGACGCTGCCGTGCGGCGCATAGAGCACCGTCCTAGCCACTTGTTCGGCCTCGAGTTCTGTTCCTGACAAATCGTAAGTTCTCGTCCAGATGTTACCGATTCCGGTCGCGCGCGTCGCTCCTTGTATCTCGACAACGTCTGTTTGGCCGGCCTCTGCAAGGGCTGCTCGCATGGCGCCATCGTACCAGCTGTCGATGATGACAGACAGTTGAAGGGTTGCGAGCCAGGCGTGAAGAACGGTCGGCTCGGCGGGGGCTGCGAATATCTCCGCCATCCACGTTTGGAGAGTCCGACGATGTCGGCGCTGCTCGATAAACTGCGCGACCGACCACATATTGGTGCGAATCCTGGAAGGGGCAGGCGCCCGCTTGTTGAGCGCCGCGGCGACATCTTCAGGGGTGCAAGGTACAGGTGATTCCAGTGCGTTAAGCTGCAGAAGACCAGGACCGAGATAGGGGATCACTCGATCGGCCTTGAGAGCGCCGTTCAGCAGGTCAATCAGCTTTTTGGCAAAACTGCCCCGGACGACGACGAGATGGTCCCAGCTCAGCATCGTGTTCATACGCGTTTCCTCTCCGCCATTGAACCCACCGGCATCAGGCCCCGTCGGAAATCTTCATCGCCTCGACGGTGATCGGCAAACGCGTATCGCGCGGAAGGTCGGGCAGCATGAGCCGCCAACCGTTCCTGAGCGTCACGGTCCCGCCCCATAAGTCAGCGTTCTCAATCTCGGTGATCGGCTCTTCGAGATCCTTCTTGGGAACATAAGCCGACAAGCCAGTAGCGGTCCTGCGAATCATTACTTTCATCCGGCTGTTCCTCCGTTGGAAATGCCTTCAGCTCCGCAGGGAACCTCGACTTTGTCGAGGCTAATGAGTTCGCGCGCTCGCATGCCGACGACCGTGCCACGATCGATCCATTCGACTGCATAGATGAAGAATTGCTGGAGAAAGGTTCCAATGTCGCGCACGTAGCCTTCGTCGCCCTTCCGCACGAGGTTTTCGCCGATCTCCTTGCCGGGATAGGTGCCGTCGTTTTTTATGTGGCGTATCGCACGGACCCGCTCACCCTGCATGAACCGTGGCGGTCTGCCGATTTCGACCTCCTGTTCGCGTCTGGACCACATGCTGTCCATTCCTTTCTCGAGGCTTTTGGTGTCGTCGCGGGTTGCAGGCGTCCTCGTGCGGCGAACCCGACCGTTTCGGTAGGAATCAAGCGGGAACGCAGGTTTTCGGTACCGGACAGACCGACACGCATTGCTGCGTATCGAAGGCCTCCTTGCATTCGGTGCACTTGATTGGATCGATCACATAGGCGTCGCCCTTGAACTTGATCGCTTCCGAGGGACATTCGAACTCGCAGGCCCCGCATTGGGTACATTGGGATGCGATGATCTTGAAAGCCATTCTAACTCCTGGTTATCGGACGAGACGGCTCAGGCCGTCGCCGCTAGTGGTCTGATCCCAAACTCTGCCGCGTAAAGTGCGCTGACTGCGGTCTCGATGTAGTCATGGCCATAGGCGTCGGTTACGCGCAGTCCAGCTCGCGAGAGTTGTTCCTTCGGGCGATTTCCGATCTTGGCGCATAGCACTATGTGTATGCCTTCGAGCGCAGCGATGACGCCCTCGAGGATGGCGTCTTCGCCCCCGCCTCCGAGGCAATACCGCTCGACCTTCCGATGCCCGACCAAGCTGATCCCTCTAGGCGAGACTTCATAAACCTGGAATTCCTTCGCGTGGCCGAAGTGTTCGTTGACCCGTCCACCTCCCTTAGTGGCCACCGCAACCAGAAGCGACTTTTCGGAGTCTGTTGCCTTGACCATACCGATGGCTTCGCTCCTCGCCGCCTCATGATCACGGCGCTCGTGTGCGACCACCTGCCGATAGGCCTGACGCTTGCCAGCCTCGTAGGTGACACCGTCGGGAATACCGTCCAGCGTGAATTCCTGGCCACGATCTTCACCGAGCAGGCCGACAGCATCTGCCCGGCACTGCCGGCAGTGGCGCATCAACTTGGCGCCACCTTCAAGTCGATCCTGAAGGGCCATCATCTCCATTGCCGTTGGGCCGCGCTGCCCGATGAGTCCGTAGTGTGTGCCGTGCGCCGGGTCCGAAATCAGAGGCATCACGTTGTGCAGGAAGGCGCCCCGCTCCTTGACCATTTTGTTCACCTCAAACAGGTGCTGGTCGTTCACTCCAGGAATCATCACCGAGTTGATTTTGGTGAGGATGCCGCGCGCGCTCAGCATTTCCAGGCCCAACATCTGCCGCGCGTGCAAGATTCGAGCGGCTTCGATGCCGAAGTAGCGGCGATTTTCATAAAAGATCCAAGGATAAATCTTTGCGCCGACTTCCGGGTCGACCATGTTGATGGTGATCGTCACGTGATCAACATTCATTTCGGCAAGCTCGGCGACATGGTCCGGCAGCACGAGCCCGTTGGTGGAGACGCACAGCTTTATGTCGGGGATTTCCCTGATGACGCGGTCGAACGTTGCCTTCGTTTTCTCCCAGTCGTAACAGGCATCCCCCGGCCCAGCGATGCCAAGAACCGAAAGCTGCGGAACTTTGTTGGCAACCGCGATGACCTTGCGTAGCGCTTGGTCGGGCGTCAGCTTCTCAGACACAACACCAGGCCGGCTCTCGTTGGCGCAATCGTATTTGCGATTGCAGTAGTTGCACTGGACATTGCAAGCCGGCGCGACCGCCACATGCATACGCGCGAAATAGTGATGCGCTTCCTCCGAAAAGCAGGGGTGATCCTTGATCTTGTCCCAAATAGCCGGATCCACATCGCCCGGGCTGGTCGGCGACGAGCCGTAGGAGGACGGTGCGCAGCCACCGGATTTCGCGTCTGCCAGAAAACCCTCGGATGTCGTGCTAGTCGGCCCCTCAATCGAAATTATCGGTGAGGACATCAAACGGCTCCGTTGCTGGTACGTCGCGGTTCAAGATGCAAGAGCCATACCAACTTAAAAAAGCGGCTTCAGTTCACTATTTGGGTCGATGTCGGGTTGTGTGAGGCCGGCGCGACACAATTTTGTCCTGCTTGCGACAGTGCAAGTCCAAATCCGTTCAGAAGCACAAAGCACTCCTTGTCGCGCAGAGGGCGCGCAAGACCACTGGCCTGACGATTGGCTCATCCAGGCTCTTAGAATTTCCTTCACCTCGATGCTATGCCGGCGTATCGCCTAGCCGACTTGTCGCGGCGTGAGGCCGAGAATTCGAGCCGCATTAGCCTGAACCCAGCCGGCCTTCTCCATTGTGTCGATCAGCCGGTCACGCTCCGTCCGCCGCGGACCCAGCGCCGGTCCGGCCGTATCGTTAGAATCGCAACCGGCTATCTCGTGTTCAGGGGCGCCGATGCGCCGAACCGGCATCGTGCTGGGCCGTGAGAGCTCGTCGATGACATTGCCACGTTCCGAAAGATTGGTTCCTTCCAGAGGAGAACGCGCAAGTGTGGCTGTTCTTTACACGCAGTTCTCCAGCTCGCGGACGTTGCCGGGGGAAATAGCATTGCGAGATCAGCTCAACTGCCGACGGCGTAAAGCCATGGTTCTCCATATTTCAAGGGTAAGCGCTGTGTCCTTCCAGGAGTGCCCGCGATCTGTGGGCCTGCCATTCTGAGGTGGATCGGAGATCGGATTGTGTCTGAACTTGAACTTACGATTGACCCTGAGCGGCAGCCTCGGCGTTTCGAGGTGATCAACGGCGCTGTTAGTCGACGGCATTGGTCGATGGACGACAAGGGACGGAGTCATCGCCGAGACCCTGGAGCCGAACGCGGTGATCTCGGAGGTTGCCCGGCGCTACGGGCTGCGGCCGCGGCGGAACGCTCGCAAGCTTGCTACGTCCGCAGGACAGGCCACTCCCGCCTTTGTTCCGGCGGTGGTTTCGGTGGCGCCACCGGAACGACCCGTTGGGCCTACATCCGTGCACCAGAACTCAAGGCCGCGGCCTGAGAATCGGCCGCCGCTCACCCTTTACTTGGTTCCTCAGCCGACAGCGCTAAGAAGGAGAGCAACTTCCGTCGGTGCGAGGATCATTGCGTCGTGGCCAGTGGCGAGTTCCTGCCACGCCCAGCCATCCTGCTTCGCGACCCATTCTCGCGCTCCCGCCATCGGCGGGTGGAGTGGATTAGTGCAGACGACATAGGTTCGGGGCCTGCCGTTGCCGAGCGGGTGCACGAGCTTAAGTCCGCTTTCGTAGGTGCCTGCCGGATGCGGTGTTATCCGGCGCCGCACCCAGTCCGTGAGCGAGTGTCCCTCGGGAATGCCGAATGCTGTTGGCGGCGGAGTCGGCATGAAGATACCCCGTCCTTCCTCCGCAACCAATTTTCGACGGGCGGCGACGATGTCGGGGGGCATGGTGCTGAATACACTTTGACCGCTCTCGACGATGGCGCCGTCGAGATAAACGAGATGGCTGATATGGTCGGGTATCCGGTCGGCGGCGCCGGTGATGCTGATGCCGCCTAGACTGTGACCGACAAGGATCACATCGCTCAGCTCTTCCGTCACAATGTGGTTGACGATGTCGGTCACGAATGTGTCGGGCGTGATGTCCTTGCACAGCAAATGTGCGCGTTCGCCGACACCTGTCTGGGTCGGCGTGGTCACGTGGTATCCCATCTTGCGAAGATTGGCGGCCACGTCCCGCCAACACCATCCGCCATGCCAGGCACCATGCACTAGCACATACGTCTTTGTCATGGGTTGTGCCGTTCCACTTGCTCACCGGCCGTTGTGGCTGCCATCCGGCACGATGGCCGGACGTTGTCCCAAAGGGGCTCGACCACGTGACCGGTGGTAAGTCCGGCGCACAGGGCACCGCCGTGGCCTGAGGACACCGCTAACGAGTCGAGGAAATTTGAATTGCGAAAGGCCAATATTCACTAGCTCTTTGCAAGTGGATGGAGAGGCTCATGGTGTGCCGCAGTTGCTCGCTGCCGGCATGCTCTTGGCACGGTCCCGGCTGATCATCCG
This sequence comes from Mesorhizobium sp. M6A.T.Cr.TU.014.01.1.1, assembly GCF_004022765.1. Lineage (NCBI taxonomy): Bacteria > Pseudomonadati > Pseudomonadota > Alphaproteobacteria > Hyphomicrobiales > Phyllobacteriaceae > Mesorhizobium > Mesorhizobium sp. M6A.T.Cr.TU.014.01.1.1. The sequence goes on from NZ_RZPG01000034.1 coordinate 8,547, forward strand.
AACTTGAACAGGACACCAAAGCCGCCGCGCGGATAGTTCCACTCGATGTCGCCGCCTTTCTCGCACAATATCCGGCAGGTGCCGCATTCCATGCAGCCGTCGGCGGTGATCTCGACTTGACCCTTGTCATTCAACTCATAGCATTTCGCTGGACAGACGTAGGTCAACGCAAGCAAGTTCGCGCTTGGCTTGTCGTGCGGTCGCACTATAATATGGGGGCGGCCGGAATCGACCAGATAGCGGTTCTGGTAAAGCTTGTCCTCGACACGAACCTTCGTCACTGCGATCGTCATCTTGTACCCTCTTCAGCGCCATGCCAATGCCAGGCGGACCGCGTCGCTGACCAACCCCCAGCGCGAGCGCGCGTTGATGAAGGCGGCCGTGGTGTTCTTTTCCTTCTCGATCTTCGGCGTGCCGTCGACACGCATGAAGTTCTGAGCGGCATGCGACATCAACCGCGGATAGCTGTCAAAAAAGTTGCTGGAATTGGTGTGGAGTAAGGCTGGCATGTCCTTGTATTTCTTAAGATCCTTGATCACAAAGGAGTCATCCAGCATCGTCTTGTAGAGCGCAAGGTTCGCTTTGGTCATAGGACCGTTGCGGCTTTTGACTTTGACGATCGCCTCAGCCGCGACACGACCCGAGGTCATGGCAAGGTTCGAACCCTCACGGTGAATGGCATTGTTCAGTTGCGCTGCGTCGCCGACGATGACCCAACCGTCGCCGAAGAGCTGCGGAATGGCCCTGTAACCACCTTCGGGGATAAGATGGGCGGCATATTCTTTCACCTCCGAGCCAGCGATCAGCGGCCGGATCGAAGGATGGTTTTTCATCGCATCTAGGAGGGCGGACGGGCTCTCCATCGTCGCGGCGAAATCCGAGACCAGGCAGCCGATGCCGAGTGAAATCGACTCCTTGTTGGTGTAAAGGAAGCCGAGCCCGGCCATGCTGCGAGAGATCGTGCCCACGGCCTCGATTACGCAGCCTTCATCGCCCTTGACACCGAACCGCTGGCCAATGACCTCTTCGGGCAAGAAATGCATTTCCTTGACGGCAAGCGCCACGGTCTCCGGCTTCGGCATCTCGCGCAGGCCTGCGCGAGTGCCAAGCAATCCCGACACCCCTTCTGCGAGAACGACCACATTCGCGAAGACCACTCCGCCAGCCCGGTCTGTGCGGACGCCGATCACCTTGCCATTGCCATCACGGACGAGTTCCGTCGCGGTCGTCTCACACAGGACCGTCGCGCCAGCCTCGCGCACCTTGCGGGAAAACCATTTGTCGAACTGGGCGCGGATGATCGTGTAGCGGTTGGGTTTCGCCTCATTGAAGTCGTCCGACCGGTAATGAATTCCGGTGTGAGACGTGTCGTCCATCACCCAAAGTCGCTGTTCGACCAGGTGCCGCTCGAGGGGCGCATCATCCCGGAAGTCCGGGATGATCTTCTCCAGCATGTTCGCGTACATTATGGCACCCTGGACGTTCTTAGAGCCCGGATATTCCCCGCGCTCCAACTGCAGTACCTTCAGCCCCTGGCTTGCCAAAGTGTAAGCAGCTGCGTTTCCGGACATGCCGGCTCCGACCACAATGGCATCGAATTGTTCAATCATGTCCTCTCCCTCAACTCGCAAGCTTGTCTCGACTGTGCGGCGACAGCCGCCGGGTGAAGGCTTCCGTCAGTGCGGGCAGGAAGCGGATTGCATCCGTGACGATCCCGAGGTGGGCGAACTCGAAAATCGGCGCGTTCGGATCGGTGTTGATCGCGACGATGAGATCGGCCCCCTCGACCCCAACTCGGTGCTGGATGGCGCCGGAAATTCCGGCCGCGATGTAAAGCTTCGGTCGAATGGTCTTGCCAGTTTGGCCAATCTGCCGATCAGCCGGCATCCAGCCCTTCTGGACCAAGGGGCGCGAACAGCCATGCTCGGCGCCGATCGCTCGGGCAAGATTCTTCACAAGCTGAAGGTTCTCCGCCGCGCCGAGACCGAGGCCTCCCGCAACCACGACATCCGCATAGGCAAGATTTGCCATTGCCGACTGGTTATCCGGCAGGAAGCCGAGGACTTTGGTGACGATATCGTCCTCAACGAGCGACAGCTTGTGCCGCATGACACGCCCGACCGGCTTATCCACCCGCTGCGGCATAGGCATGACCCTTGGTCGCACCGTCGCCATTTGCGGCCGGTAGTTTAGTGTATAGATCGTACACAACAACGAGCCACCAAAAGTCGGACGGGTCGCGGCGAGTGAACCGTCGGAATCTACATCAAGTTCTGTGCAGTCGGCCGTGAGCCCCGTCTGCAGGGTCGTCGCTACCGAGCCCGCAAGATCCCTGCCCAGTGTGGTCGCGCCGAGAAGGAGGATTTCGGGTTTATGGGTATTGACCAGATCCGTGAGCGCCTTGGCGAACGGATCGTTCCGGTAGTCGGCGAGCGGCGGCGCATCGACGATGTAGACAAGATCCGCCCCGTAAGCGAAGGCCTCGGCAACAGCGTCCTCGACCATCTCGCCCGGCGGTCCCAGCACGACGCCCGCGAGCTGGACTTCAAGCTTGTCGGCTAATTTGCGGCCTTCACCCAGCAGTTCGAATGATACAGGATGCACATTGCCGCGTTCGAGCTCGAGGAAGACCCACACGTGCCGGTAGTCTTTGAAACGGTCGGGAAGTTCTTTCTTTACACCGGCACGGCCGGGGGCAATGCGAGGGGTAGTTTGGCTTGCGGTCGACATTTTCTGCTCCTGGCCGTCACGTGCCGCTGTTGAAGGCCAGCTCATGTTCCAGCGCCGGCCGGCGGGGTAAGATATCGGCGATGAGTTCATCGGCTATGTCCTGCAAGCCCCTTTCCGCGGTGTCGATCTGCGCCGCGCTTTCTGCCCGTGCGGTGGGGGCGAAAACACGCTTGACGACTGTCGGCGAGCCACGCAGACCGCACCGGGTGAGATCGTCAATGCCGGCGTCGGCTGCAGTCCACTTCACGACTTGGCTTCGCGCCGCGCAAAGAGCCTGCTGGAGCGAGCCCCGGCGGATTTCGTTGGTGTCTTCCAGCATGGTAATGAGGCAAGGGAGTCTGCTCTTCAGCAACTGGGTGCCGCCTTCGGCGCGACGCGCGACTTCGATCTCGCGCGTTTTGAGATCGATGGAGGCAATCTTCGCGACATAGGTAAGTTGCGATAGATCCAGGCGCTTGGCTATGCCGGGTCCGACCTGGGCGGTATCGCCGTCAATCGTCTGCTTGCCGGTGAAGACGATGTCCGGCCTGCCGAAAGTCTCCCCAATTTTTGCGATTGCTTGCGAAAGAGCAAAGGAGGTCGCCAGCGTATCGGATCCGGCAAAATAGCGGTCCGTCAAGAGAACTGCTCGGTCAGCACCGTAACCGAGCGCCTTTCGCAGCGAGTCCTCCGCCATGGGCGGACCCATTGTGAGCACAGTAACCTCGCCACCATGAACGTCGCGCAGTTTGAGCGCTTCTTCGAGGGCGAACAGGTCGTAAGGATTGATGATGGTCGGCACACCCTGACGCATGATCGTGTTCGTCACCGGGTGGACGCGGATCTGTGCCGAATCCGGCACCTGCTTGATGCAGATTACGATGTGCATTGGCGATTTCTCTAAGCTCCCAGTCCGGATGCGTGCTTGGCGGTTCACCTCATGCCTGCATCGTTCATGCCAAGTCTTCTTCCTGCCTCTATTCCAGAAGGTGGCTTCGTTTGCTTCCGAGGAGCGTCATGAGGACTGGATTTGTCGACTTCTCGACATTGTCGCGTCGCAGCCGTGTCGGGCTCATTACTTTCCGAACCGCTTCAGTGCAGAGTCGAGCGGGACGAAGGCGCGGCCAGGTGCGGGACATATGTTTGGATCGTGGTCCCTTAGCACCTTGAACACACGTTGCGTGAGCGGCGAGGAAGTCGCGAAATCTTCGTAGGCGCGTTCCAGCTTGGCGCGCACCCGCGCGGCGATTACCTGGTCAGGCAGACCGGAGAAATCTTCTTCGGCAAGGTATTGGCCCACGCGCTTCATGATATGGAGCCGCGAGACATTCATCACTTTCGGATCGTAGGAGACGCCAAGGCAGGCGAAGAAGTCCTCCGCAGCCGACAGGCCTTTCAGTCGCGCCAGGATATCGGTGCGATCGATCGGGCGGCTGTCAGCGGAGCAGTTCATTGTATTCTCCCGGCGCGAAATTGTGGTGTCGATGCGTTGGTGACATTGCTGACGGCCGACCCCTGACACGGCGGCTGGGGCAAGAGACTTGGTGATCTCAAGCTTTTCTGAAGTGGTGAAGGCGACCCCGGGTTTGACCGCTCTCCATTGCGCAGGGTCGTCACGTTGAGGAAGACCTCACGGCTCGTCGGCTATTGTGCCGCTCGGACCCGGGCCGGAATGAAGCTGTTCTGCACCTCGCCCGCACAGTCCAGCACTGGGAAGGGCCCTTAGCTTCTCGGTGATCGCAGGCAGGACCTCAAGCACGCGGTCTACGTCATCTTCGCCGTTGTCACGCGAAAAGGAGAAGCGGACTGCCCCACATGCCGCGTTCATAGCGATCAGAACATGGCTCGGTTCCAGTGAGCCAGAGGCACAGGCGGACCCGGCGGAACAGGCGATTCCCAGCCGGCTCAGGACAATTGGGATTGCATCGCCTTCGATACCTTCGAATCCAATGTTTGCAGTGTTTGGCAATCGCTCTTGCGGATCGCCGTTGATGGATGTGTTTGGGATGCGCTGGATGATCCCGTTCTCAAGGCGGTCGCGCAACCATTTTATTCGTTTTGTCTCGTCCATGAATTTCAAGGCGAGTTCGGCCGCCATGCCCAGTCCGACTATGCCGGGTGTGTTTTCAGTGCCTGCACGCCGGTCGCGCTCTTGGTGCCCACCCTTGATCATGGAGGAGAAGCGCACGCCACGTCTTACATAAAGCGCGCCTATCCCCTTTGGACCATGCAGCTTGTGGGCGGAGAGCGACAGCATGTCGATCGCGGTCGATTTCAGCTCAATCGGAAGCCTTCCGACCGCCTGCACTGCATCAGTGTGGAAAAGCGCGCCGACTTCCCTGGCTAGATCGGCAAGCTTAACCACGGGAAAGATCGTACCGGTCTCATTGTTCGCCCACATTATCGAGACGATTGCCACTTGTGGGGTGAGGGCGGTTCTGTAGGCGTCCAGGTCGAGCCGGCCGTGGTGATCGACTGGGATAATGTGCACCTTGACGCCGCGCGTCTTTTCAAGGTGCGCGCACAACTTCAGAACGGCCGGATGTTCAACCGCGGAAGTCACTATTTCCGTTCGGTCGGGCATCACCTCCAGCGCCGAAAGGATGGCTGTACTGTCGCTTTCAGTCCCGCCCGAGGTGAAGATGATCTCGTCCTCGAATCCCGCGCCGATGAGGGCTTGCAACTGTTGCCTCGCCTTTCTCACGGCTTCAGCAACCGATGCGCCATAGGCGTGCATGGACGAATGATTGCCAAATTGCTCCGTAAAGAAAGGCAACATCGCTCCAACGACTGCAGGATCAACCCGCGTCGTTGCGTTGTTGTCGAGATAGACAGGGCTCATGGGAGTGATCCTTCAACTGCTGAAATGATTCAAGGGTAGGCGGGCCATTGAACCTCTGGCGCATATCGTATCTGGCAAGGTGGGCGGCCGGGCGAGCGATGGCTTGGCTGACCGGTCGCTGTCGACATTGCCCTTTGGTGGCGGCATCCGCCGGGAATTCAGCTGTTTCGGGCAATTTTGTTTGCTTGCCCACGGCAACGATCGATGATCGCGATTTCGCGCATCACCGAACGCAATTGTTCCGGGCCGACAGTGCGTGTCGGCCGGTTCCAGAGCGCCGGCGGTTACCGGTTCGACGCAGTATTCCTTGGCGTCGCTATAGTCGAACATAGCCTGTTCCCTCGCAATCATTTGCAGGACTTGCCGCAGCCGCACGTCTCACGCGCATTAGGGTTATCGAAAACAAAGCCGGATGTTTCGAGCCCAGTGACGAAGTCCACGGTCATGCCGGCGGCATGGGGTTGGGAGCCTCTATCCATGAACACCTTGAGCCCATCTCGCTCGATGATCGCATCGCCCTCACGTGAGACGCTCTCCAGGCCCATTGAGTATTGGAAGCCGGCGCAGCCGCCGGCATGGACCATGATGCGAAATCCTTCCGCCGGCTCGCTGGCGCGGTAAAGAGCGGCCTTGATGGCGGCAACAGCGTTGTCGGTGAGCGTAATCATGGCTCGATTTCTCCTCGGTCCGACGTTTTCGCGGATCATCTCGCATGGACCGTGCCAAAGGGAAGACGTGTCAAAAACCGTAGGACATCCCGACGTCTCTTATGCTCGATTGCTGGGGAGACGTCCGACAACCGACACTTACTGTCGGGTTTGTCGCGTCCGCGTCACAGGAAGGGCGCCTGAGTTCGCGATGCACTCACGCGTAAAGCAATGAACAGAGCCAAAGATGTTCAGAGCTTGCCGCGGAGCAACTGGCACGATTTTTGTGAAGCCTTCGTTGCGGCGGCAAAATTGCCGGCCGATTCACCTTTGGGTTGCCCTCGCAATCGAAGAACGAAGGAAAGCAATATGATCCATCAGACCCGCCTTGAGTGGGAAAGCAGCACCGCCGGTGGTACCCGAATGCTCGATCGGCCGATTGGCGCCGACCACCCAACAATCGCTCTCTACCGGCGATTGGCCGCTGACCGCCCGGAGACAGGATTCGACTGGCATGTGCCTGACGATCGATCGCGTCCGCCGTGCACACCCCTGAGGCCCGTTTTTCGATCGATCGTCAAAAGAAGAATGGGGCGGGGGTAAAAACATGGATCAGCGCAAGAAGCGGTCGCCCAACGAAATCCGGCGTGCGTGGGAAGTCTGTCCGAACATTCCCGCGCGTGATTTCGCCGCCCAATTGGCCATTTCGGAAGCGGAACTGGTCGCGGCCCATTGCGGTTTCGGCGCGGCACGCATCGACCCGCGCGTCAATCACCTTCTGACGGGCCTCGAATTCGTGGGCGAAGTGACGGCGCTGACCCGCAATCAAGGTGCCGTGCACGAAAAGATTGGCGTCTTCAACAGAGTGATAACCGGCAACAATCACGCCATGGTCCTTGGTGACGAATTCGACCTTCGCGTCTTCCCGCAGGCTTGGAGGTATGGTTTCGCTGTTGAAAGGCGCCATCGCGGCGGAATCCAGCGCAGTTTGCAATTCTTCGACGCCACCGGCGCAGCAGTGCATAAGGTGCATCTCAGGCCGGTCTCCAACCTTCATGCCTATCGAAAGCTGGTGGCCGAGCTCGTATCCGCCAACCAGGAGCCGACCATGTCGCTTAAGGCGAGAGTAGCCGACCTGGGCGCGAGGACTGCGGACTGGGCCGGCACGGTGGACGACCTACGCGAGCACTGGAGCCGGCTGACTGACGTCAACCTTCTAAAGACGCTCAAGCTCAGCCGCTGCCAGGCTTTGCGCATGGTCGGCCAGGATTACGCTTGGCTGCTCGACAATGCCGCAGTTGGCGCCGTGCTCCAGCGTGCGGCCGAAGACGAATTGCCGATCATGTGCTTCGTCGGCAACCGAGGTTCTATCCAGACCCATTCCGGCTTAATCAAGTCGGTCAAGCAGATCGGGCCGTGCATCTATGTGCTGGACGAAACGTTCCGGCTGCATCTCAGGACCCACCAAATCCGTGAGGTTTGGGCCGTGCGCAAGCCGACCAATGACAGTCACGTCACCTCGCTCGAAGCATATGGGTCCGACGGCAAGATTATCATCCAGTTGTTCGGTGCGCGCAAGGAAGGCGAACGCGAGCGCGACGACTGGCGGGTTCTGGCGGAAAACCTGCCTCGTTTCCCCGACAGCTACATGAGAAAAGACCGATCGTCGTCGGTGGGACGCCGGCGCCCATCTGCCTCCGCAGCCAGTAGCCGGGCATTGAAGCCGAGATCGGGGACACGATGACGCAATAAGCGCGCTGTATTATCGCAACGCGATGAGCAGGAAGCAATTTGGCGCTGCCCCATCGACCGCATGGTTACGACGAAGCCGCGGCCTTTGGGCCGAGCTCAGAGGTGACAATAGCGTGAACGCCGCCGACCGTCGTCACTCCCCACCAGGCGGTCAGGTTTTGCGGTTCGGGCCGAGCAAAAATACTGTCAAGACAGCGAGGAACGTAGCAACCGCGCTGTAGACAAAGACACTGGCAATACCCGTGTGATCCACCAATAGGCCACCGAAAGTTGTGCCGGCTGCGATGGCCACTTGGAAGGTTATGACCATCAGTACACCAGCGCTCTCGGCCTGTTTCGGAGCGGCGCGTAGCACCATCCATGTCTGCAATCCGACCGGGACCGCGCCAAAAGCAAAGCCCCATACGGCAACTGCAATTGCCGAGGTCAAGGCCGATGCTCCCATAGTCAGGAGCGAGACAGCGGCTACGGCAATGAGCAGGGGCGGCAGGGCCGCGACCGCCTTGAGACTGTGTTTGGTGAGGAATGCGCCGGCTAAATTGCCGAAGACGCCGGCCGTGCCAAAAGCAAGGAACACGAGCGGGATCGACTTCTTGTCGAGCGCAGGAACGCTCTCGAGAAAGGCGCGGATGTAGGCGAAGCTGGCAAAATGGCCGGAAGCGACCAATAGCACGACTAGCACCGCAACCTTCATCGCCGGATTCTTCGCGACATCCAGCGGACTGCGGAATCTGCGCACTTCGATCGGAGGCAGTGGCGGAATGGTTACGAGTTGCACGAGCAGCGCAACGGCACTCACGATTGCGGCGACCTTGAACGAGGCTCGCCATCCCCAAATGTCACCGACATAAGCGCCGATTGGAGCCGCGCAGACGGAGGCGACAGAAACGCCGGTGAGGATGATCGACATGGCGCGCGGCATGAGGTGACTTGGAACCAGCCGCATCGCCAACGCTGCCGAAATTGACCAAAAACCACCAAGCGATATGCCAAGGACGACGCGTGCCGCCAGCAAAACCGGCAGCGACCCCGCAACCTCCGCCAGAACGTTCGACAGGATCAGCAGGAGCGTCATCGCCCAGATGACGACCCTGCGGTCCAGACGCTTTGTCACGATGGCGATTATCGGTGCCGAGATCGCCGCGACGATTGCGGTCGCTGTTAGCGCCTGTCCAGCCGTGCCCGTGGTGATACGGAGATCATGCGCGAGCGGTGTCAGAACGCTGGCGGGCAGAAACTCTGCCGTCACAAGGCCGAAGGTGCCGAAGGAAAGCGAAATGATGGCACCCCATGCAGGGCCAGAACGTTGATAGGGACTTTCTGGGTCAAGCCGATCTCGGTCGAACAAAGCCGCGTCCACTAAATCTGTCGCCGATTCGGTCATGAATGAGTTCTCCGGCTAGGAGCTGTTGCAGCAGGGGTGGCTACATCGCCGGGGATCAAAGCCGCGAGACCTTCCGGCGGCGGCCAGTCGGCATCAGTCGAGGCCTCGGCGCCCGACGCATCCGAGGCCTCATCGGAGGGCCGACGGACCCAACCGTCGACAATGCGGGAGAGTTCTCGGCGCGGTCGCATCGATCGCCTTCGTCGAAGTGCGGCCTGTCCACTGCGAACCAAGCAAGCCGAACGCGGTGTCCTCGATCGAGGCCTTGATTGGGGGATGATCGACGATCTCTATATTGCTTTGAAGCAGGAAGTTCCGTCGCCATATGTGGTTATCCTGGCAGCCAGAATTGAGCGGTTGTCGCAAGCACCAAGGCGGTCGCAATGAGTGCAACGAGGCGGAAGTCTGATCGATGGCTGCGGTTCGATGCCGCGCGATCGACAAAATTGAGGTGATGAGTTATCCCTTTTGAAGCCGTTGCTCCCAATTTTGGGATAAGGTAATTGCAGGCGGTCCCAGCAACGTCGGGCGGCCTTTTTGGTGATCGAATTCATGGGACTACACTCTTGGTCCGTGACGCATCTGCGAATGACTGCGCAAGTTCCGTGCCTTCAACGACAAATCTGGCTCTGCTGAGCGGGTGGTGGAGGCACGAGCGTGGGCTATCCCAAGAGCTTGCCGCAAGGTTGTTCGAAGTTGAGGTGCCGGATAGACCGCAAACATGTCGGGCGGCCTGGGGTTCGCCAACACGAAGATGCGCAAGTTCAAAAGGACGAGCTGAACCCTTGCCGATATCCGTCCGAGGCTGATCTGGAGAAGGTCAAGAACTGCGTCTTGAAGGCTTCCGCCGCACCGGCAAATGCGAAGCCAAGGTGCTGGGCAAGATGGACAGGCCATCCAATCCGTCGACTGGACGCTCATTAACGGCGTCGGTGTGGCTCTGTAGCTGGCGAGAAAAACGCCCTGCTGAAAGACAAAAGCTCGTCTGGCCGGCTCTGAAGGACGGCCAGTGAGGCAGGCGAGGAGAGGCTATAGCCCATTCGTGTAGACTGATCTTGTCCCACGGAGGCGGCTAACCACCCCGCCAGACATCATCGAGGGGAGCGCCACTAGGCTTACCCCAAGTGTTGGTCATTTCCACCTGGGTGACCTCGGCCAAGTCACCAAGCCGCTTAGCGCAAGCTTTCGAACTGGATGCTCCCCGGGCACATGATCGGCTAGCGATCCCACCAGTTGAGTTGCTCCAAGTCGGTGTCTAGCTTTCTACATTCTGTGTCCGACGCTGGACAAGAATGTTGCAATCCCGACCAGCAAGTCAGCGCAGGCGCCACCTGCTGCCCAGCAAACAGCAAGGATTATCGAAAGACGAATTCGGCACGGAGCTTGCACCAACGATTGCATGCAAATGCCGACAGCATCTCATGAACGGTCTCTCGATTCTGGCGCGGTTAAATCGCGGCCGGTTCCAGATCATGTCCCGCCCGAAATGGTGAGGGACTTCAGCCTGTTTACGTCGCCCGGCATGTTGCCGACCGCTAACGGGGATCCGCATGCAGCGGTTGCTTGCGTTCATGCCGGGCCTCCGATCTTTTATTCAACCAGCAACACGCGCGACGGTCGGGGTACCTGGGTCATCACTCGCGCGAGCGACCAGCGCCGGGTGCTGCAGGACACCGAAACGTTTTCCAGCCATCGCAGCATCTTCGCCTCTGTGCTCGGCGAGAGCTGGCCGATGATCCCGCTTGAGCTCGATCCGCCATTCCACGGTGTTTTTCGCTCACTGCTCAATCCGCTGCTTTCGCCAAAGCGGGTAATGGCATTGGAGCCGGCTGTCCGGGAACGAGCGATCAAGCTGATCGACAGGATCGCCGCATCAGGCACGAGCTGCGACATCATGAAGGATTTTGCAGTTCCGTTCGCGGTCAATATCTTCCTTCGCTTTATTGGGCTTTCGGACAACGGACTAGAAACATTTGTCGGCTGGGCTAGAGATGTGCTCCACGGCGATAAGGAGCAACGACCACCCGCAGCCCGGACGATCGTGGCCTTCATCGACGAACTTGCCACCGAGCGCCGCAAGGAGCCGGTCGATGATTTCATGACCTTCATCGTGAAGGCAAAGGTCGAGGGTCGTCTGCTCAGTGACGAAGAAGTCCGTGGCATCGGCGTGCTTGTGTTCGTCGCGGGACTCGACACGGTCTCAGCAGCCATATGCTTCGACTTGGCCCATCTCGCGCGCAACCCCAAAGATCAGGAATTGCTACGAAGCGAACCGGACCGGATTGCCGTCGCTGCGGAAGAATTGCTGCGCGCCTATTCGACCATTCAGATGATCCGAGTGGCAACGAAGGATGTCGACTTCAAAGGCGCGCCGATCCGCAAGGGAGACTATGTTTCCTGTGCCACGATGATTGCCAATCGTGACCCGGCGGAATTCGAATGCCCGAATGAGATCGATCTGGCGCGCGAGGACAACCGGCACGCTGCCTTTGGCTATGGTCCCCATCGTTGTCTTGGCTCACACCTTGCCCGGCGGGAGATTGTCATTGGCCTGGAGGAGTGGCTGGCGCGCATCCCAGCCTTTCGGATCAAGACAGGGACTGAACCTATCACCTTCGGCGGCCATGTGTTCGGGATCGAGAATCTGATCCTGGACTGGTCCTGAAGTTTCAGCCAACGACATTGGAGTTCGCTATGCGTGTCGTCGTACATAAAGCCAGATGCCAGGGTCATGCGCGCTGCTGGGCGCGGGCGCCGAGAGTCTTCAAGCTTGATGACGCCGGCTACATCTTGCCCGGTGATATTGATGTTGCCGATGGGGAGCAACTGCTTGCCTCAAAAGGGGTACGAGCCTGCCCCGAACAAGCTCTGGAAGTTGACGAGCCCCCCGCTAACTCAGTTGTAGAGAGAGACACACGCAAAGTGCAGACTGGCATCGGGAAGGACAAAACAATCATACAATTCGCGACAGACCCTGTCGACCACGCGAAAATTACCGAACTGCGTGACCGAGAGGCGATCCGCAACTGCCTGTATCGGTACTGCCGCGGGATAGACCGCGCCGATGAGGCGGCGCTGCGTAGCGCATACTGGCCCGAAGCGTATGACAGGCACGGTCCCTATTGCGGACCGGCAGAGGACTTCATCCAATTTGCTCTCGGTCTGCCGGGGCACCGTAACATCCATCAAATCACGAACAGCCTGATCGACTTCATCAGTTCAGCAGAGGCCGCGGTCGAGAGCTATTTCACCGCGCTGCAACGCGGACCGGATACAGACCAAGAAATACGTCAGACGCTGCTTTGCGGCCGTTACTGCGATCTGTTTCAGAAGAGGCAGGACGAGTGGCGAATTGCGGAACGGACAGTCGTCTACGATTGGGTTGAGGAGCAAATCCCGCCAGCGATTCTTGAGGCAGATAGGTTCGGCCGGCGACAGCCGATTGGAGCACCACATCCAGACGATCCCATCTACCAGTTGCTCAAGGGTCACATCCCCACCGACCAAGATGGCGTCGAGGGGCCCCAACTGGGAGCTGCATAAGTGGGTAGAAATGGAGGATGAGCGCCCTACGGGAACGACATCTGTGTGGGGCCGCAACTGGCGGTCACTGCAACGATTTGGCTCGGCCCTTCATTCCGCCCAAGGTTGATGGGCTGAGATCACAAGCGGTCATCGTGGAGAAGCTCTCGTGAAACTGGCAGCACGCACCGTAATCATCACAGGCGCTGCGGGCGGGATCGGCCGTGCCCTGGTCGATATCCTTGCCGCGGACGGAGACACTGTAGTTGCGGTGGACCTTCCGGGCAGTGGTGTGGTTGAACTGGCTCGGGATCTCGGGTCGCCGCACGTCGGTCTGGAGTGCGATGTGTCGCGAGAGAAGGACATGCTCTCACTTTTCGGCCAGGTCGAAGCACGGTTCGCGCAAATCGATGTCCTCATCAACAATGCGGCGGTTGGACCCACGATGGATAGGATCATCGACACCGCTGTCGATACCTTCCGACGCGGCGTGACAGTGAACCTTATTGGGCCATTCGTTATGGCCAGGGAAGCGGCGCGGCGAATGAGGCCGGGCGGTGCGATCGTCAATGTGGCTTCGATGGCGGGCGTGGTCGGCAATCCCAGGCGCAACGCCTACGCAGCCTCGAAAGCTGGCGTGATCTCGTTGACAAAGTCCCTTGCATGCGAGTGGGCTATGCGAGGAATCCGCGTCACGGCGGTGGCGCCGGGCTCCGTCCGCACCCCAATGGTCACAGAGCTGGCACGCGCTGGCAAAATGGACCTCGCGGCGATACGCCGCCGCGTGCCGATGGGGCGCTTGGCTCGCCCCGACGAGATCGCCAGGGTCGTGCGTTTTCTGAGCAGCACGCAGGCGCGCTACATCACCGGCTCGGTGCTGGCAGTCGACGGAGGCTGGATGTCATTCAACCAGCCGGGGGATGCTCACCCGCCGGTGGATGGTGCGCTCCAAGCCGAGCTCTCCTGTCCGGCCGAATGCACAGATGCGCGAATCGTGCTCGTCACCGGTGGCGCAAAAAGCATTGGCGCGGCCGTCGCTCGCCGCTTTGCCGCGAACGGCGACACCGTCGTGATTGCTGATAAAGATGGCACTGCAGCGGCAGAGCTGGCTACATCGCTCCCCGGCAAGCATCTGGCGAAATCGCTGGACGTGGCCGTCGAGAGCGATGTGGTGTCGGTGTTCGAAGAACTGAGGGGACGCTTCGGGTATATCGATGTTCTGGTCAATAGTGCTGATACCGCCGACAGGATTGTGCCTGCGATCGAGCAACTGTCGAAACAGCTCGAACACGTCCTGGATGTCAACCTTACCGGCGCTTTCACCTGCGCGCGCGAAGCGATCAAGGCTATGCGCCGGGGCGGCGTGATCCTCAATCTCGGGTCGATCGACAGCTTTCTGCCGTTCGCGCCGCGCCATGCCTACGGCGCCTCCAAGGCGGGGATGGATATGCTGACCCGTTGCATGGCGGCCGAACTCGGGCCGGTCGGAATTCGGACAGCCACCGTCGCTCCTGGCCACATCCGCACGCCCGCACTTGCTCAGTTGGCCAAAGCCGGCCGCATCGACCTGGCAGCAATCGGACGACGCATCCCCATGGGCAGGATGGGACGGCCAGAAGACGTCGCAGATGCATCGTTCTTCCTTGCTTCGTCTGACGCCTCATACATCAACGGCTCGATCCTCTACGTGGACGGCGGCTGGACCTCGTTCGGTGATGCGGGAAACGCCAGCGAACTCTATGACGAATGTTTTGCGGAGGCCGCAGGTTAATTGCCAGGCCTTCGCAGGCGACCGGCCGAGCATTATGAAGCCTCGGCTCCACGACGCACCCGAGGTGCTTGAGATCCAAGCATGTGCATGCCGAGCACATTCCCGGTCGGCTGACGTGTCTATAACGAGGAGAAATCATGGAATTTGCCACTTTCATTCTGGCCGCCCAGCGTGGCTATCACCAATCCTCAGAAAGCGTCATCCGCAACTCCATCGAACAGGCCGTCGCTTCGGAGCAGGCTGGGTTCAACACCGCGTGGTTTGCTGAGCACCACTTCAACAATTACAGCCTCATACCATCCCCGCTGATGATGGTGGCGCACTGCGCCGGCTTGACAAGCACGATTCGCCTGGGCACTGCCGTCTGCGTGCTGCCGCTTTACCAACCGCAGCGCCTGCTGTCCGAGATCGGCTTCGCCGACATCGTTGCGAACGGCCGTCTCGAGCTCGGCGTAGGCTTGGGATACCAGCAGTTCGAGTTCGAACGGTTCGGCGTGGACATCAATGAGGCGCCGGCCGTCTTTTCGGAATACCTGGACATCATTCTCAAGGGCCTCAACCAAAACGTCTTCGAACACGACGGCCAGTATGAGAAGATCCCCCCAACAGCGATTTCGGTCCGCACAGTCCAGCAGCCGACGCCGCCTATCTGGATCGCTGGCGGAGCCGCACGGATGGCTCGGGCCTACCGCGAGGGGCACAATTTTTTTGTCACAGCCTTCCACGACGGCTTAGAGACTTTGACCACACTGCGTGAATCAGTCGAGAGGGCGGCGGCATCCGAGGAAAAGAACGTCACCGACGTCAAGATATCGCTGCTGCGCTGCTGCTATGCCAGCCACGACGAGTTGGAGATCAACAGCTATCTCGACAATGCCCGCTTCCAGCGCCGGCTTTCTGAAGCCCTGCATCAGCGCCGCCAACAGAGCCACGATGGCTACCTGCTGCAGGAGACACCGACCCAGCAGGATCTGTCCTTCGAGACCATGCGCAAAAATTTGCCGATTGGCAGCGTAAATCGCGTGATTGATCGCCTGCTGGAAGAGATCGATATCTTGAAACCGGACCAGATCGCAGTTCAGACTCAATTGGGCGACTTCGACCAAAAGACGATGCTGCGCCAGATCGAGCTCTGGGGCGACAAGATCATCCCTGCGGTCAACAAGGCGCTTTGTCATGCCGGAAGCTGAAGCCGGCCGTTACGATGATGGCTGCCTATCCAGCGCGCAATGGCGTGGGTCCGAGCTAGGGAGGAGCTTCGATCAGCATGTGCTGCCCTGCGTACATTCACGTTCGCTTGAGGAGGTCCAGGCGGGCGAGGTGTTGGCGACGGAGGGGACAGGCCTTTCGTCTGTCGAATTGCGTGATGTCTTGGCCGCAACTTTCCCGTCTACCTCCAGCAGCGTATTCGCTTTGGAGGAGTTGAGCGAGCCCGAGCCGGAACTGGAAGAGGAGCTGCTACGCCGGCTGCTGCTAGCGCATGCTGCGCCGGCCGACCCGGCGAGCGGCCGCTTGGCCAAGATCATCGCCCGGCGTGCGATGCGCACGGACCATCTTTGGCGGGATCTTGGCCTCTCAAATCGCGCTGAGCTCAGCCGCCTGCTTGCCAGACATTTTCCCGCGCTGGCGGCAGGCAACACAGAAAACATGAAATGGAAAAAGTACTTTTACCGCAAGCTGTGTGAGGCCGAAGGCTTTTCGTCATGCACTGCACCCAGTTGTCGGGAATGCCAGGACTTCGAAAGCTGCTTCGGCCCGGAGGAAGTTGAGAGTCGCCTCTCGCCGACCAGGAATGCCGGTTAGTCACTTCGCTTGATCGCAGCTGCGGACAAACGCTTATCGCGGCGCCGTCGTATGGAGGAAGGGATGTTCATCGCCTCGCGATATTTGGTGACGGTACGGCGAGCGACATCGATGCCGGTCTCCTTGAGTTGAGCAACGATGTCTTCGTCGGAATGTACCTTGTCGAGCGATTCTTCGGCTATGATTGCCTTGATCCGATGGCGGACAGCTTTGGCGGAGTGCGCGTCGCCGCCCTCGCAGGATGCGATTGGCGCAGCGAAAAAATACTTCAGCTCGAACACCCCGCGCGGAGTCAACATGTACCTGTTCGAAGTCACCCGGCTTACCGTCGACTCGTGCATGCCGATCTCGTCAGCGACATTTTTGAGACAGAGAGGCCGCAGATGGGCGGCGCCGTGTGTAAAAAAGGCATCCTGCTGGCGCACGATTTCGGTCGCAACCTTAAGGATCGTCTTAGCGCGCTGCTTGAGACTGCTGATCAGCCAGTTCCCTTTTTCCTGGCAATGGTCGAGAAACGCTTTGCCTTCCGGATTTTGCTTGGTCAGCTGCGAGATTTCGGCGACATAGGTGTGGTTGATCAACACTTTGGGCAGCGTGGCCGGATCTAGCTCCACCCGCCATCCACCTTCGGACTTGGGCATTACCCAGACGTCCGGTACGATGGTTTCCGGCGTCCCGGACTGGAACCGGTCTCCAGGCTTGGGATCGAGCGCGCGGATTTCGTTCCTCATGTCGAGGAGATCCTCCTCGTCGACTCCGCAACGCTGCTTCAATCCCTGAAAATCCCCCCGTGCAAGCATCTCGAGATTGGCGACCAAAGCTGCCATAGCCGGGTCGAACCGGTCTTGCTGGCGCAGCTGAATCTCCAGGCATTCGCTGAGAGTTCGCGCAAAAATGCCCGGCGGATCAAATTGCTGCAAGATTCCGATGACCCGTTCCACATCAGCTTGCCGAACGTTTAACCTCCTGGCCAGATCGAAAAGGTTTACCTGAAGATAGCCAGTGTCCTCCAGATGGGCGGCGAGCTGTCCGGCAATCAGCCGCTCCTGGGGGGTGAACGGGGTGAGGGCGACCTGGCGGGCGACATGGTCGTGCAATGTTTCGGTGTGGGCGGTAAACTCCTCGACGGCAGGTCGATCGTTGCCGCTACTGCGTTGCGACTTCCATTGCCCGCGCCCGCCAGACGGCCCGCCAATGGGCGATTCGCCGATTTCGCTTCTGCTTTGACTGCTCCGCTGATCCTCCCCTGGCAGCGGCGAAACGTCGTCAAACGGGTCAGGCTTCAAAACGGGGTTCTTCTCGAGTGCCTGCTCCACGAGCTGATGGAGTTCAGTATGCGTCAATCGCAGCAAGCGAATAGCTTCAATGGCTTGAGGCGATAAGACCATACGTTGCTTCTGGCGTTGAAGCAGGCTTGCTGAGAGATGCATGTTGAACCGGTAATCTGCCGAGGAGGCTCTAGTGTGTGCTGGGGTTGTGTGAGACTTTCCACTTCTGGGTCATGCCGCCGCCTTCAGTTTGTCGAGAACGTTTTGCGGGGATGAAACGCCATAGGGGTCCGTCTCGCAGTTGTCACAGAAGCCTTCCTCCTCGAACCACTGCTCCACCACGCCATCGTCGATCAGAGCGGCGTATCGCCAGGAGCGCATTCCAAAGCCCAGATTGTCCTTCGCGACCAGCATGCCCATCTTGCGCGTGAACTCGCCCGACCCGTCTGGGATCAGCTCGATCTTCTGCAGCCCCAAGGACTTTCCCCACGCATTCATGACGAAAGCATCGTTGACTGAGACGCAGTAGATCGCGTCAATTCGCAGTTCCAGAAATTGATCATAGAGTTTTTCGAAATCGGGCAGTTGGAAGGTCGAGCAGGTCGGGGTGAAGGCGCCAGGCAGCGAGAACAGGATGACGCGCTTGCCCCCGAAATAATCGTCGGAGGTCTTGTTCTCCCACCGATAAGGATTTGGCCCCCCGATCGACTCATCGCGAACACGCGTGCGAAAGGTCACGAGAGGAACGTTCTTTCTATAGGTCATTGATTTGCTCTCAGGCCAAAGTGGTACGGTGCATTTTTCGGTTAAACTGAAGCGGCATCGACTTCGGTCGACAGTTCCGGCAGCCTCGCGCCTTGGCGTGGTTGCCTCGGACCGGTCTTGTGCAAGACCGCCCCCGAGCAGGCACGTTTAACGGCGACGAGCTTCCGCGGAGACGGGGAATTTTGCTCGCGTGCTTTATCGAGCTTTGAGAGGTAGGCATGGTCTGCAACCGTGATTTTGACTGCGTTCTATCGACCGAGTCGCAAGCGCCATGCCAATTGACCCGATGCCTTGGGTTCACTTCGGTTTTTGCAGCAACTTTCGTGTTGTGCAGTAATGCCGGTCGATATTATTGCTCAAGCAGCACTGGAAATTGGGTGCGACTCCGTTCGGCAAACCCGGCCTTTGTCCGAAGCCGGACACGAATGTCGGAAATTAGCCAAACGCCAGGACCTGGGGCGGGTTAAGAAACGTTGCCGTGGGCACCGGCTTCAGCACAATTGCGCCACGCGAGCATGGCTCCCAGCGTCAATGCCGTGCAGCAGCGAGACGAAAGTCACTGCAGAATATCAACCTCTGCGAAGTCGTTGAGACCCAGCATGTGCGAGCCGTTCGAGGCGCAGATCAAGGCATGCTCGAGGAAGAGCTCGTGCTCTCGGCAGCAAGTGTTGCGACGTCTGACAAGGATAGTCGCGCTTCAAGGAAAAGAACCTGAATGGTGCACGGCTTGTGAAGGCCTGGCGCATGGAAATGGCTGGGCTGATCATCCTCCATGGCGGTTGGATGAAGAGCTGGCCCCTATCTCCCTCAGCTGCAACGGGGGGAGATAGGGCATGTCCGTCCTATCGCGCTCGGTAACATTCCTCGGTGAGGCAATAAGGGGGAGCAATTTCTCATTTCGGCCGACACGACCCAGCTCTCCTTTCATGCGCTGATTCCCCCAAGGATCGCGACTCCAGGCTTCCTATGCAGCGAATCGCGGTGCTGTCCGATGTCCGACAATGTCGGATGCGGATCGTAGCTGGGCTAGATCCGTCACTTTGCCTCGATGGTTTCCCACTGGCCTTATATCTGCTTCGCCCCAAATGCGGCGACATAACCTGTGCGGCATCTGTGAATGGATCGACTTCAATCGAGACCTCGGAGGTCCCGATGCGCGAAGGGAGCTTGCCGAATATGACGGCCACCATAGCGAACCACGGTCCGGACGACGAGGGGACTTGGATCGGCGGGCCTGCGGCGCTGGGACACCACCGCCTGGCAATCATCGATATCCAGGGCGGCCGTCAGCCGAGGATGCTCCAGGAGGATGGCCGACCTGACTTGGTGCTCGTCTACACGGGTGAGACTTACAACTACCGCGAGCTGCGTCAACAGCTGGCCGGCCTAGTCCATCGCATGAACACGAGCAGTGACACCGAGGTGGTGCTGCACCGCCCCCGCGAGTGGGGCTCTTCGGCGGGTACACTTTTTTCACGAAATCCGTGAATGTTTCTCGCGACATCATCCCGCAATCGGTGGTGCAGCGGGTGAAGAGCCCGTATCCGGCTATCCAGAATGCCGCCTACGACAAAATACTACGTACGCGGTTCACTGTGATGCTGGACGACCTAGTGCCGGCAGTGGCACCGCTGTTGTCCGTCGACAGGTCCCGCGCTTGCTCGGTGCGACCAACAACCTTAAGCGCTAGGGCGTAACCTGACGCTGCAAGATCTCCTCACCGACTATAAGGTGCGCCTCACGATCTGAGACGATGGGACAGGATGGCTAAGGAGGTGCGCCGTCTTGCATGCCCCGCCAGCGAGGCGAACCCTCTTAGCTACGCGCGCCACCAGCGACGCTCCATATCGTCAGGCCTGCGTCTCATGCTCAGATGAGCCGGTATTTGGCTCTCTCATCAGCAAACCGAGAGAGCCCATGCCAAGACGGAAGCAAGCAAGACGAACGAGCGTCAGAGATATCCTGCGCCTGACCCATAAACAGGGCAGTCCGGTGGGCCAGGTGGCAGAGCAACTGAGGTTCGGCAAGACTTCGGCTTCCACCTATCTGCGGGCGCTGGAGACGGGCTGTCGTGCAGGCCCTGCATGCGGCTTTGAGGACGATGCGATGTTGAAACACCGTCTGTTGCGCCGAATCGGCCGTCGGCCACACGTTGGGTCGTCATCAGGTTCTCGACAGCTTCCCGGTGTCAAATCCAAACCGTGGTCGGCGATCCGTGGGAAGGCAGCGCTGATATAGCCGAACGTCGATCAAGTCACGATCAACGATTGCCTCATGTCACATGCCCTGCGGGACTGAAAAACGGAGAAGAACATGTGCGATGCAAAACTGAAGACCGTGCTTTCGCTTTTTTCGCCGGTGGCCAGCAAATTAGATGCTCTCTCGTCCAACGGACCAGCGACGGATGCAAATTGCGTTAAGCTAAATACGAACGAGAACCCGTTTCCGTTGCCGAAGAGCGTAATGCAAAGTGCAATTGCTGCGATCGAACACCAGTATCTTTATCCGGAAGACGACAATCTCAGCTTAAGGGCAGCTGCCTCCGATGCTTACGGATTTTCCAAAGATCAGGTGATTGCCGGCAACGGTTCGTCGGAGCTGCTCGGACTCATCTACAGAGCTTTCCTCGCCCCAGGAGATAGAGTGGCAATGCTGTCGCCCGGATTTTCGTTCAACCGTAAACTTGCCATGTTGCAGGGTGCCGAGTTTCTCGAAATCGCATCGAGCGAAGCTCATCCCCTGCCGATAGAAAAACTGCTGTCCGGCCCCGCAAAAGACGCGAAGTTCATTCTGTTGGCTAATCCGAACAATCCGACCGGAACATTCGTGCCGGTGGCCGAAATCGAACGCCTTGTGGAGCAAGCAGATCGCTTGATCGTCTTGGATGAGGCCTACGTTGACTTCGCACCCGACCATGCCCTGCGCCTCGTCAATAGACATCCGAATCTTTTGATCTTGAGGACTTTTTCAAAGAGCTATGCTGCCGCTGGCGTGCGAGTCGGCTTCGGTTTCGGTCACCCAGAAATCATTGGCAGGCTGCGCAACATCCAGAATGTCTTCAACATGAACGTGATCGGGCAGGCGGTCGGGAAAAGCATTCTTGCGCATCGCCACGCCTACGAAGAGAACCACAGGCACATCAAGCATGAACGACAGCGAGTGACCCTGGCGCTGTTGCAACTTGGCTTTTCCGTAACACCCTCCCACGCAAACTTTTTGCTGGCCCGTGTGCCGGCGGGACAGGAGGGCTCATGCTGGCAAGCCGCGTTGAAAGAGCAGGCGATCCTCATCGCCAGCTTTCCTGACGTAGATTTGAAGAACTGTATTCGCGTCAGCATTGGCACCACAGAGCAGATGGACAAATTCCTTGCTGCCGCCAAACGAGTCTGTATGAACTTTAAGAAGAAACGCGGTGTGCGCAAGCATGAAGTCAATTCACATTAAGCATCAAGTAATAGGTGTCGATCTGTCGAAAGCTATGATGTTTAGTGAATAAATAACAGGTAATTTGGAGAACAATTAATTGAAGAAAATTTCCGCTTCGGGCCTGACCTTCGGCATCTTCGATCATCTGGACGAAAACGGCGATGACATCGCACAACAATATGCAGATCGGCTGAGCCTAGCAGAAGCGTGCGATGGCTATGGCTTTTATGCGTATCATCTCGCCGAGCACCACTGTACGCCGCATGGCAGAGGTCCATCACCGAATTTGTTCTTAGCGAGCGTCGCCCAGCGAACCCGCAGTCTTCGTGTTGGTCCCATGGTAATGCTACTTGCGCTCTATCATCCGCTGCGTGCCTTCGAGGAGATCTGCATGCTTGATCAGTTGAGCGGCGGCAGGCTTGAACTCGGCATAGGGCGCGGCTCTGCTCCCACAGAATTGGGATACTTCGGGGTTGCTGTAGAAGCAGCACCAGAACAGTATGCGGAGGCCAGCGAGATTCTCATCAATGCGATGAAAGGCGGGACGCTTTCTTATCAGGGCCGCCACTTTGAGTTGAAAGACGTTCCGCTGACGTTGAGACCTCACCAATATCCCCATCCGCCGACATGGATCGCCACCAATCGACCCGAGCCGGCTAGCTGGGCCGCCGCAAATGGGGCAAACATCGCCTGCGTCGGACCTTCCACTTCTGTTCGCAGCGTTACCGACGCGTTCCGCGCCGCCCGAATTCACGATGCTGACATTGGCCAGCAAGCGCCATTTCTTGGATTGCTCCGAATGGTGGTGATAGAGCGTTCTGAAACAGATGCGTATTTGCTCGCAGCACCTGCCTATGAACGATGGCTCAAGAGCTTCAAATTTCTATACGAACTAAATGCCATTCCCACTCCACCAAACTTGCCTCTGAACTTCGATGCAGCAATTGAAAGTGAATTGTGCGTCGTGGGAACGGCAGCTTCTGTCCGAAAAGCTCTCCTTGATCAGTTGGAAGAGGCAGGTGCTAATTATCTTCTGTGTCAACTGGCATTTGGGGATTTGCCGCTGGATGCGTCCCTATACACCGCATCGACCATTCGATCCGAAATCATGGCTCGAGTTGGCGCATCGTGAAATCCGTTGCGTGATTGGAGGAGCAGCGGCAGCGCTGCTCCTCATTCCGAAACGGTTGTGGGGGCCGAACTCTTGTGTCAGGCGTAAACCACTAGAGCACGTCCTGTTTGATCCAGTTCATATCCTGCGGCTGTGAAGTAGTTGGCACATTCGGCTGGGGTGAAGAGGTCGACGACCGCGCCGAGGCGTCCTGACCTTGCCCCTCTGATCTAATCCGGTTCGAAGTTCGTTCTGGCCCCTCCAGAGGACCAGGACATGAAACGCAGCCGCTTCTCTGAAGAGCAGATCATCGGAATTTTGAAGAAACACGAGGCCGGGGTATCGGTTGGCGATCTGTGCCGCAAGCGGGGGTCAGCGACGCCTCGATCTACAATTGGAAGGCCCGCTTCGGCCGGATGGATGTCTCCAAGGCTCGGCGACCTGAAGGCGCTGGAGGACGAGAACACGCGCCTGAAGCGGCTTCTGGCCGACGCCATGCTCGACAATGCCGCGTTGAAGGACCTTGTGGGAAAGAAATGGTGACGCCCGCGGCCAAGCGGAAAGCTGTCGCTCGCCTGAAGGAAGGCTTCGGGATGAGCGAACGGCGGGCGTGTAAAGCCATCGGCTGTTGCCGCATGACGGTTCGCTACCAGACCAGCAGGCCGGACGACCGCGAGGTTCGCGAGCGGATGAAGGCGATCGCGCAGGTGCGACGCCGGTTCGGCTACCGGCGTCTTCTCGTCATGCTGAGGCGGGAGGGCCCTGGTCGTGAACCACAAGAAGCTGTTCCGGCTCTATCGGGAGGAGAAGCTCGCCGTTCGCCGCCGTGGCGGCCGCAATCGGGCGATCGGGACAAGGGCGCCGATGCTGGTGCCGCTGAGGCCCGACGAGCGCTGGTCGCTCGACTTCGTATCGGACCAGCTCACCGACGGGCGCCGCTTCCGCATCCTGGCCGTCGTCGACGACTGCACGAGAGAGTGCCTGCGCACTCATCGTTGATACGTCTCTCTCGGGCATGCGGGTTGCCGCGAATTGGACCGGCTCATCAAGAGCGCGGCCGGCCAGGATGATCGTCAGCGACAATGGCAGCGAGTTCACCTCGAACGCCATCCTCCCCTGGGCGGATCAGAACCGCGTCGAATGGCATTACATTGCGCCCGGCAAGCCGATGCAGAATGGCTTCATCGAGAGCTTCAACGGCCGACTGCGCGATGAACTGCTCAACGAGACGCTGTTCACCTCGCTGGCTCAGGCGCGCGTAGCCATCGCCCTGTGGCACGCCGACTACAGCACTGCGCGACCGCACTCCCAAATCGCCTGGCAGACCCCGGCCAAGTTCGCCAGCACCTTCAATCCGCGACGGTCGCTCGCGCTGCGCTATGCCAAAGGCTCCGCGCCAGCGCCCGTCGCTTCACCCGCCCAGCAGGGCACAACCCACGCCGGAAACGAACTCAAAACTGCTGGGGGCAACGTCAGTCCCATAGAGCCTTGATGGTTCTCTCGGCCTTTGCTCGCAGCAGCGCCTTAGGTTTGGCGAAGGCGTTCTCAATCGGATTGAAGTCGGGACTGTAGGGCGGCAGGTAGAGCAGGCTCGCCTGCGGCCTCAATCGCGCCGCGCAGGGTTCTCCAGGCGGATGTCGCCAATGTAAAATTTGCTGGCATCCATGCCGCCCTCGCTTTCTGGTTCGAGATCGGAAAATCGCCGAATAATCAGCACATCAACCTGCGCCTGAAGGAGCTCACTGCCACTTTCGGCTGGCGGGGTGTGCCGCCCCACAAATAGAATATCAATTGTCGTGCCAACCGCACAAGCGAAGGCCAGAAAGCCAACATGTGTTCTGCGGCTTAATTGAGAGTCAGCCGATGTCGGCCGAACATCACCTTGTCTCGAAGTCGACGATCCGACAGCAGGTTGCGAAAGTTGGCGCGATGCGAACAAACTGCTGAAGCGCTCAACTTTTATTGATCACGCGTGTTGGACGCGACGCACTCCCGTTCCAATCGGCTGAGCGCAAATTCTCCCGGTTCACAAAACTAAGTCGCTGGAGTAGTGGGGGCGCAGAGAAATCTCCGGTCGCAGCCTTACCCGGTCAAAACAAGGATACCAATGATGAAGACTCTCGCCGTCTGCTCTGGCGGATTGGACTCCGTTTCCCTTGCTCACATGGTGGCAGCGGAGCACGAACTCACCGGCCTTGTATCTTTCGACTATGGCCAACGGCACAGGAAGGAATTGGGCTTCGCCGCTCTTTGCGCGCAGCGACTGAAGGTCCCGCACCAGATCATCGACATCGGCGAAATTGGCCGTGGCCTTTCCGGCTCAGCGCTGACTAGCAGTATCGACGTGCCGGACGGCCACTACGCCGAAGACACGATGAAGATTACGGTGGTGCCGAACCGCAATGCCATCATGTTGGCAATCGCCTTCGGTCTCGCCGCCGCCCACAGCGCCGAAGCGGTGGCGGCGGCCGTGCATGGTGGGGACCATTTCATCTATCCCGATTGCCGTCCGGCCTTCATTGAAGCTTTCCAGACAATGCAAGACCGCGCGCTCGACGGCTATGCGCAGATACGCCTCTATGCACCGTATGTGAATCTCGGAAAAGCTGACATTGTTGCGGATGGCGCAAGATACGGCACCCCGTTTGCTGAGACCTGGTCCTGTTACAAGGGCGGCGTGCGTCACTGCGGACGATGCGGGACCTGCGTCGAGCGGCGCGAAGCGTTCCATCTCGCCGGGCACGCTGATCCCACCGACTACGAGGACGCCGATTTCTGGCTTGAGGCGCTGCGCAGGAGGCGCGCGTAATGTTCCACATCAGCAAGGAATTCCACTTCTCGGCCTCGCATCAGCTCACCTCCTTGCCTCCCAACCATCAATGCGCGCGCCTGCACGGGCATAACTATGTCGTCGTAGTGGAGCTGTCGGCCAAGGAACTGGACGCCCACGGCTTCGTGCGCGACTATCACGATCTGGCGCCGCTCAAACGCTACATTGACGAGAGCTTCGACCATCGGCACCTCAACGACGTGCTGGGACATGAGAAGGTCACGGCGGAATGCCTGGCCAGACATTTCTATGAATGGTGCAAGGCACGTCTGCCGCAGACCGCGGCCGTGCGCGTTAGCGAAACACCGAAAACTTGGGCGGAATACCGTCCGTGACCGACATGCATCCCGCAATCCGTGTGAGCGAGATATTCGGGCCGACTATCCAGGGCGAGGGCGTGCTCATCGGCTTGCCGACGGTGTTCATCAGAACCGGCGGATGTGATTATCGCTGTTCATGGTGCGACAGCCTTCACGCGGTGGACAATCAGTATCGCCATGAATGGCTACCGATGCCGATCGATGCCGTGTGGCAAACCGTCCATGCGCTTTCCGGCGGCAGGCCGGTTATGGTCTCCTTGTCAGGCGGCAACCCGGCCATTCAGCCGTTCGGTCCCCTCATAGAACGAGGCCATCGCGAGGGCTATCGTTTTGCACTGGAAACGCAGGGTTCCGTGGTGAGGGAGTGGTTTGCGGATCTTGACGTGCTGACCCTTAGCCCAAAGCCGCCGTCCAGCGAGATGACGACCCGTTGGGCTGCGTTTGATGCATGCCTCGAAGCGGCGCAAGAGAAGCCGCAAATCGTGCTCAAGCTCGTCGTTTTCGACGAGAGTGACTATGCCTACGCCAAAGAAGTCGCGGCGAGATATCCGCACCTTCCGATCTATCTGCAACCCGGCAATCACACGCCGCCGCGCCCTGGCAGTGAAGACGCCTCTGTCGACTTGGACGGAATAATGATGCGAATGGAATGGCTTGTCGAAAGGGTGACTAGCGACAGGTGGTTCGAAGCCCGCGTGTTGCCGCAGCTGCACGTTCTGCTTTGGGGTAACAAGAGGGCGGTCTAGTCTGCGGCTTGCGTCGCACCGGAAGGCCGGGCTCCGACGGCTTGGCAGGCTCTCTTCGCGTGCCGAGTACAGCCGAGCTTTGTTCGCGTCAGCGGTCTCGCGATTGTGCGGCTGGAAACCGCCCCGGACACCCCGCTGCCGGCGTGTGTCACCTTGACTCCGATGAGCTGTCGTCACGCAAAGTTGAAATCCGCAAGAACTGGCCTTCTCGCCCCACCTGCTCCGTCGCAAGCACGTCATCCCCTCATCCTTGTCCAGCTCTTATCGATGTATCTCATTGTCCGGCCTGACGCACGACTGTCAGACACCAGAACGCCCAAAGGGGCTGGCCCGCCGGTCAATGGCAGCTGCTAAACAGAACGGCGATGTGCATGGGAATGCATCCATTGCGCAAATGCCTTCCATAAAGAAGATCGATTTCCTCACTGGCCCAACGTGAAATATAGCAACGTTTTCGTGGCGTCGTCGGCTGCGTCGGGAGTAGCGATGAAAACGTATTGGGGTCGCCTGCGTCTCCTTGGGCAGCGAGTGTAAAGTATAGCGATGCGGCCTCCGGCGCGAACCGCAGCCGCGCAGTGATCACGTTCGCCTGTGCCTTTGCGGCGGGGGTCAAGCGCTGGTCTGCTCAAATTTTTTATCGTTTAGCTGGTTGAAACTGCCCCCGTTGCGGGCTGCAGAAGCCGGCCAGCCGAGAAACGGCAGCCGCACTTATGAAAGCACGCCAAGGCATGCGGGCATCCGTCAGTAGGACAATAGTGGCCGCGCCGATTGGCCATCACGCGTCCATTAGGGCAGCCACCAACATCAGTTCGCAAGAGGAGCAAAAGCAATATGTATCGTCGTCACCTGATCAAAGGGTTGGTTGCGCTCGGCGCATGCCGGATTTGCGTTCAAGCCGCCCAAGCGACCAGTGCCCATTGGGGGTACACCGGTCCGGTCGGACCGGAGCACTGGGCTGATCTGGATAAGAAAAATTTCGTATGCTCTGCCGGCACGCAGCAATCGCCGATCAATATCAACAGCGCGGTCAAGGCGGATATCCCGCATATCGCCATCGGCTGGCACAAGGGCGGCGGCAATATGGTGAACAACGGCCACACCATTCAAATCAATATGCCACAAGGCAGCACGCTGACCCGCGGCGATCGTGTCTACGAACTGGTACAGTTCCATTTCCATGCGCCAAGCGAACATCACGTGGCGGGCAAGAGCTTCCCGATGGAGGTGCATTTCGTTCACAAGGACACGCAAAGTGGTACTCTGGGCGTGCTGGGCGTCTTTTTAACGCCCGGCGCGACAAATGCCAGCTTTGCTGCCCTTGCTGCGGCCTTTCCCGAACTGCCGAATGGGGAGGTGACGATCGACGAGGTGAATCCCAACTGGCTTCTGCCAGCCTCGCTTGGCTATTGGACTTATGAGGGCTCACTGACGACGCCGCCGTGCGCCGAAAACGTCGAGTGGATGGTGGCGATGGAACCGGTTGACGTTGATCCGGCAGACATCCAGCGATTTGCCTCACTCTACCCGTCGAACGCGCGCCCTATTCATTCACCCAATCGACGCTTCATCCTGCGCCAGAGTTGAGCGCCGCCCCAGCGGTTCCGCACGGTCCAACATTCTTGGCACAACTTGGCGCGAAGCCTCCTCTTCCGGTCTGGCGGTCTGACGGCGCTCCCCAAGCTGGCTAGTCTAAATGATAGGGATTCGGTGCCGGCACCACTCGTCCCAAAGACGTCGCGGCGAGGTTTGTCTGCAACCCGGCAATCACACGCCGCCCCGCCGTGGTAATGAAGACGTCTCTGTCGAGTCCGACGGAATATGATGCGCATGGAATAGCTGGTCGAAAAGGTGACCAGCGACAGGTGGTTCGAAGCCCGCGTCTTGCCGCAGCTGCACGTTCTACTCTGGGGTAACAAGAGGGCGGTGTATACCTTCTCCTAGCTTCGCCGCCAACTACTCGGTTTTCCGAATTGCTCTCTATATTCTTGAAGACGATGCGTTCGTTAAAGACATGTGCTGCGCACCTGGTGTAAAAGCTGCTCTCATCATGCAGAGGTCAAGCCAGTCGGGCTCATCCGAGGCTATGGCCGTGAGCACTGTTCAGTTCGGCAGAGAGGGCGCTTTTGTACACACTTTGCGATCGTGGCGGCCCCGTGGGCAGATCTGCAAGCTGCCGCGACACTAACCTCTCGAAGCCCGCCAGCCCGCCTTTCGTGCAGCTTCCTCTGAACAAAACCACCGCTCGCCCTTCAATAGGTTGATGCGTGTCTCCCAGTAAGATTCCTGTCCAAGAACGTGATAATCTTCTTGCCAGTGTTGTAGCTGATGTTGCCCTTGATGCCGCAGCCTACCGCGGCGGGACCAAACTCAATGGCAAGCAGGCCGGCTAGGATCGTGCAGCCAGTCGCGAGCCTCGCCCACAACGGGGTCTCACGCGCATGAGGGCGCCGGTCATGGGTTCGGCGTTTCATACGCGTATAACACGTATCTTTCTGAAAATATCAATGCTCTCGGCTAAGCTACTGAATTATTTGGCTTCCATATAGCGCGTCGGCGGAACCAACTTGTAGACGGGCTATGAAAGGTTAAGCGCGGATGTCTATCGGCCGCCGGCGTTCCCGCTCCGTAAGCCTGCCTGAACTACCCGCGCCGCGGTCAAGCCCCAGGCTCCTGCTCATCCAGCGACCGCCCGATCAATGGCAGGCTGGAAAGACAAGAGCCGATGTCTTCCGATGGTCTCGCCATCAGCTTTGGGCTAACTCCCCATTCTCCCGCTTCGAGCTCGACACACGGCGGTTTGGATGGCGCACGACAATCTGTGTCGGCTTTGTCGTGTCCGTGACAGACGCCTGAAAGGCCCGCTCGCGCGTTTTGCCGCCGTCTAAGCGGCTGGAATTTAATGACAAAGTTTCTTCTGGGATCGGCCGATCACGCTGGTACGCTTTTTGCGATGCTTGGTGTGAGGCGGCACGAGCTGCCTATCGGCACTTGTGTCGCGGGCAGTCGCGATGATTAGAACGAAGGAAGGAAAGCTATTATGTCAGGTCTGCGTCAGATCGCCTTTTACGGAAAAGGCGGCATCGGCAAGTCCACCACGTCCCAAAATACGCTCGCTGCCCTTGTCGACCTCGGGCAGAGAATCCTCATCGTAGGATGCGACCCCAAAGCCGATTCCACACGCTTGATCCTGAATTCGAAAGCTCAGGATACCGTCCTGGATCTCGCCGCACAGGAAGGTTCGGTGGAAGACCTCGAACTCCAGGACGTGCTCAAGGTGGGCTACAGAGGCATCAAGTGCGTGGAGTCCGGCGGCCCCGAGCCGGGTGTCGGTTGCGCCGGCCGCGGCGTCATCACCTCGATCAATTTCCTCGAGGAGAATGGCGCTTATGACGATGTCGATTATGTCTCCTATGACGTCCTCGGCGACGTGGTATGCGGCGGCTTCGCCATGCCGATCCGCGAAGGCAAGGCCCAGGAGATCTATATCGTCATGTCCGGCGAGATGATGGCGCTCTATGCCGCCAACAACATCGCCAAGGGCATCCTCAAATATGCCCATTCGGGCGGTGTGCGGCTGGGCGGGCTGATCTGCAATGAACGTCAAACCGACCGCGAACTCGATCTGGCCGAAGCACTGGCTGGCCGATTGAATTCCAAGCTCATCCACTTCGTGCCCCGCGACAACATCGTCCAGCATGCCGAACTCAGGAAGATGTCGGTGATCCAGTACGCGCCGGACTCCAAGCAGGCAGGGGAATACCGCGCTCTGGCCGAGAAGATCCACGCCAATTCGGGCCAGGGTACGATCCCGACGCCGATCACCATGGAGGAGCTGGAGGAGATGCTGCTCGACTTCGGCATCATGAAGACCGACGAGCAGATGCTTGCCGAGCTTCACTCCAAGGAAGCGGCGAAGGCGGCGGCCCAGTAGTGACATTAGCGCTGCCATGAATCGGCGCGCCTTGCAGAGAACGGCGCCTATTCGTTGAGGCGTCACCCAACCTTGAAAGGGGACTCATGAGCCGGGAATACGAGAATGACGGTGCTCTTCATGCGAAGCTTATCGAAGAGGTGCTGTCGCATTATCCCGACAAGGCGGCGAAGCGCCGCAAGAAGCACCTCAACGTCGCAAAGAGCGGCAACGAGGCTGGCGGGGAAAGCGAGGTCCTTTCCGAATGCGACGTCAAATCGAACATCAAGTCCATTCCCGGGGTGATGACGATTCGCGGCTGTGCATATGCGGGTTCGAAAGGCGTGGTGTGGGGGCCAGTCAAGGATATGGTCCATATCTCGCACGGCCCGGTCGGCTGCGGCCAATATTCTTGGTCGCAGCGCCGCAACTACTACGTCGGTACGACGGGCGTCGACACGTTCGGGACAATGCAGTTCACCTCCGATTTCCAGGAGAAGGACATCGTCTTCGGCGGCGACAAGAAGCTGGAACAGATCATTGACGAGATTGAAGTCTTGTTTCCGCTCAACAACGGCATCACCGTGCAGTCCGAATGCCCTATCGGCCTGATTGGCGATGACACCGAGGCCGTTTCTCGCAAAAAGACCAAGGAGTATGACAAGACGATCGTGCCGGTACGCTGCGAGGGCTTCCGCGGCGTCTCGCAGTCGCTTGGCCACCACATCGCCAATGATGCAATCCGGGATTGGGTCTTCGACAAAAAGGATGTCAAGTTCGAGGCCGGCCCCTACGACGTCAACGTCATCGGCGACTACAATATCGGCGGCGATGCCTGGGCCTCGCGCATACTGCTTGAGGAGATAGGGCTGCGCGTGGTTGGCAACTGGTCGGGTGACGCCACACTCGCAGAGATCGAGCGCGCCCCGAAGGCTAAGCTCAATCTTATCCACTGCTACCGGTCGATGAATTACATCTGTCGGCATATGGAGGAAAAGTATGGCGTCGCCTGGATGGAGTACAATTTCTTCGGTCCCTCCCAGATCGAAGCCTCTCTGCGCAACATAGCCAAGCATTTTGGGCCGGAAATCGAGGAGAAGACCGAAAAGGTCATTGCCAAGTACAGGCCGCTTGTTGATGCGGTCATCGCCAAGTACCTGTCGCGCCTGGAAGGAAATACCGTGATGCTCTATGTCGGCGGCCTGCGCCCCCGCCACGTCGTCACGGCCTACGAGGACCTCGGCATGGTCATCGTGGGCACCGGCTATGAATTCGCCCACAGCGACGACTATCAGCGCACCGGCCACTACGTGAAGAACGGCACGCTGATCTACGATGACGTGACCGGCTATGAGTTGGAGAAATTCATCGAAGGGATTCGCCCAAATCTGGTCGGCTCGGGAATCAAAGAAAAATACCCGGTGCAGAAGATGGGCATACCGTTCCGCCAGATGCATTCCTGGGATTATTCAGGCCCGTATCACGGCTACGATGGCTTTGCCATTTTCGCACGTGATGTGGATCTCGCCATTAACAACCCGGTCTGGGACCTATTCCACGCGCCTTGGAAAAGAAGCCGGGGCGATGAGCGGGCGATGGCTGCCGAATAAACATTTGCTTTAGCCCCAGTCTCCCACTGAGACGGTGAACTCCCGCGGCCTCTGATCCGCCGGAGCCTGGAACGTCTTGACGTCCTGAGCTGCCGTCCCGCGCAGCCAGATGCAAAAGAGGTAATCATCATGCCGCAGTCGGCTGAAAAAATTCTCGATCACGCTCCCCTGTTCCGCGAGCCGGAATACAGAAAGATGCTCGCTGAGAAGAAGCTAAACTTCGAATGTCCGCACCCCGATGAAATCGTTTCCGATCAGCGCGATTTCACCCAGACGTGGGAATACCGCGAAGAGAACCTCGCCCGCAAAGCGCTTGTCGTGAACCCGGCCAAGGCCTGCCAGCCGCTGGGTGCGGTATTCGCTGCCGCCGGCTTCGAGCGAACCATGTCCTTCGTCCACGGCAGCCAAGGTTGCGTCGCCTATTACCGCTCGCACCTGTCGCGCCATTTCAAGGAGCCTGCCGCGGCGGTCTCCTCCTCAATGACCGAGGATGCGGCGGTGTTTGGCGGCCTGAAGAACATGGTCGACGGGCTCGCCAACACCTACCAGCTCTACGACCCGAAGATGATTGCCGTGTCGACGACCTGTATGGCAGAGGTCATTGGCGACGACCTGCACAGCTTCATCCAGAACGCCAAGGACGAAGATTCAGTCCCGCGCGACTTCGACGTGCCCTTTGCCCACACCCCGGCCTTCGTTGGCAGTCATGTCGACGGCTATGACAACATGGTCAAAGGCATTTTGGAGCACTTCTGGAAAGGCCAGGAGCGTACGCAAATCGAAGGAACCATCAACATCATTCCGGGCTTCGACGGCTTCTGCGTCGGCAACAACCGGGAGCTCAAGCGCCTGCTCGATGTAATGGGCGTGTCCTATACATTGATCCAGGATGCCTCTGACCAGTTCGATACGCCTTCGGACGGTGAATACCGCATGTATGACGGGGGCACGAAGATCAACGAGGTGAAGAAGGCCCTCAACGCCGAGGCAACGCTTTCGCTGCAGCATCACAACACCCGAAAGACACTGGGCTATTGCGAGGAGGTCGGGCAGGCGACGGCCTCGTTCCACTATCCGCTCGGCGTTCAGGCGACGGACGAATTCCTGATGGAGGTCGCGGCGATTTCCGGCAAGGAGATTCCCGAGGCAATTCGCCTCGAGCGCGGCCGACTGGTAGACGCCATGGCGGACAGCCAATCCTGGTTGCATGGTAAGAAATACGCCATCTACGGTGATCCCGACTTCGTTCACGCAATGGCCCGCTTTGTCATGGAGACCGGCGGCGAGCCAACCCATTGCCTCGCCACCAATGGCACCTCGGCATGGGAAGCCGATTTGAAGAAGCTGCTAGCATCCTCGCCTTTCGGCAAGGCTGCCCAGGTTTGGGCGGGCAAGGACCTGTGGGCGCTGCGCTCACTGCTCTTTACCGAGCCGGTGGACCTTTTGATCGGCAATTCCTACGGCAAGTACCTGGAGCGCGACACCGGAACACCGCTGATCCGGCTGATGTTTCCGATCTTCGATCGGCACCATCATCATCGCTTTGCGCTCTTTGGCTACCAGGGAGCGTTGCGCGTGCTGACGACGATCCTCGACAAGATCTTCGACAAACTCGATCGCGAGACGAGCGAGACGGGTGTGACGGATTATTCCTATGATCTCACGCGCTAAGAGCCGTGGCCGGCTTTTCGCCGAGGCCATTCCTTGCCCAATGGACTGGGGAGGCTGAGCAATGTCCTCCCTCAGCGCCAAAATCAAGGACGCCTTCGATGAGCCCGCCTGCGATAAGAACCGTGGCAAAGATGCCAAGGCGCGCAAGGAGGGCTGCTCGAAGTCGCTGACACCAGGGGCGGCAGCCGGCGGCTGCGCCTTTGACGGAGCCAAGATCGTACTGCAGCCGATCACCGACGTTGCGCATCTGGTCCATGCGCCGCTCGCCTGCGAGGGCAATTCTTGGGACAACCGTGGTGCGGTTTCGTCAGGGCCGACCTTGTGGCGGACAAGCTTCACGACCGACCTCACCGAACTCGACCTTGTGATGGGGCAGGGCGAGCGGAAACTCTTCAAGGCGATCCGCGAGATCAAGCACACATACGCGCCGCCGGCGATCTTCGTCTACTCGACTTGCGTAACGGCGCTGATCGGTGATGACATCGAGGCCGTGTGCAAACGCGCCACGGAAAAGTTCGGTTTGGCCGTGGTGCCGATCAATGCGCCTGGCCTGGCAGGCTCCAAGAACCTCGGCAACAAGCTCGCCGCCGAGGCGTTGCTCGATCATGTCATCGGCACGGTCGAACCCGACGACCCCGGACCCTACGACATCAACATCCTTGGCGAATTCAACCTCTCGGGCGAATTCTGGCTTGTAAAGCCGCTCCTCGATCGGCTCGGGATCCGGGTGCGCGCCTGCATTCCCGGCGATGCGCGTTACCGCGACATTGCTTCCGCGCACCGCGCCCGGGCGGCAATGATGGTGTGCTCGACCGCGCTGATCAGTCTTGCCCGCAAGATGGAGGAGCGCTGGGACATCCCGTTCTTCGAGGGCTCCTTCTATGGCATCTCCGACACATCGCAAGCTCTTCGAAACCTTGTCAGGCTGCTGGTGAGGAAGGGCGCCGATCCGGAGATCCTCGAGCGCACAGAGACGCTGATCGCGCAGCAGGAGGCGATCGCGTGGAAGAAACTCGAATCCTACCGGCAAAGGCTCCAAGGCAAGCGCGTGCTGCTCAACACAGGCGGTGTGAAGTCCTGGTCGGTTGTCCATGCGCTGATGGAGATCGGAATCGAGATCGTCGGCACCTCGATCAAGAAATCTACGGTGCAGGACAAGGAGCGCATCAAACAAGTTCTCAAGCACGACAAGCACATGTTCGAATCCATGGCTGCGAGCGAGCTGTACGCCATGCTCTCTGAACACAGGGCCGATATCATGCTGTCGGGCGGTCGCACGCAATTCATTGCGCTCAAGGCCAAGACGCCCTGGCTCGATATCAACCAGGAGCGCCAGCATCCTTATGCCGGCTATGACGGCATGGTGGAACTCGTACGCCAGATCGACCTCGCCATTCACAATCCGATCTGGTCTCAGGTGCGCCAGCCGGCCCCGTGGGATTGCCAGCCTGAGCTGATAGGCGAATTGCCGTGCACGAGGAACGAGACCGCGTACCTGTTTGATGAATTCGCCTGCGCGACGGCACACGAGTGTTGAGGCGACCGATGGCCCGCATCCTTCCCCAGAGCAAATCGGCGGCAGTCAACCCGCTGAAGTCGTCGCAGCCGCTGGGTGCCGCCTTTGCCTTTCTTGGCGTCGACGGTGCGATGCCGCTGTTCCACGGCAGCCAAGGCTGCACAAGCTTTGCGCTCGTTCTCTTCGTGCGGCACTTCAAAGAAGCGATTCCCTTGCAGACTACGGCGATGGATGAGGTGGCGACCATCCTCGGCGCAGCCGACCATCTGGAAGAGGCGATCCTCAACCTCAAGAACCGCACGAAGCCAACGCTGATCGGGGTGTGCACGACCGCGCTGGTGGAGACGCGTGGCGAAGATTGCGCGGGTGATATTGCCAACATCAAGCGGAAGCACACGCAACAGCTTGCGGGTACGGAGGTCGTGCTGGCCAACACGCCGGATTTTGACGGCGCGATCGAAGAGGGCTGGGCCAAGGCAGTCACCGCAATGATCGAAGGGATTACGCGCTCGGGCGAACGGGCGCGGCACCCGAAGAAGATCGCAATCCTGCCCGGATGCAACCTCTCTGTCGCCGACATCGAGCATATGCGGGACATGGTTGAAAGCTTTGGGCTCAAGCCGGTTATTCTGCCCGACATTTCAGGCTCGCTCGACGGTACGGTTCCTGACCGCTGGGTAGCGACCACATACGGCGGCACCAGCGTCGAAGACATTCGCGAGTTGGGTACGGCCATGCGATGCATCGCCATCGGTGAGCACATGCGCCGCCCGGCGAAAGCGCTGCTCGGGTTGACCGGCGTGCCTTACGTGTTGTTCCAGTCACTGACTGGGCTGCAGGACACGGACCGCTTCGTGTCGCTGCTGTCTTCGATTTCGGGCGCGGCGGTACCGGCCCGCGTGCGCCAGCGCCGGGCGCAATTGCAGGACGCGATGCTCGACGGACATTTCCATTTCGGCGGCAAGAAAATTGCCATCGCTGCCGAACCAGACCAGCTGTTTCAACTTGCAACCTTCTTTGCTGGTCTCGGCTCCGAGATAGCCGCGGCCGTCACAACGACCGACAGGTCTAAAATTCTCAAGAAAGTCCCGGCGGTTTCGGTTCAGATCGGCGATCTCGGCGATCTGGAAAGTCTTGCCGTCGGTGCTGACCTGCTTGTCACGCATTCGCACGGGCGCCAAGCATCGGAGCGGCTCGGAATTCCGCTCATGCGCATCGGGTTCCCGGTCTTCGATCGACTAGGCAGCCAGCACAAGCTCGCAATTCTCTATCAGGGCACCCGCGACATGATCTTCGAGGTCGCCAACATCTTCCAGGCCAACCAACACGCGCCCACTCCTGAGGCGCTTGATCCACTCCGTAATCGAGAAATATCACGATGAACGCTGTTCGCCGCCTCTCGCTGGTCAGTAATGAGGTTTTCGCCCCGATGCCTGAACGACGTAAGGGCGCATTGCGCGTTGCGATCGCCACTCAGGACATGCAGGACCTCAATGCCCATTTCGGGTCGGCCAGGCGCTTTGCTGTCTACGACGTGACGCGCGAGGAATGCAATCTCGTAGAAGCCGTGGCCTTCGATGACGTGTCCGATGAAAGCGGGGAGCATCGGGCCGAGCGCGATGATCGCATCACGCCAAAGGTGGATGCGCTCAAGGGCTGTCAGATCCTGTTTTGTCTGGCAATCGGCGGCCCTTCGGCAGCCAAGCTTGTCGCGGCAAAAATCCACCCGATCAAAGTGGCGGAGCCCCAATCGATCCCACAGGTGCTCTTGCGCACGCAGATGATGCTCAGGACGTGTCCTCCGCCTTGGCTGCGCAAGGTGCTGGCGCGAGCGGGCATTGCCGAAAAGAAACCGTCCTTCGAGGACGAGGACTGAAAAGAGGAGGACGCCAATGCCTGACCCCGCAATCCCCCCAGCTGTCGCCGAAGACGAGGCGGCTCTTTGCACCCCGTTCGTCAAATGCCTCGTGCGGCTGATCCGTTCTCAGGATTCCTATGGCTCGTGGGAACGCAAAGCGGACGCTGAGCTGCTGGGCGACTTCATCATTACCAAGGAACAGCGCCGAGGGATCCCAATCATCGGAGATCCCGATCCCGACGTGCTGTGGAGGCTCGACAAGTACTACGCCGCCATCGGGCTTGCGATCGAGGAGCGCTGCGGCCTTATGGCATCGCCGATGATCCAGGTGAGCCATGAGGGTTTTGGTCGGGTGCTTTTCACGACCGGACGGCTGGTCGTTTTGTCCAAAACGCTGCGCGATGTCCACCGGTTTGGCTTCGAGACGCTCCTGAAGCTCGCCACGGCCGGTACGAAGCTGGTCGACGATGCGATTTCAGTCATCGAAACCTTTCCCCACGTGGCGCTGGCATGATGGGCGCGATTTTCGAGAAAGGCCATCATGACGGACCCGAGAAACTATGTTGGCCAGTCCCCTCGATCCAGGGACTCGAGGCCGACCAGGTTGTTGGGGTATCGCCGATGAAGAAGCCGCTGGTCCTGATCTGCTCGCAAGATGCCGAGTTCTATCTGCTCTACAGCCACATACTGGAGGTTGACGGTTTCAGCAGTGAGACGGCAGACGGCGCGAAGGCTGCGCTGGCCTTGGCCGAACAACGGGAGCTTCAGGCCGTAGTGCTGGATTGCGACCCAGCCAGCATAAACGGGTCCGCAATTTGCGCCCACCTCAAGCGGGAACCGCGCACCACCGACCTGCCCATCATCGCCCTGATCGCGCCTGGCGCCGAGCACCAGCACCTCGATCTCTTGAAGGCAGGCGTTGAGAGCTTTGTGCGGCCGGTGGCTCCGGCCAAGCTGCTCGACTGCCTGCGGTCGAGGCTCGGGCTGACCAAGCGTGGTCCGAACGGGGTTGAAAACGACAGTTGGATTTGTTGTGGAGGCCTGGAGATGAAGCTCGATGCCCATCGGGTTCGCGGTAATGGCCACGACATCCATCTCGGACGGATCGATTTCAACGTGCTGCGGCTTATGATTGAGGCCCCCGGCAAGGTCTTCAGCCGGGACGAGCTTATCGGGGCGGCCTGGCTGCCCAACATTCATGTCGGTGCACGCACCGTCGATGTCCATATCAGCCGAATCAGGAGGGCGCTGAAAACGGCCTTGCCCGGCAGCGTCATTCGCACCGTCAGGTCGGCCGGCTACTCGCTCGAGAAGCCGGACGACTGAAATCGGTGATCGAATGTGGTGCCGCTCTCTCTTCCTCCTGAGAGCGGTGTTGCCGCTTTGAGGCGCTCCTAACGAAGACCAGGAGAAGCAGGCAAATGGAATTTAAAAGCATATTCAGTGTGACGGGTGCTGATCATTCTTATGAGGACCTC
This sequence comes from Mesorhizobium sp. M6A.T.Cr.TU.014.01.1.1, assembly GCF_004022765.1. Taxonomy (NCBI): domain Bacteria; kingdom Pseudomonadati; phylum Pseudomonadota; class Alphaproteobacteria; order Hyphomicrobiales; family Phyllobacteriaceae; genus Mesorhizobium; species Mesorhizobium sp. M6A.T.Cr.TU.014.01.1.1. Next base: position 47,486 of record NZ_RZPG01000034.1, read on the forward strand.
ACAACAGCTGCCGGACTGTGTGCCGAGGTCGGCGCGCACCTATCGGTACTCATTATACCGCCTCCATTGCTCTTGATGTCGTCTCCGCCCCCCGAATGGAATACAGGACGTGCACAGGCAATTGCAGTACCGAACTATCGATTTCAGCAAATCGAGAAATTTTCACAGGACGTGACCAGAATGGAAAGACGGTCCGCGGATATCCTCAAAAGGCTGAAAGCTATGTCGCTTTCCTGTGACGTTGACACCGACTATTGCGATCCGGCTAGCCTCGGTGAAGTGGCACGACAGCGGGCGCTCTGCGCTGACCTGACGATCGTTGGAGGAGACCTCCTCAACGATGAGACTCTCGGACCTCCTGTTGTCAACGGCTGCTTGTTCGATAGCGGAAAGCCGGTGCTCATCGTGCCGAAGGGCGTTAAGGCGACGCTGTCGCCTCGACGCGTGCTGGTCGGCTGGGATTCGCGCGTAGAGGCCTCGCGTGCGGTTCGGGAAGCTCTTAGTATCCTATCCGCTGCCAAGGAAGTCTGTGTCGCTATGGTCGATCCAAAGGCGCAAAACAACGGGAAAGGCGCGCAGTCTGGAGCTGACATCGCTGCCTATCTTACTCGGCACGGTGCTCGGGTCTCCGTTGACCTGCTTAAGAGCGCCGGCAAATCGGCGGGCACAGTGCTGACCCAGCACGCGAACGACATCTGTGCTGACATGATGGTCATGGGTGCTTATGGCAGCCGTGGGCTGCGTGAGCGGATTTTCGGCGGTCCGCCGAGCTGGAGCTTTGGGAAGACCACATTGCCGCTGTTTTTGGCTCGCTGATCAGCTCCGTAGGAACACCGATCAGGTCGTAGGACCGCCAACCAGTCCGAAGTCGTCGTCGGTTACCGGTCGGATTGCGGAGACATGGCTGGATCCGCGAACATCTTGCGACGCTTGTCAGAGCCAAACCGGACGCCTCGACTGCTTCACGACGCTCTCGTGAATCCAACTCGTGCGAGATCGTCCGCAACGGGCAGTAAAGACGAACGGCTGCAGCAGACCGCAGCCAAGCCACAGGGCGGGTGTACCAGGGGACCCCGCCTCGTGCGCGAACCCTGTTGGAAGGCCCCTTATCAGTACCCGGACGCGCGTCAAATCGGCGGCTGTCCCTGTCAGGCCTGCGGTGTGCAAGGGCCGCTGCCGCGGAGCTTCCCCTGCCCGATCGTCGGACGTGCGACAATGTCGGATTCCAGACGAGCTGGAACTACGCGAACTCGTTGGTTTGACAGGTCTTTATCCGGCACGCCGCATGCATGGGAGTCTCCGAAAGCATTAAGAGCCGTTATCCATGGTTACGCCCCTCGAAAGAAAGAGCCGCTTCCGTCGTGGCAGGGAAACAGCCACTCCTGGGGTGGAGGCCGGCGCTAGAAGCCGCCGTAAGATCCGGAAGAGGCGCGCGACAGCATCACACACTTTCCTTCTGCTCTTGGGTTCGGATCACGCCGCGCCGCTGTCGATGCCGCCGACATTGAGCCCAAGACCTGGAAGGCGGCACACGCTTTTGCTGTCCTCTCAGTCGGGACCGCGGCTCAAGCATGCCTGTGAGGTTCGCATTGCTCAATGCCCGGCGATCGACGTCAACATGCCGCTGAGTTGGAAAACACTCCTAGAGGAGTAAGGATAAGTGGACCTCTTTTGTATTGGTGTGGGTGCTGGACCATCTAATTTGAGCCTTGCGTGTCAGATACAGGAAGAGATTGCGCAAGGGGCACTGTTCCTGGACCGGCAGGTCGATTTCCGCGGACATCCAGGCAGCGCTTTCGATTGCGCGGAGCTCCAGGTCGGCCACTTCCAGGATCTGGTTACTCTGGTCAATCCGCGATCAGCCTACACATTCGTAAACTACCTCCACGAGAACGGGCGTCTTTACCATTTCCTCAATGCGCAATTTCACGGGGTGCTCAGAGCCGAGTTCGCTCAATATCTCAACTGGGCGTTCCAGAAGAATCCGCTTGTCCGTGGCGGCGAGGCCGTTCGCGAAATCCGTTTTGACGGCGAGTTTCGCGTGCGGACGGACAACGCGGTCCTTGATGCGAGAAACCTCGTCATCGACATAGGCAAGCAGGCGCAAATTCCGCCTCAGTTTCATGGCTGGACTGGACCCAACCTGTTCCACTCATCAGACCTAGCGCATATCCATCCTGAGGTGCACAAAAAGCATGTCTGCGTGGTTGGCGGCGGACAGTCGGGAGCCGAGCTGCTGCTGCACCTTGTCGGCCGGCCGAAAGAACGGCGGCCCGCGGCGATCACTTGGGTCTTGACGCGCGAGATGCCTTTCGACGACCACCCGTTCACAAACGAGCTGTTCACGCCTTGCTTTTCGGATCGTTTTGCGGCCATGAGCGAGGTGCATCGCCAGCTGTTCCTGCGGCGTTTCGCGCTTGCCTCCGACGGGATTTCAGAAAGCACGTTGCGCGCGGTCTATCAGGCGCTCTACCACCACGCCTTTCTCGAGCCACACCAATGCGACGTCACACTGCGGCCAAGTTGCAACGTGTCGCGCTGCATCAACGCAGGGGCGGGGCACAGGCTCACGCTGCAGCGCGGCATGGATAACATCGGAGAAGTAACCGCGGACATCGTCATCCTGGCCACGGGGTACGAGAACGCGCTGCCGGACTTCCTGGAACCGATCGCAGATCGCCTCGAGCAGATCGGCAATGAGCTCGCCACCGGCGAGGATTTTTCGGTGTACTGGGACGGACCGCGAGACAGACGCCTTTTCGTTCAGAACGCCTGCCTTGGACAGCGCGGGCTGGCTGATCCGAACTTTGGCCTGCTGGCCTGGCGAGCGCGCCGCATCCTGGACAGCCTTCTGGGGCGCCCGCCATGCACCAATCCCGAGCATCTGGGCTTCATCAGCCGTACGTTGATCGAGCGCCGGCCCGACCTCGTAGCCGAAGAAATGGGCAGCGGGATATAACTGGTCTACTATTGTTCATTGGCGGTGCATCCAGGGAATATGTACGCCTTCGTTGCGGCGAACGCGGGAGCCTTAGCCCAGATCATCTTGACCGAATAAGCACTCGGGCCCTGAGGCACATCGTATATTCTGCGGACGTTTCCCCTACGCTCGTTAAGTCCTTACGTTCACTCGAAAGAGTGCGGTAGCCTCAGCGGCCATGGCTGAGCCCGCGCTCAGCGGGTTGCCTTTGGCGATGCATGTCGTGGCTGGACCCGGTGAGTTAGGTGAGTCCGGCCCGGTCTACCCAGCCCCTGCGCCCGCCCCGAAGCCGCTCGCCCGCTCAGCGCTATCGAGGGGGCGCTCGCGCGGCTTCGCTGACCGCCGCGTTACAGCGTAAGGACGCGACCCCAGTGAAGGCATACTCCAGTGTCGCCAATCCCGTTTGGTTGGCCCGCCGCAAGCCGGTCTTCCAACCAAAGGCCGAACTCGCCAATTCGCCAGCCAACTCCACCAACGATTGTCTAAATCCGCTACCGAGGGCGGTCGAAGCACGGCACAGACGGGATCGCGAGCATGATGCCGCGGAATGGGAACGCATCATGCTTGGGCACGAGGGCCCGTGCCAACGCGCATCGCGCCAATCGGCGTCGTCACGTCCGAGATTCAGCACCGGCTGCTCGGCGCTTTTACGCTCGCATCATGGGCCGGCATGCCGCTGGCGATCCATGACGCGATGCCGCCGAGGCTGCTAGTTCATGGAAAGCGATAAGCACTAGATTAATGGGCAACCTCGTCGGGACCGAAAAGGGCGCTAAACCGGCTGGCTAGATCGATCCAGGGTGCCGCGTCTCCGCGCTCTGAAGCTATTCGAACGACCGTCGCCAGATAATCGGTAAAAGCCTTCAGTCTGATGGCGCCTTGCTCAGAAAGGTGGTCAATGGCGTCAAGCGGCTGGTGAACGGCAGCCAGCATATGTTGCACCAAAAGCAGTGAGGATGGGCAAGGGCAGTCGCTCTTACTCGCGAGGCGCCTGCACTCGCTGCAAAGCGGCGGAATGTCCTCTAAGGCTAGGTCGCCGGAAAGCCGTTGTATGAGATTGTCAGTGGCGTTCCACAAATTCGCTCGCATGCAGAACGGAATGCAGCGTGACCCCATGTTGGGCTAGCAGCGCCGTAGCTCCCTCGTCGCGGTCCACGAGGCAAGCAGCGTCACCTACAATGCCCCCGGCGCGGCGAACCTCTTCAATCGCCTTCAATATCGACTTGCCGCTTGTGGCAACGTCGTCAACGATCAGGACGACTTTTCCCTCGAGATCTTCTTTGGGCCCAAGACCTTCAATCACGTCCCTTGTGCCATGAGGCTTTGGAGTCTTGCGAACGAAGATCGTGTTTATGGGTTTGTTCATCGCCGAGCTGACAGCTGCCATCGATCCGATTACGGGGACCGCTCCCATTTCAAGGCCGCCGACGTACTCTGCTTTCACTTGCTCAGCGATTTTTAGGAACTCAAGAGCGGCAAGTTGCGCGCCTCGCGCCATCATCATGGTAGGCTTCATATTGAAATAGATGTCGCTCTCTATGCCCGACGAGAGCGTGTAGCGTCCGGATCGAAAAGAGCGCTCACGGACGATTTCGCGGAGTTCGTCCTTGTCGTGTTGGCTGGAATCAACTGGTCTGAATTTTGCCAGTGCCGCCATAGATCAGACCTCGCCCTAGGGAAAAAATTGGGTGCGGCATGCACCTAGTCACTACCGCTATGTGGCTTATGCAAGTGTTCGCGGGGTGTGTCAATTAATGTCAATACCGGTGCGACCGTTTCGCGCAGATTTTTCCATTATCGTTATTGGGTGCCTAAAGCGTGATCACGGGTTTCCCTACGGCTGGGTAGCGTTGGCCACCCGCCCTTGCCCGATCTCGGCAGGCACGGCTTTTCTCGATGCGGGCCGTCTCTTTGAGGATTTGGGCGTTTCATCCTCGTCCCCTCGAGTTCCGCCTCGCTCGGCCCCGTTTGCGCCAGCTTCTTAACCAGGTTGCGCATGAGGTGAGCGTTTCGGCCGCCATGTCGGCCCGTGTCGCTCTTGTGATGACGAGTGGGCAAGGCCGCGCTTTTCGTGCAACCTCCTCGTAGAGGCGCGAGAGGTAAAGTTCGAGCCGCCGAGAATTTTTGTCATCAGCACCGCGGCGCAACATTTCGGCTCGCTTCATCTGACGACGGTAGAAAGCAAAGTTCAAGGTAGGTCGTAGTCCACCTCCCTGCCGGCCGAGTCTTTACGGCGATATCGGCGACAGGGGCGAGCGTCTGCTTCTGAGGCAGACGCCGAACAGCAGGCCGAGCCTTACACTGATTTTGGTGACATTGAGTTCGCCGACACCCCTGAGATGGAGCCTATCACGGGCGGGAAGCGCCTTGTGGCAGAACTCGACAAGCGGCGCTACGTTCTGGACGCCGGCGTTGCTGACAGGACATCGAGGCGCCCGAAGGTTTCGATTGCCTGCATCAGCCGCGTTCCACCTGCCTCTCACCCTGGCAACCATTTTTCGTCAATCGATCGATCCCGGACGCCATTGTTGGACTTCGCTGTGATCAAGATCCGCGGACCACTCTTGCTCCCTCGCGGGCGAACCGCGCTTTCCTTGCCGACCCCGCTCGCGGCTTCGGCGATCACCGCCACCTTGTCGATAAGCCGGCCACCGGCTCCCCGTCGCGCTGGTTCAACAAAATATCATTGTGAAAGTTCATGGTTTCTTCCTTTCCGATGGCGAGGCTCGGCTTCCGCGAGATAGTCGTGGACGACCTTCCCGAGCGCGAGCGTGAGATCGGCGACGAGGTGTACGGCCGAGACTACTTCCAGCACCGGCAGTTCGGCGACGGGGGCAAGCGCATGCGACCAGAGGTTCAGGGCTGCCGGGCCGGTCCAGGCGCCTCTCAGATCGATGTCCTCCAGGTGGTATTCCACGAGTTCGCAGATGCGCGGCGTGCCGTCGACATGCGGGATGATTTTGAGGAGGAAGTTCGGGTCGGCGAGCGAGGCCTTAACGCTCGCAAGGTCCGCGGCCCGGTGCTTGTAGCCCATCGTACCCGTCGCGACGCGGACCGGGCCGTAGTCCAGCGTGCCAACAAGCGTGTCCGTCTCTGTTCGGAGCGTTGGGCTGGCGAGCTTCTTGGGAAAGCCCCACAACTCGCGTCCGCCCGCTGTCGGCGGATGGTCGTCGAGAAACATGCAGTGGGTGTAGCTCCCCATGCGGCCGCAGAAGGAGACAGGGATGACCTGTCCGCTTTCCGTGTAGTCGCCGAAGCCCGTCGAGTCCGGCATGCGAATGAACTCGAATTTGACCAGAGGCTCGCACACCTGAAGCGGCTCCGGCACAAGGTCGCGCAGTTTTTGCGGATCGGTGCGATATGTGATGATCAGATACTCCCGGTTGCTGAAGCGATATGGGCCGGGTGGGTAGGCCGGGCTGGTCAGGGGCATGGCGAAAGCTCTCCCACGGACGGTATCTTGGTGCATGTTTGAAATTCCTTTGTGCTGGCTCAAGTGGGCTTAGATAGGTCTCGATGATGGCGGCGAGGCTCTCCGAGGTGCCTTCGTTAGCCTGGATGCATGGCGTGATCGCGCGTAGCCATTTTGCGCTGGGCAATTGCCTCGGGGCGCACTCATTGTATGGTCGCGGACGCGGTTCCATGGGTCCGGTTGTAGTCGAGAGGCAAGATTCGAGGTAAAGTGATTTTGTTCCTCATTTGAAGGCGCTGCTTCCCGTCTGCTCTCGTGGTAGGAGGAAGTGGAGTGGCGGCCAGCTCCGATTTCGACTCATGGCGGGGTTTGCGGATCAACGCGCACGCGCCATGCCAAATGAGAATCGTTCGAGGCAAAGCGATAGATCTTGCTCAGCTACGTTACGCCTCCGACGTTGTCGGACATCGGATAGCGCCGAACAGGACCGCTTGCGGATTGGGAGGACGTGTCTTTTGCGCAAGAGGACCTCCGCCCCTCAGGCAAATAGCTCCGACCGGGGCGCTATGCTTCACCACCGTCGGCCCGGGAAGTAACGCTCTTTATGCCGAGGTGTTCTCCCACTGGACGCCGCGCATTCGCCATCATGTGAAAGAGTTCTACTGCTCGACGACCAGAAATTCTCGACCAGCCGGGGCCATGCGGCTAGGGCAAGGAGGCTCTGGGCCCAAAGGCAGGTTGACGTCGTGCGTACCCATTCGGCGCTGGTACGCCCGCAAGGTGAGCTGGACGCGCTCCGCCGGGGGAACGAGACATTTCAAGGGATCTTGCGATATCCGTCGTGTTAGCCTCGCCGTCTTTACCGGTGTGGTTCGAGGCGCTAGTCAGCGTGACGCGCCTTGCATAGTGCCCGATCACCCGAGAACGCCTGTGATCCATCGCGAGGAAATACAGCGGACCTCATTTGCTGGCAGAACGCCTATCCGACCCAAGTACCTTCTAATGGCGGCTGGCTATCCTGCGGCGCAGATTACTGCAGTCGCGCTCGAACGTGGGCAGGTAGCGTCGCTCGACGCCTGGCTGCAGAAGTGGAGGCAGCGAAGGGCATCCGATACATTGGTGCAGCATTACGTGCTGTCGGGGCTCAACGCCGCGCTGATTGAGCCCAATGCCGCCGACTTGCCAGCCGCGTGGTGATTTATGTCCACGAGGCAAGGATCCACACGCGGCGGTGGCGGCACGAGGACCAAGCCGCCCCGCACTTTCGACCCGGCGCCAAAGTGCCACTGCTCGAGGACGCCGGCCAGTCTAATGACAGGCGAGCCATCCAAGCTCTCACCTGTCCTAAAGCGGCTGGCTCAAGAGGGCGAAACCCGACAGCGGCAGAAGACATGTCAGGTCCACGACAATCGGCCGTGTTTGGGCTCGTGGAGAATTTTCAAAGCATTCCCCGCCGCTTACCGGAGCTGAGAGGGGTTGGCACGCCCATTGCTGCTTGATGGGCGGCAACACTGTCAGAGGGCTGGATGCAAACGCGCAAGACGAGCGATGGCCTCCTGATCCGTGTGTTGCGATTCTGACAGAGAAACCAACTTACGCATAAAAGCCACGAAAGGTGTGGGTAGCTTTGGATAAGAACATCATGGAACTGCGTATGGGGTCCCCGGCTCCTCCGCTGAAAGTGGAGAACTGGCTGCGTGGCGAGCCCGTTACGAACTTTAAGCCCGGCAAGGTCTACCTCGTTGAATTTTGGGCGACTTGGTGCGGACCATGTGTGACGGCCATGCCGCATTTGGTTGAACTGCAGGAGAAACATGCAGACAGCGGATTTGAGATTATCGGAGTCGCAGCTGGCGAACGGGCTGCAACCGCGGACGAGGCACGTACTAAGGTGGATGCCTGGCTGACCGAGAAGTTCTCGAATCTGAATTATCGTATCGCGTTCGATTACACTGGCGAAATGAACAAGCTCTGGATGGATCCCAGCTCTTCGATCGGGATTCCCACCTCGTTCGTGGTCGACCGCGACGGCCACATCGCTTTTATCGGCCACCCGGCGGAACTCGATGACGTTTTGCCGCAAGTCCTTAACGACAGCTGGCGCAGCAGCTATGAAGCGAAAGCCGCCGATGCGAAGCGAATCGCGCGTAACCAAAGTATAGCGCGCGAAAGGTCACTGACCCGGCCGATATACGCCAAACTTAGGCCGGCGATGCAGGACGAGGATTGGACAGCGGCACTATTGGCCATCGAAGAAGGCCTCGCCGTGATGCCAGACTCTTTTCATTTTCGGGAGATTCATGCGGATCTTCTGCTTCACAAGCTGCGCGACATCAAAACCGGCTTGCCGCTTATGCGCCAATTGGTTGAGGACGCGATCGACAAAAAGTTCGAAGCGGTGTCTTGGATGGTCATGGCGCTGAACCAACTCTTCGATCCCACGATCGACAACTCCTATCTTCCGCATGATGATCGCTTTGCGATGGGCAACGAGCTCTCAGAACAGATCCTGGAACTTAATCCTCCGCAAGGCGACGGGCCTCTTAAATTCCATTGGTACATCCCGGTCGCTCAGTATTATTACGAGAGCGGCAACAAGGATCGCGCGATCGAGCTGATCGAGGTGGCAATCAAATCGCTGGACCACCCGGAGCCAATGCCGGACCACACCAAACAGCACTACCTCACCCCGTTGCTCCAAGCCCTGGCCAACTACACGGGTGAGCCCGCCTGTCACGCAGATATCTGTGTGGCTCCGCAAAACAAGGCTTTCGAAACTCAAAACGCAGTCACTTCCTGAGCAAAGATCGCGAAGGGGATGACAATTGGAATTGAACACTGGCCAATCCGCCCATCGAGGCTCGCTTCGCAGCAAGTATGTCGATGCAGCAAGGGCGGGCGGCTTGCGGCAGGTTGGATTTCAATTGCGTTGACCACCGGTCGGATCGCGGCGCAGACGATGTGCGCCGCGAATTCGCGCCGTAGGTCTCGCACTCGTGGACATGTCGAGGTCGGCCACGGGGCGCTCTTGGGTGGGGTTGGGCCGCCCAAGCCATTCGTCGGCCACGCAAGTGGGCCCGGAGTGGGCATCGCAGGAAAAGGAAATCGTCCCTCGAAGACGAAGACTGAAATGAGGAACAACGAAATGCCTCATGCACCGGTTGGCCCTGCTGTCAACAAGGACGAAGAAGCCCTTGCTCGCCCGTTCGTCAAATGCCTTCTGCGGCTGATCCGTACTCAGGATTCCTTCGGCTTATGGGAAGGCAATTCGGACGCCGAGCTGCTGGCCGAATTCATCATCACCAAGGAACAGCAATGTGCGACCCCTCTCATCGGCCATCCTGATTCGGACGCGCTGTGGAGGCTCGACATGTTTTACACCGCCGTGGCGCTTGCGATTGAGGAGCGCTCCGGCGTGTCGACGTCGCCGATAATTGGAATGAAACCCCTGGGGGCTTCCGGCGGTTGGTCGTTCTATCGAGACGTCCACCGGTTCGGCTTCGAGACTTTCCGCAAACTGGCTGAGGCCGGTACGAAACTGGTCGACGATGCGACTGCAGCCATTGAAGCCTAGCCCGAGATGGCGCGCATCAAGAAAACCATTGTTCCAGGAAGGATCTATGTCAGACCTAGATAAGATGAGGAAGAAAGTCCGAAAGCTCCAGTTGCGTGCAGCTATTGCCAAGATGGCATTGCAGGACCTTGTCGAGGGTCTGCCGAAAAAGTGGGCCGACATACAGGAAGTCGCCGAGAAAACCCACGCCGTTTATGCCGAGTTGGATGCTGCCAAGAGAGAACTCGCTTCAATGAAGAATTTAGGATGATGCGCACATTCACCACCCGTGACGGCTCCATTTGGATGCCGTTGTACCTGACCTTCATCGATAGCAAGACCTGCATTGGCTGCGGCCGTTGTTTCAAGGTCTGCTCGCGCGATGTGATGCATCTTCACGGCGTCGATGACGCGGGTGAAATCCTCGGCCCCTGCGATGACGAGGACGACGATTTCGACGGCGAGCTCAATCGCATGATCATGGTTGTTGACAATGCCGGCCGCTGCATCGGCTGCGGAGCCTGCGCCCGCGTCTGCCCCAAGAACTGCCAGACCCATGTTGCGGCCGACGAGCTCGCAGCATGATCAGGCCGAAAAACCAGGAGAACGGCGTTGCACTTCACATCCTTTTGTCGGCTCCTGGGGCTGGTCCTGTGCAGCAATGCTTTGATTGTTTACGTCGCTTTGGATTCGCTCCGTCTGGCAGTCGTCATGACGCTGGCCTGTTCGCTGCTGCTTCAGGCCTGCTACTTCGGCCGCGTGCTCTTTCTGATCTGGCAGTCCTCTAGCCGCGCTCGTGGAACTCGCCACAGGGGCCAGCATGCCGATAGTTACAGGAAAGCTCGGGTACCAGTCGTCTGACTCTGGATCAACTGCGGAATGCAGTTTCAGCTGTGTCCCGGTTTGGTCGAATGCCCAGCATGTGCTGCTGCTTTGATGCGCGGATGACAGGATCAGTGCTCAGACCCACACCAATTTTGGTCCCCTCTGATGACTGAGCTGATCGTATAGGGAATCTGTGTTCGGCTAACACGCGACCACATTCGGTTTGTCCTTAGGCCGTGAGATGCGGGTGGTTGGTCGATTAGGCACATAAGAGTCATCGCAGCACGCCGGATGCGGTGTGCTTGTCGCAATGACAAACTCGGTGCTGCACTACCGATGAACGACTTCTGCACCCGCTTCGAAAGACGGGTGTCTTTGATCACACATACCCTTGGGCTGACCGGTGCGTAGCCGGTTCAGGTACTTTTTTGCTGGAGATAGCATGCTGGAAAAATTCGAACGTTATCCGCTCACCTTTGGACCCACGCCGATCGAGAGGCTCGACCGCCTCGGCAAGCATCTGGGCGACAAGGTGGAAATCTACGTCAAACGCGAGGACTGCAACTCCGGTCTCGCGTTCGGCGGAAACAAGCTGCGCAAGCTCGAATACATTGTGCCCGACGCGATCGCGTCAGATGCCGATACGCTCGTCACAATCGGTGGCGTGCAGTCCAACCATACGCGCATGGTCGCTGCGGTCGCCGCCAAGATCGGCATGAAATGCCTCCTGGTCCAGGAGAGCTGGGTCCCACATGATGATGCCGTCTACGACCGGGTCGGCAATATCCTCTTGAGCCGCATCATGGGGGCAGAGGTGCGCCTGGTTGACGAGGGCTTTGACATCGGCATCCGCCGCAGCTGGGAAAAGGCACTTTATGAGGTCAAGGCAAGGGGCGGCAGGCCATACGCGATACCTGCCGGCGCCTCTGTCCACAAATACGGCGGCCTGGGCTATGTGGGGTTCGCTGAGGAGGTGCGTGCCCAGGAAGAGCAGCTTGGGTTTGCCTTCGACTATATCGTCGTCTGTACGGTGACTGGTTCAACCCACGGCGGCATGCTCGTCGGGTTCGCCAAGGATGGTCGACAGCGCAACGTGATCGGTATCGATGCCTCCGCCATGCCCGCCAAGACCAAGGCGCAGGTGCTTGGCATCGCCCGAAATACAGCGAAGCTCGTCCACCTCGGAGCGGAAATTGTCGAGGAAGACGTGGTGTTGTTCAAGGACTACGCGTACCCGGGTTATGGCGTTCCATCGGAGGAAACCAAAGAGGCAATCCGTCTGTGCGCGCGGCTCGAGGGCATGATTACCGATCCCGTTTACGAGGGCAAATCGATGCAAGGGATGATCGATCTCGTCCAGAGGGGCTTCTTTCCACAGGGATCGAGGGTCCTCTACGCACATCTAGGCGGCGCGCCGGCGATCAACGGGTACGGCTACACCTTTCGCAATGGCTGACGTTCGGCAGACTACGATTCCGCCGTCCTGCCGTACCGGACGTGCATAGCACTGTTCAGCGCTGGGCCGGAAAGGCCGAGGTCAATTTCGCGGACGTCGATGATCTGTAGAACTGTTCATTCGCTCCGCAGAGGGCCGGCGTATCCAATCTCTTCCTATGCCGTTGGCCGTAATCGAAAGACACGAGGCCGGCGAGTTCGTGCTCAGCTGCCACTCTGTTAGCAAAGGAACGGAATCCAATCCCCCGGAGCAGATGGCGAGAGTTAAACGAAGACTGCGCAGCTCTTGCGCTTCCGGGTCTCCGAGGGGACGACTTTGCGAACCGAAGGGAGTTTGATGCGTTGACGTGGCCGGCGTGCGGCAGGTTGGGCCAGCGACAGGGCTCCCAGCCGGCCGGGAAGCACCGCCCTCTTCAATGTGCGTTGACTTCGCTTCCTTTGGCGAAATGTGGGTAACGGCGAGGGCCGCACACTTCCCGGACCCAAATGACCGTCGAGATTCCCGCCCTTCTGGTGCGTTCGCCGTGAGGCGCGACAATTCGGTGCCCGCGTGTAACTGCGCGCATTCGCCGAAGCTTAGACGTGATGCATTCCCGCCCGCCCGCTTGGCGGACAGTTCCGGCCGTGCTGGTTTCGCCGGCCGTAACGCCCGCCGCTCTTCGGTAAGGCCTCACTGCCACACGCCTCTCCGGCAACGGCTCGGCGCATCGCGCAACCCGGTTGGCGCTCAGGCCAGGCCCTTCGCTAGTTCCAACGCCTGCCGTTCGAAGAGGCGGCGGTAAATGCCACCATCGAGATCGATCAGCGCGGCATGATCGCCGTCCTCCATGATGCGGCCACGATCGAAGACGAGCAGCCGATCGAGCGAGCGGACTGTCGACAGCCGGTGTGCGATGACGAGTGTGGTTCGACCCACCATCAACCGATCCACCGCTTGTTGAATGAGCACCTCGGATTCCGAATCGAGGCTCGATGTGGCCTCATCCAGGATAAGGATCGGCGCGTTCGCGAGGAAGGCGCGCGCGATCGCCACCCGCTGGCGCTCGCCGCCGGAGAGCTTCAAACCCCTTTCGCCGACCAATGTCCCATAGCCCTTCGGCAGGGGCGCGATGAAGTCGTGCGCACTGGCCAGCCGTGCCGCTTGCTCGATCTCGGCCTGGCTCGCGCCAGGCCGGCCATAGGCGATGTTCTCGGCAAGCGACCTGTGAAACAGGATAGGCTCCTGCTGCACGATCGCGATCTGCGAACGGAGCGACTCTTGGGTCACCTCGGAGACGTCCTGGCCGTCTATCAGGATCCGGCCGCCGCTCAGGTCATAGAGTCTCTGGATGAGCTTCACGAATGTTGTCTTGCCGGAACCGGAGGGCCCAACCAACCCAACCCTTTCGCCAGCCTCAATCGACAGCGAACATTCGCTATAGATCGGCAGGGGATGGTTGGCGTAGCGGAAGTGGACGTTCTGGAAATCGATGCGGCCCGTCGTGATCCGGATCGGCTTGGCCTCCGGACGATCCGCAACATCCAGCGGCTGATTGTGGATGGCCACCAGTTCTTCCATATCATTAACCGAGCGTTGCACGTTTCGGACATGCATGCCGGCATCACGCAGATAGCCCTGGAGGACGATGAAGGACGTGAGTACATAGGCTATCTCGCCAGGCGTTGCCTGTCCATGCGACCACAGAAGCAGGGCATATCCGATCACCGCCACCCTGAGCGCAACCAAAGTGACGCCTTGGGTTGAGCCAATGTTCGTCCCGCGCACCCAACTCCTGCGCGTGCGGTGCCGCCATTTGGTCATGATATTTGCAAGGCGCGCGTCTTCGCGGACCTCGGCGCCGAAGCCTTTGACCACAGCGTTGCAACTGACCGCGTCCGCAAGCGCGCCGCCGAGCTTTGTGTCCCATTGGTTGGCAAGGCTCGCCGCCGGCGCGACATAGCTGAGCGACAGCGAAATCGAAAACGCAAGATAGATCAGAGAGCCGCAAGCAAAGATCAGCCCCATGACCAGCCAGTGCCAGCCGAGCAGCGCCGTCGAACCTACCAAGATGATAAAGGACGGGAACAGCGCGACCAATATTGTGCTGTTTAGGGGGTCGAGCGCCCCCATGCCGCGCGTTATCTTGCGCACTGTCGAGCCGGCGAAGCTGTTCGCATGCCAGTCTGTCGAAAAGCGCTGGACATGATAGAACGCTTCGTTCGCGACATCGGACATCATCTTCAGCAAAAGGTCGTTCAGACCAATGAAGGCGATGTGGCGCATGGCAATGACCGCGAGCGCAAGCGCAATCGGTACAGAGAAGGCTGCAAGGGCCGAATGCCAGGCTGGTGCTGCCACAGCAGCGCCACCTGCAACAGCATCGATGAGACGACCTGAATAGACCGGCATCAGCACGTCAGCCAGCGTGGAGGCAAGCATCGCAGCCATGATGATCGCGAGCCGCACCGGCTGCCGGCTCCAGTGGCGGACAGTGAAGGCGAGTACGTCGCGACCAGTGGCGCCGCGTCCATGGACGGGGAAACGTTTCATAGTTTCCAAGCGGGCGCATCAACACGCTCGGTCCCAAAGAAGTTAAATGACAAAACTGGAATTTTCGACCTCCCCCACAACAGCATCAATTTTGGCGGGCAGCTCCTGGCGCCTCACGATGTGAGGTTCAAAAGTCGTGCCAACTGAGCGGAAAGAGCCTCAGAAGAACTTCTGCATGTTGCTCAACGCGTTAATGAGAGTCCGCCACGAAGCCGGCCGAACACGATTGTCACGGACTCGACAACCGGCGGTGGATGGACACAGAAATGCGGACATTGTCGACAGGATCTAAAGGGCTTCTCCGCACCGCGATCTTGCTTTAGGCGGAAACAAGCTGCGTAAGCTCGAATACGTCATTCCTGACGCGATCACGTCAGATGCCGACACACTTGTCTCCATCGGCGGCTGGCAGTCCAACCTGGATGGTGGCGGCGGTGGCCGCCAAGATCGGCATGAGATGTCTTCTGGTTCAGGAGAGCTGGGTTCCGCAAGGATGCGGACAACCACCGGGTCGGCGACATTTTCTCTTGAGCGCATCATGGGTACGCTTGGTATTACTTGAGGAGTAGGCGCACTCGCACTATGAATCCCGCGGAGGGAACGAAGGATGCCATCCGCGTGTGGCGCGGCTTGAGGGCATGATTGCGTATCCCGCCTACGAGGGCAAATGGGCATGATCAACTTCGTCTAGACAGGCTTCTTTCCAGAGGGATCGAATGTCCTTCGCGCGTCTCAGCGGGGGTGCCGACAATATATGGTTATCGCTGGCCCTTTGGCTATGGCTGACCCTCGACCCCAATTTGAGTCAGGGCCGACGAGGACGTGTCGGTAATTCGACAATCCCGACAGTCAGGTGAGCATTGGTAGAATGTTTCAGGCGTTACCATCACTTGGCACCGTGTTTGCGTATTCTCGTCGCGAGTTCAAAAATTCATTTGCCGTTGAAGAAAACATGCTCGAAAAGTTCGAAGGCTACCCGCTCACCTTACCAACCCCATCGAGAAGCCCGACCGTCTCGGCAAGTATCTCGGAGGCAAGGCGGAAACCTACGCCAAACGCGAGGACTGCAACTCAGGTCTCGCATTCGACGGAACAAGCTGCGCAAGCTTGAATACATCATCCCCGATGCGATCGCGTCAGATGCCGATACGCTCGTCACCGTCGGCGGCGTGCAGTCCTACCACACGCGCACGGTCGCCGCACTCGCCGCGAAGATCGGCATGAAATGTCTCCTGGTTCAGGAGAGCTGGGTCCCACATGAAGATGTTGTCTATGACCGGGTCGGCAACATTCTTTTGAGCCGAATCTTGGGCGCAGAGGTGCGCTTGGTCGACGAGGGCTTTGACATCGGCATCCGTCATAGTTGGGAAAGAGCGTTATGAGGTCGAGGCAAGAGGCGGCAGACCTTATGCGATACCAGCCGGGGCGTCTGTTCACCCGAACGGCGGCCTCGGCTAGCCCCCGACGTAGCTGTGTGACCATCTTTTGCGCTGCGCCTCGAGTGAGTGAAGAAGGCATCCGGATCTCGTCTCGATCTTTCCGCAAGACGGGCGAGACCTCCTGGAAGCCCCGCCTTCCGAAGGCGTCTTTTTCAGATTCGCGCTGCGAGAAGGTGGCAAGAGCCGTTTTCCGCGCCACAGTCCGTAAACTTGGGTTGCCGGCCGTCCCTACGAGAAATTTCCGGTGCGGAGCTGGCCTATTAGCCCTACCTGCAAGATGACGGCGACGTTGTAAATCGGCCGCCGGCTGAAGGTTTCCCCCTCAATGTCGGATACCCGACGGGATCACAAACCAGCTACCCATTGCCTTCATGATAATTTCCTTCTGGCACGTTCGATGCAGAGGATCTTCCGAACACATCAGCGGATGTCCTCTTATGATCAGGCTCACGGAAAAATGCTGTACCGCATTCGAGGTCGCGCCCTCGCTGATCCCGAGCCGGTCAAAGGCGACTACGTTGTCGTTTGCACTGTCACGGGTTCAACGCATGCCGGCATGATCGTCGGGTTCGCCGGGGACGGTCGACAGCGGAACATGATCGGTATCAATGCCTCTGCCAGTCCCGCAAAGACAAAGGCGCAGGTGCTTAGCATTGCCCAACATACAGCGATGCTTGTTGAGCTTGGAACGGAAATCGTTCAGGATGACGTGGTGTTGCTCGAGGACTACGCGTACCCGCGTTATGGCATTCCATCCGAGGAAACCAAGCGGGCGATCCGTTTGTGCGCGCGGCTCGAGGGCATGATTACCGATCCCGTTTATGAAGGCAATGCAAGGATGATCGACCTCGTCCAGAGAGGCTTCTTTCCAGAGGGTAGAGGGTCCTCTATGCCCGTCGCGGTGGCGCGCCCGCAATCAACGGTTATGGCTACACCTTTCGCAATGGCTGACGCGCCAGCTCGCGTTGCGCCGCCCTGCCGTGCCAGCGGTGCGCTCAAAGTTCGTTCGAGGCCACTTGGCCCACAGGTGCCAGCACTCTGAGGGGACCAGGCAGCCGGCCCGTGCATGGAGTCAGCTCCCCGCTCGGGCTGGGCTCATTGCGGATAATCTGTCAGCTATGTCCCTCAGGTTTGGGCCGCGCTCTTAGCGCTCGGAAGTGAGCGCCCATGGCTTTCGGCCCCCAAGCCTGGAAGATGCGTGGGCAAGGCCGCGCAGCGGATGTCGAGCTCGGCTGTGACGCGACCAACCTCGTCGCCGGAATGGCGGGGCTAAACGATCGCGGTGGACCAACAAGTATCAGCGTGCGCAACGCAAGCATTCGGCCAGGGCCGCGTGCTATGACGGCAACCCTGCGCCTATTGACCATATGCCAAGGTTGTCGATGCGGTCTTTGGTGAAGATGACGATAGGTTCTCTTAATTCTGATGGGGATTTTCGTCGTGGGCGCTCTGCAACCGTGTTCGGGGAGTAATCGATCGAGCATCGTGCGCAGTGCTATATTGCTCAGCTGAAGGGGGCGCCCTTGAAGATCGTACGTACGTCGTGCCCCCAACCAAAGTAGTGCAACAGATCCTTCAGGTAATTTAACAGACTCTTTGCGATCTGAATTCACTGACTATGATAGGTTCACTCCAATCTTTAACGCCAGGTGACCTAGCACCCCCAGGGAACTTGGAAGTATCCCAACTCAAAGCGAGCCCTGTTCGCATGACAGGGCTATTCTCGCTTAATGTACCTGACGGGGAGGTGATATGTCGATCCAAAACTCTGACCATCCTATCGACCTTTCAGCAAGCGGGGCGAGCATCTCGACTAGAGAACTCCTCGAAGCGGCCGCCGATGAATTTTGGAAGCCCTACATGGACCACCAGGCGTTCGACGGAGGAGATGCGGCTGAGATTGCTGTCGAGGACGGGGCGGGGCCAAGGGTTCATTCTAGCGGGGCTCTCTGTTGCGGCACATTCGGCGAGTTGCTGCAAGGCGAGTTGCCGGTAGGCTCATCTCGTCAGGACCCGCATTTCTTAATCACGATGCCCATAGCGCTTTTTGCGCGTGCCCATTTCATGCCGACAGCGGGTACGCGATCCGTAACCGTTTATCCGCTTCATAAAGTCAAAGCTAAACGGCTAGCAGAGAATCTCGTGGATGCACTCGGCACCTCAGGAGGAACCCTCGTTTTGCAATCTGAACTCTCCGAAGGCAAAGGGCTGGCCAGTTCATCAGCAGATCTTGTTGCAACGGCACGTTCAATCGCCTGCTGCTTTAAGCGTAGAGTCAGGACCTCGCTGATCGAGAAGCTAATGGCCGAGATCGAGCCATCGGACGGAGTGATGTATCCCGGCGTGGTCGCGTATCGACAGCGAGCTTGTAGCCTGCTGTCCTTCCTTGGGCAAATGCCGCCGCTTGCAATCGTTGGAGTCGACGAAGGCGGGACTGTCGAAACTGTCGACTATGATCAGCGGCGGGGTGATATCTCCGCCAGTCACAAAGCGGAATATCATCGACTACTCGATAGCGCGCGGATAGCAATTCCGCGGGCTGACACGGCCACGATAGGCAGAATAGCTACGGCCAGTGCACTCCTGCATCAGGAGCGGGCTCCAAAGGAGCATCTGAACGCGATGCTAAAAGCATCCGAGGCCACTGAGGCTCTCGGGGTAATAGTCGCGCACAGCGGCACGATGATTGGAATCCTACTTGATCGAAGGGCGGCGGACTTCCCACAGAAGCTTCAGTCCGTGCTCGCTGATGTATCGCGTTTCGACACCTCGCCAAAAATATACCTGACCATGACTGGCTGCCGATGAGGTAATAATATGGACGCTGTTAACAGACGCCTGCCATTTTCCGGATATTCTGAGGCATATGCTCTGCCAAGTATTATTAGATGTGAGACAAATCTATATCTTGCGCAGTTTGCTTTTATGAAGCTTCTCCCTGCGAAGTACATCATTGAGCAAGCGCTGGCTCGAGGGACGTTGAAGCAAGGGATGAAAGTTCTCGAGACTTCAAGCGGAACCTTCGCGCTGGGTTTGGCCGTAGTTTGTCGGGAACGTGGATTCCAGCTCGAAATCTTCACAGACCCAGTGATGGACAAAGGTCTGGAAAACAGGTTGAGCTCCCTGGGAGCCGAAGTCGTCACAGTAACGGAAAAAGCCAAGCAGGGCGGCTATCAAAGAAGCCGGCTAGACGCATTACATGCTAAGATGAGACAGTTGGGTGATTCCTGTTTCTGGCCCCGGCAATACGAAACACCGGACAACCCAGCAGCCTATAAGCTATTCGCCGATCAAATATCGGGGATGCTAGGCGCCAACATAACTTTGGTCGGTTCTGTGGGGTCAGGAGGCTCTACTTGCGGAACGATAGAGCGCCTCCGCCAAACAGCCCCTGGCGCGCGCCTGATCGGAGTTGACACCTTCAATAGTGTCATTTTTGGCCAACCGGATGGCGAACGGAAACTGCGGGGGCTGGGGAACAGTCTTGTCCCCAACAACGTGAAGCATGAACTGTTTGACGATGTCCATCTCATCTCGGCTCCGCTGGCATTTGCTGCAACCCATACCCTCCACGAGCAGCACGCCGTTTTCGCTGGTCCGACCTCCGGGGCGAGCTACATCGTTGGGCATTGGCACGCTCGGCAGTATCCAAGAGAAACCGTGGTCGTCATAGGTCCTGACGAAGGCCACCGCTACGCCGAAGCTGTTTATGACCACGAGTGGCTCAAGCAGAACGGATGTCTGCATGAAGGTGTCCTTCTGGACGCTCCGTCCAGCGAAGAGCATCCCTCGACCGCTCTCCCGCCATGGAACCGATATCGCTGGAATCGGAAAAGCCGGGAAGCTGTCCTAAATGTGCTGGAGGACGATTCATGAACCGAGGTAGCTTCCTTTTCGTGGAAAGCAATACGACGGGCACCGGCGAACTGTTGATGAAACGGGCCAGAGCCCTGGGCTTTGAGCCCTATCTCGTTACCCGCGATCCCGCTCGGTATGCGTTTCTTAAGGACACCGTCGCTCACGTTATCGAAGCTGAAACGCGCAGTCCGGACGAACTCGTCGGGGTCGCCACCAAATTGGGAAGGATGGCAGGAATATACTCGTCGTCGGAATATTTTGTTGAAGCAGCATCAAGTGCTGCGACGGCGATCGGGCTACCAACAGCGAATCCTGAGGCTATAGCTACCTGCCGAAACAAATGGAAACAAGCGGCCGAGCTACGGCGACAATCAATCGCGATCCCTGAAACGCGATTGGCTACTTCCGTCAGCGACGTGGAGAACATTCTTGCCCAAGCTACTCTGCCAGTAGTCGTGAAGCCGGTCTCCGGAAGCGGTAGTAGCGGCGTGAGATTATGCGATAGCACAGCAGCCACCATCAAGGCGTTTGAGAGCGCAAGGGGCGCATTACTCGACCAGGTAGGTCTGTGCAGCCCTGATGTCCTCATCCAGCAATATATAAGGGGTAAGGAATACTCCGCAGAGATAATTGCGAACGATGGAACCCTGCATTGCCTTGGAGTTCTTGCCAAGCACAAGGGCCCGCCTCCCTGCTTCGTTGAAGTGGGGCACGACTTCCCGCCCCCGCTTCCGGGGCACTCTCTCCAGGAATTGGCCTCTTTTGCCGTAAGCGCGGTATCGGCGCTCGGCCTGGAGTTCGGACCGGCTCATGTAGAGTTCGTGATAGCGGAGTCGGGCCCGGTCATCATTGAGGTCAATCCCAGAATGGCTGGAGGAATGATCCCAGTCATGCTGTCGCACGCTTTGGGTACGTCAATCCTGGACATGGTCATTAAACTCTATGCGGGAGAAGGGTTCACGCCTCCACGCGCGAGCGCAAGGGCGGGAGCCATCCGCTTCCGACTTGCTCCCACGTCCGGGAAGCTCAAACGCCTGGGCTTTTCTCGAAATCCAGACCAGACAGTGCCCGAGGCGAGGCTACTGAAATCTGAGGGAGACGAAGTTCAAATAAATGGCGACTTCAGGGACCGAGTAGCCTACGCTATAGGCGTCGCCGATGAACTCAACGCCGCTGCAGCGGCAGCTGAAGGGATGATCGACTCGCTTGTGATCGACATCGAGACGGGTGGTGGTGAATCGGACAACAAGCAGGACCCTGGGTCAAGCTATGCTAGGTGGACTCTGCATCCCGAAGCGATGAAGTTGCTCGCTCCGCCTATAGAAATCTCGCGCGATGGCCGCCTTCTGCGGCACCAGGCGGCCATAGACGAAGCACATCTGGTGATGCTTGCGGACCAGAGCCTGGTCAGCCAGGCAACCGCTGCCGATCTCCTGAAGCACATCTTGGACCTCCAGGACGAGGGCTTTCAGTCTTTGGAGGGCCGCGATGCTCCGCGTGGCCTCTACCTTGCCTACGAGGCAGAACTCGCCGCCAGAGCTGGCCCGGAAAAGGCTGGCTGGCTACACCTTGCCAGATCCCGCAACGACTTGAACGCGACCATTTCTCTCCTGGTCCTTCGGGAAGCTGCGTGTTCCATCTCCCAAGAAATAGGAATTGCACAAGATGCTCTGCTTCAGCGAGTCGAGGAAGCGTCGAGACTTGTGGCTCCGTTGTACAGTCAGTACCAGATTGCACTCCCCGGATCGCCAGGGCATTACCTGCTCGGGGTTTTCTTCGCTCTGGGGCGCGAGCGCCAGCGCCTCCATTGCCTGCTGGAGGACATCAGGAACTGCCCTATGGGAGCTGGTGCCGGCGGAGCCACCAGCATGCCTATAGATCCGTTGAAGACAGCAAATCTTCTGGGATTCGAACTGCCGTTATTCAACTCACTTGATGCGGTTGCAAGCCGTGACCATCACCTACAAGCGCTTTCACTCTTCGTTGGCGTTTCAACGCTACTTAGTCGTGTGGCCCAGGACCTGCAGGTTTGGACGACGCGGGAGTTCGCCCTCATCGACATTCCTCACAATCTTGCTGGCGGCTCTTCCATGCTCCCCCAAAAGAAGAACCCGTTTCTGCTTGAACACATTAAGGGATCGGCAAGCACCGTGCTTGGCGCTTACGTCGCTGCGGCGACAGCAGCCTGCAAATCGCCTTTCAGCAACTCGATTGAAACGAGCAACTACGGCTGCTCTACTCTGAGCCTTGCAGAGGAGGCCCTGAAGAAGGCAATCACCCTCACATCGCTCATTGTGAAATTCATGACTTTCAATGTGCAGTCTATGCGTGAAAATCTGGAGGACGGCTCACCGATGATGGTCGTCGCCGCCGAACGGATGGCGTCGCGAGGCGTTCCTTTCAGGAAGGCCCACACACTGGTTGGCGACATCGCCAAGCGCCTGTCTCAGGATAGTCCTGTGGCAGAGCGCCGAAGCGAGTTGGCCAGCCAGCTCGCTGGGGTGCTACCCGCAACTCTCGAGGAGTGCAGAGACGCTCTGCAGTTCGGGCGAGGACCCGGAATAAGATCAACCGACGACCAGCTTTCTGTAGCAAAGAAGATGTATGGCGAAATGCAGCTGAAAAGCGCGGAAATACGGGAACGCTGGGCGCACGCTGAGATACACCGCAAACAGAGGGTGAATGAGCTTATTGATGATCATCAGGCAACTTGAACGAGCGACATATGGACAGCGCTTAATCTTATAACAATCGGCAGATCAGTCCGCGGCTGGAGCGGCGCAGCGGCTGCAGCCTATGTATCCTATGGACCCAGCGACTACGCGGGACGATGCTCGGACTGATCGCAGTCTGCGGGATTGCTTTCATAGCCTACGGCCTTGAAGTAGTTTGCGCTTCTGTTGACGTAAAAAGGTCGACGAGCGCGCCGACGGTGTCCCACAGGGCTGCGATGGTCCGCTCGGCCGATGACGAAGTCGGCATGGGCGTGACGCGAGCCGCGCCGTCGTCCGTGCGGGTCGTGGTGTCGTCTCGCCCATCCGGGCTCTGCCGATCCAGCGGATCGCGCTAGATATCCCGACACCGAACGGAGCCGCTGCCTGCCGGGCCGATGCTTCTTTACCCGCAGCTTTCACGACACGTGACCGCAGATCCTCACCAAGTGCTCTCGCCATAGTCCACCTCCATAAAAGTGGACGTTGAATCAGCCAAAACGATTCGCGTCACATCACGATCGATTCATCGATCGCCGGACGTGCTTTAGTCTAGTCCTCCTCCATAAACGGCTGCTTTTGCGAGCGTTCAAGGTCGTTTCGCTGTCAATCTATGGTGTCTTTGCGGCACGTGATGTCGCGAGTCGGTGAAATCGCCGACCGAGAGCGTTTGCAACAGTCATGCGGGCGTAAGGTATCGGCCGGCGCTCGCCGGCATGCCATTGAGGACGGCCCGATCCGTGGGCTCAGCTGGGTGTGAGGCGGGCGAAGAGGGCGAGGTTGTAAGCGACCACCGAGGACCAGACGTAAGCCTTGAAGCGGGTTAGCCCGCCCCAGGTGCAGCAGGCCAGACCGTAAGCACGTTTTAGGCGAGAGATGTCGGCCTCGGTGCCTGGGCGGAAGTTCCTCAGCTTGCGGTAGACCCAGCGGCTCCTGACAATGTCTTCTACAGCGCTCGCGATCCTACCATGCTCCCGAAAGTTGCTTTCAAAATATGTGCGTTTATGGCTCATTGGGCCGGACACCAGCGCACGCAAAGCAGGATGATTGATTGATTAAGTTGGGGTCCCTTGCACATCGCAACCCTCCAAAATCGAGACGCTCCGTGCCACATGGCGGAAACCAAAATGTTGCAACGGATCCTTCAACTAAATTTATATATTCTTTACGACTGCAGGTCGCTCCCGATGATATCTTCACTGCGAACTCTGAGGTCAGGCGCGGATCAAACCTGATACCTGTTTACGCCTCAGACGGCCAGAACTCAACGGAGGGATAACCCTGGTGGCAAGAAGAGCGCTCATCCTAGTTGAAGGCCATAGGAGTATTGGTCTGCTATACGTCCAAGCGGCCCAGCGTCTTGGTCTTCATACAATTACCCTGTCGGCTGATCCAACTCAGTACGACTACCTTGCGGCGGAAGGCGTTGAGGCGATCCAAGTCGACACAGACGATCTCGATGCGCTGATCCACGAATGTTCCCGGCTAGGTGCGACCTATGATATTGCTGGCATTGCGGGCTTTACGGGCTCCGACGAGTCGGTCTGTGCGACAGTCGGCAAGCTCTGTCGGCATTTCGATCTACCGGGACCGAACCCCGCATCGATTGAAGGGTGCTACGACAAATTCACTCAACGTCAACTCCTCGAGAAGGCTGGCGTTCCAATACCTGCTTATCGCGTGGCGACGGATGCGGCGGGTGTGGAAAGCGCTGCCGCGGAGATCGGCCTGCCGGTGATTGTTAAGCCAGCCGTAGGCAGCGGCAGCAGCGGTGTTCGATTGTGTCGCAATGTCGACGAGTTAGCCGAGCATACCACCTATCTGTTGGGCGGGCAGCACATATGGCGAACGTCGCCGAAGATACTGGTCGAAGAATTCGCACAAGGACCATTCTATGGGGCTGACATAATGGGAAATGAAGTCATAGGGATTGAGGCGGGCGAGTTCGACCGCCCACCGCATTTCGTCTTCAGCCTTTTGACCTGCCCGGCGCCGCTGACTGATGACGAACAAAGGCGTATCGTTGATGTTTCGCTGAGCTGTTTGCGAGCTCTCGACCTAGGCTGGGGGCCAACGACTGTTGAACTCCGGTGGACCAAGCGTGGGCCAGTCGTCATTGAAGTCAATCCGCGTCTTGCGGGTGGGACCAGTCCTCGGCTGGTTCAGGCCGCTTACGGTATTGATCTCATTACCGAGCACATCAAGCTTGTGATTGGTGACGAATGGGACTTGCGCAGAAGGCATTTGCACATTGCAGCCGCGCAGTGCCTAAATGCTGATCGCGATGGCATCCTCGATTGGATTGATGGCGACAGTCGGGCGGCCGCTGTACCGGGTGTCGCCGAGGTGAAATTGTACATGCAACCGAAGACGCCGATCGTGAGGAAAGGCGACTATCGTGACCGCGTCGGACATGTCATCGCCGCTTCACCCAGCCGTGCCCGGACTGCGGCGATACTTGAGCGTGCCGTCCACTTAATTAGTTGGTCGATTGCACCTTTTCCGACCCCGGGCGAACAGGAACAATCTGCGGTCCCTTCCTCCCCCGCACCGGCGCACGCGGCGCCTGAGAAGAAATGATGTCGCCGAATACTGTGCAATTGAGAGCAGGAGAAAGACGCAGTTCGATGTTAATACCTTTAGCTGCCCGTGGAAAATCCCAATCAGGATGATTTTGGCCGAGCCCGTGGATTCTCGTGCGGCGAGCAGAGCAATCAGGGTGTGGTGCAGCAAAATCCTCAGCCAGTTGAGCATGTGGCGGAAGTTGTAGACGCTGGCTGTTAGCACGACATCGATGGGTCGCCGATTCTGTGGACGAGGTAAATTGCGGCCGAGCGGTGCTCGGCTTTCAGGTGTCCGATGACCAGCTCGGCGTCG
The DNA here is from genome assembly GCF_004022765.1 of Mesorhizobium sp. M6A.T.Cr.TU.014.01.1.1. Lineage (NCBI taxonomy): Bacteria > Pseudomonadati > Pseudomonadota > Alphaproteobacteria > Hyphomicrobiales > Phyllobacteriaceae > Mesorhizobium > Mesorhizobium sp. M6A.T.Cr.TU.014.01.1.1. The sequence continues at coordinate 73,126 of NZ_RZPG01000034.1, forward strand.
GAGTTGGCCCCCGTTTTGCGGGGCAGGCCGCGATTATACGGCGAGCATTGGCGAATAGGCGGCGGTCGTGACTTTCGGCGGATCGCCCGCCTTGGCGTTCCTGGCGCCGCTGCTCGTCGATGCCGCTCGGCTTAAGCCTCGTCAGACTTCTCCGCCATACGGCGCTTTCGACTGGCTCATGATCGCGATGACGGCTGGCCAGCCTCCCGGTGATCCGGATGTTAGTCGTATTACTCATGAAGATTTCTACTTTTCAAGAGACGGAGCCTGCGGAGGACGACAAGATCGGGCTTTATCTGACCGACGATTGCGGTGACTGCTGGCTCCAGGTGCAGCGGAAAAGCGATCTGCATAGTCTCTGAAGACGTATTATCGAGGGATCGAGATGCAGAAGGAACTACGTTTTGAGCGGTCCGAGTTCGCGACACGCGTCACTGCGGTGAAGAAGGAAATGGAGAGGCGGGGCATAGACGTCCTCCTGCTTTCCGAGCCGG
>NZ_RZPG01000035.1:0-64926 GCF_004022765.1 Mesorhizobium sp. M6A.T.Cr.TU.014.01.1.1
GGGCGGGGGCGGTGTCCTGCGCCATCAGCGGCGACAGCGACAGGGCCGACAGCCCGAATGCCAGGCCGAGGCTGGCGAGCGACGCGCGGCGGAACAATAAGGACATACGATTAACTCCAATGGGGGATAGCTAGAGCGGGATGGCTTCAAGACCAGCCAGATTGTGGCGGAATTTGGCGCGGTCGACAGGGCGAGCGCGGCGTTGACATCGATTGAGCCCCCTCTTATCTGTCCAACGACTTTGCGTCCAGAACCGTTTTCCGGGCGCTACTTGCGTTTGTCCGCGTTTCACGTGGATTTGATGGGGCCGGCCGGTACCCGTCGCAACGACTTGGAATGCTATCGAAAGGGCCATTGAATGGTCAGTTTTGGCGGTCTCGCCCGTAAGGTTTTCGGCTCCTCCAACGATCGTCGGGTCAAATCGACCCGGCCGCGCGTCGAGGCGATCAACGCCATGGAAAACGAGATGCGGGCGCTCTCCGACGCCGAGCTGACGGCCCGCACGGAAAAATTCCGCCAGGACGTCGCCAACGGCGCCTCCCTCGATGATCTGCTGGTGCCGGCCTTCGCCACCGTGCGCGAGGCAGCGCGCCGCGTGCTCGGCATGCGCCCGTTCGACGTGCAGCTGATCGGCGGCATGGTGCTGCACAATGGCGGCATCGCCGAGATGCGCACCGGCGAGGGCAAGACGCTGGTCGCCACGCTGCCCGTCTATCTCAACGCGCTCGCCGGCAAGGGCGTCCATGTCGTCACCGTCAACGACTACCTGGCCACGCGCGACTCCGAATGGATGGGCCGCGTCTACAAATTCCTCGGCCTTACCGTCGGCGTCATCGTCCATGGCTTGTCCGACGAGGAACGCAGCGCCGCCTACGCCGCCGACGTCACCTACGCCACCAACAACGAGCTCGGCTTCGACTATCTGCGCGACAACATGAAATTCGAGCGCGCCCAGATGGTGCAGCGCGGCCACAGCTACGCGATCGTCGACGAGGTCGATTCGATCCTGGTCGACGAGGCACGCACGCCGCTGATCATTTCCGGTCCGCTCGAGGACCGCTCGGAAATGTACAACACAATCGATGCCTTCATGCTGAAGCTCGAGCCGGCCGACTACGAGATCGACGAGAAGCAGAAGACCTCGATCTTCACCGAGGAGGGCACCGAAAAGCTCGAAAACCTTTTGCGCGACGCCGGCCTGCTCAAGGGCGAGTCGCTCTACGACGTCGAGAACGTCGCCATCGTCCACCACGTCAACAATGCGCTGAAGGCGCACCAGCTGTTCCAGAGGGACAAGGACTACATCGTCCGCAACGGCGAGATCGTCATCATCGACGAGTTTACCGGCCGCATGATGCCCGGCCGCCGCTATTCGGAAGGCCTGCACCAGGCGCTCGAAGCCAAGGAGCATGTGGCGATCCAGCCGGAGAACCAGACGCTCGCCTCCGTCACCTTCCAGAACTATTTCCGCCTCTACAAGAAGCTCGCCGGCATGACCGGGACGGCGCTGACCGAGGCCGAGGAATTCGGCAACATCTACGGCCTCGAAGTCACCGAGATCCCGACCAACCTGCCGGTCGTCCGCATTGACGAGGACGACGAGGTCTACCGGACCGTCGAGGAGAAGTACAAGGCGATCGTCAAGGAGATCAGGGAGGCGAGCGCCAAGGGCCAGCCGACACTGGTCGGCACGACCTCCATCGAAAAATCCGAGCAGCTGGCCGAGCGCCTGCGCAAGGAAGGCTTCAAAGATTTCGAGGTGCTGAACGCCCGCCACCACGAGCGTGAGGCGGCGATCGTCGCCCAGGCGGGCAAACCCGGCGTCATCACCATTGCCACCAACATGGCCGGCCGCGGCACCGACATCCAGCTCGGCGGCAATGCCGACATGCGCATCGCCGAGGAGCTTGGCGACATGCCTGAAGGTCCCGAGCGCGAAGCCAAGGAAAAGGAAATCCGCGAGGACGTGCAGCGGCTGAAGGAAAAGGCGCTGGCCGCCGGCGGCCTCTACGTGCTCGCCACCGAACGCCATGAATCGCGCCGCATCGACAACCAATTGCGCGGCCGCTCCGGCCGCCAGGGCGATCCCGGCCGGTCGAAGTTCTTCCTGTCGCTGCAGGACGATCTGATGCGCATCTTCGGCTCCGAGCGCATGGACGGCATGCTGCAGAAGCTCGGCCTCAAGGAAGACGAGGCGATCATCCACCCCTGGATCAACAAGGCGCTGGAAAAGGCGCAGAAGAAGGTCGAGGCCCGCAACTTCGACATCCGCAAGAACCTGCTGAAGTACGATGACGTCTCCAACGACCAGCGCAAGGTGGTGTTCGAGCAGCGCCTCGAGCTGATGGACGGTGAAGGCCTGTCCGAGACCATCGCCGAGATGCGCGAGGGCGTCATCGACGAGATCGTCGCCAAGGCTATTCCCGAAAACGCCTATGCCGAGCAGTGGAACGTCGCTGGCCTCAAGGCCGAGGTCGCCGAATTCCTCAATCTCGACCTGCCGATCGAGGACTGGGTCAAGGAAGAGGGCATTGCCGAGGACGACATCCGCGAACGCATCGCCCAGGCCGCCGAGAATGCCGCCAAGGAGCGCGCCGAGCGCTTCGGCCCCGATGTGATGACCTATGTCGAGCGCTCCGTCGTGCTGCAGACGCTCGATCATCTGTGGCGCGAGCACATCGTCAACCTCGACCATCTGCGCTCGGTCGTCGGCTTCCGCGGCTATGCCCAGCGCGACCCGCTGCAGGAATACAAGGGCGAGGCGTTCGAGCTGTTCCAGGCGATGCTGGGCAATCTGCGCCAGGCCGTCACCGCGCAATTGATGCGCGTCGAGCTGGTTCGCCAGGCCGCCGAAGCGCCACCGCCCGAGGCGCCCGACATGTTCGGCAGCCATATCGACGGCACCACCGGCGAGGACGATTTTAACGGCGGCGAGACCGGGCTTCTGGTTCGCCAGGAGACCCACGCCATCGTCGCCCCCGAAAACCGCGACCCGAACAACCCCGCCACCTGGGGCAAGGTCGGCCGCAACGAGGCCTGCCCGTGTGGCTCAGGCAAGAAGTACAAGCATTGCCACGGGGCGTTTGCGTAAGCCGCAGCTTTCCTTCTCCCCGTGAACGGGGAGAAGGTGCCCGAAGGGCGGATTAGGGGCGGCGCCAACGCCAGCGATTAGCCAATCTCCCCACTTGAGGGGGAGATGGCCGGCAGGCCAGAGGGGGGCGCTGTCCCGCCGACACCGGAAATACCTATTACGAATTTTCCGTATCTCGACAGTCAGGGTCTTTGGCAACGCCCTTAGTGGGCTTTCCAGACTGTTTTACTTCCATCAGCTGGCCTGTCGTTTCGTCGCGTTCTGCCGCGAATGGTGAATATGAAGCAACGCCGGCGCCGCCCCTCAACCGCTTGCCGGCACCGTCTCCCCGTATAGTGACGGGGCGAAGCGGCCTTATGTAGCAAAAGCACCAACTTCCGGCACGACCTAAAGGGTGGGTTCCCATAAAATCCGGGCCATGGGACAGCCGCTCGTCATATACGCATTGATCACCAAGCGGGCAAAACTGTCGGGCCAGGTTCTCGACTTGGAGCGGCAGAAAGCCGCCTTGATAGACAAGCTAGGCCACATAGACCCACGCGATGGCGATCTTCGGCTATCCGCGACCTGCAAGAATGCGCCCTAATAAGTGATGATATTCCAGCGGCGCATGCAGCAATTGTGCGCGCATGCTTGGTCAAAGTCAGCTAGCGCTGCCAGTATCCAGCCCAAACGCGGCTGACCGAATGATTGAGACTACGAAGCCCTAGCGGCAAACCTCCTGAAAGCCGAATTGAAGCGCAAGGGCGTGACCTATGCCCAGCTCGTTGAAAAGCTGAATGCGATTGGCGTGGATGAGAAAGAGGTGAACATTCGCAACAAGCTTGCGAGGGGCAAGTTCACGGCTGCCTTTCTTCTCCAGTGTCTGGAGGCGATAGGGACGGCGGCAATTTCCATCGCTCGTTAGGCATCAGGTCTTTGTCCAGATGGGAGTATCGGTCCTGAAGCTCCTTAACGTTCTGCTGATAATCTTCGGAGTGCTTATGGCCTTCGGTTAGGATGGCAACCATGGCCATTGCGGCCGCTCTCATGTTAGCCATATCGAAGATAATCCGGTCCACAACTTCAAGCTTTTGCGGTTGCGGGATCTTGTCGCCCGCTCCCGCGAAGAACTTTGAACCATCCACGGTCCACCGAAGACCGGAACAAAAGTTCCTCCAATATTGCTTAAAGTGATCATCGGCAAAAAATAACACGGCGGTTTCCGTTACCGGTTTCAATTCGGCATCGGGATTGATCGTGGCTATCTGGACGATAGGGAGGTCGAGCGCCGCGAATTTGGCCATTGCCTTGGCCAGGTTTGCCCGCTCTGCCAGAAATGATTCCTCAAAGAACTGCCGCCTCTTAACGGAGGTGTCGGCGATGATCCCACGAAGCTCTGCCAATTCCCTTTGATCATCCTTCCAAATGAAATACGGCGCAGTCAAAAGCCGAAGGCCGACGCCACCACCGACGATAATAATTATCGTCCACGCCACATAGGCTTGTACCGCCGCGTCCACGGCGTCACCTAGGACCGAAAATAAGGCCGGCACTAACACACCGCCGACGATTGAAAGTTTGTCCGTGAATAGCACGGAGCCCGCAAACGCGCGCCGGATACACTTCCCCAAATAGCCCATCGGGGAACAATGACCGGAATCCTTCCGGTTGTGGAGTCTTCACTTCTCCCGCAAGATGAATGCCTGTGCATTCTGGGGGGATTGCGATGTTGAAGCGTGTTTGGGACGGAACCGTTTCGCTCTGGGCTACGATTGCAATCTGCTCGTTCTTACTTTTCGTCACGGCGTTGGGCTTCTTATCAACCCGCGCCTACGATCGCGCTACCAAGGACTACCAGACAAGCCGCGCATATGACGAAACTCGCCGCCAACTTGAGCAGCGATGCGCGGGTCTTGAAGGCAAAGAAATCTTCGACTGCCTTAAAGAGCAGATAGAAACCGCCCGCGAACCCAGCCGCTCCGAGGAAGACGTAAGCGCTCAAAAGGAGATGGCCCGCTGGGCTCTTTGGATGCTCGTTGTAAGCGGGGTAGTCGGTTTCGCCACTCTCGGCATTACCGCTATCGGTCTTTACTACATCAGAGACACGCTCGCTGTAACCCGACGCGCCATGCTTGACACGCGGTCTATCGGCCAAGCCCAAGTCAGAGCCTATTTGAGTTGCACTGGCGGCGATTTCGGCATCGAAAAGAACTGGTTTACGTGCCGTGTCCACTTGGTCAACAAGGGCCAATCTCCCGCTTTTTACGTATTCTTGAAGGCCGCAGTCAGCACAATGATTCGGGATCACAGCGAACCCGAGGACGAGTTTCCCAGTTGGAAACGCGTAGACGGTAAGATGTCTGAGGGGATTGGCGGCATGATCCAAGCCGGTGGCGATGCGACCATTTTCGTAGTGTGGGAGCACGAATCCATTGGCACGGATGCTCACGATATCCTGGCCAAAACGAAGTCCGGCTTCAACATCGATTGCGTTGTCGAGTGGAGGGATGTTTTCAACGAGCCCCAAAAAGCGTCGTTCTCCTTGCATGAAGGCCAAAGAGAACTCGCCCCCCATTTCCAAGAAGAGTTTTCCCGGTCTGGCGTCTTGACCGCATACAATCGAGGCCCCCACGGGCGATGACACCATAACCATTGCGGCCAGCGCCGCCCGCGCCCACACGGCGCGCTGCCTAGCTCACGGTCGCCTCCCATCGTCGGGGCTTGGTGCTTTTGCTACACAAGGCCGAGGCGAAGGAAAGCTCACCCAACCGTTTCTTAATGTGTTTTCGTTAGACGCATAGCCTGAAAAGAGGCGGAAAACGGAGAGTAGTGGGTGCGCTTTTCCGCGGCGACGACAGCCGGGCGGTTCTTGCCGCAGCGCCTTGCGCTGCGCGTAAAGCCGCTGCTTGGCCGCGTCGATGCCGTGCTGTTCACCGCCGACGAGCGCGGCGAGGCCGGCCGCATGTCGCTCATCGCCTTCTCCATCCGCATCGTCAGCGCCGTCATCGCCTTCATTAGCCAGGTGCTGATGGCGCGCTGGATGGGCTCGTTCGAATACGGCATCTTCGTCCTCGTCTGGGTGACGATGGTCATCGTCGGCAATGTCGCCTGCCTCGGCTTCCACACCTCGGTCATCCGCTTCATTCCCGAATATCGCGAGCGCAACTTGCTGGCCGAGCTGCGCGGCATCGTGCTGACCAGCCGCCTGTTCGTGCTGGTTGCCTCGACGGCGATCGCCGGCCTCGGCGCGCTCGGCGTCTGGCTGCTCTCGCCCTTTATCGAGAACTACTATGTCGTGCCGTTCATTCTCGGCCTCATCTGCATGCCGATGATCGCGATGTCCGATCTGTTGCAGGGACTGGCGCGGGCCAATTCATGGGCGCTGTTTGCGCTGGCGCCGACCTATCTGGTGCGGCCGGTGCTGATCCTGGCGCTCATGGCGCTGATGCTTCTGGCGGGCTTTGCGCCCGACGCCAGGACCGCGATCTTCGCCTCGATTGCCGCCGCCTACGCCACCACGCTCGGTCAACTCATCGGCGTCACGGCGCGGATGGACAGGAATATCCCGGCCGGGCCGAGGAAGGTGCATTTCGCGCAGTGGTTCCTCGTGTCGCTGCCGATCTTCCTGGTCGAAGGCTTCTTCTTCCTGCTCACCAATGCCGACGTGCTGATGGTCGGCGCCTATATGAGCCCCAACGACGTCGCCGTCTATTTCGCCACGGTCAAGACGCTGGCGCTGGTGCATTTCGTCTATTTCGCGGTCAAGGCAGGCGTCGCCCAGCGCTATGCGCAATTCACCCATGGCGAGCCGGAAAAGCTCGCCGCCTTCGCCCGCGAAACGGTGTCTTGGACCTTCTGGCCTTCGCTGTTCATGGCGCTGATGGTGCTGGTGCTTGGCGAGCCGATGCTGAGCTTGTTCGGGCCTGAATTCAGCGCCGGCTATCCGCTGTTGTTCCTGCTGGTGTTCGGCGTCGTCGCCCGCGCCGCCGTCGGGCCCTGCGAAAGCCTGCTCACCATGAGCGGCAACCAGAATATCTGCGCCGCCGTCTACGCCATGACGCTGGTCCTCAACATCGGCCTCAATTTGGTGCTGATCCCGCTTTTCGGCCTGTGGGGCGCGGCAATGGCCACCGCCTTCGCGATGATCTTCGAGGCCGGCGCGCTGTCTTTCACGGTCTGGCGCAAGCTCGGCATCGTCATGGCCATTTTCGTAGCCGCCGAAGGAGCCGCGTGATGGCCGCTGTCCCGTTGCTCGAGGAAACCAGCGGCGGCCCGGCCGGCGCCATGGTGATCGGCCTCGCGGGGCTGGCCCGCGAAGCCGATCCCGCCCATATCGAACTCTTGGCCAACGATCGGCCCGAGCGCAAACTGGCCATTTACCCGGCCTCCGCCGGCTTCGATCTGGTCGAGGAGCTCGACTATCTCTGCACCCGCACGATCGAGCCCAACGTCTTCTTCAACCCGCGCTTCCTGGCGCCCGCCATGCCGAGGCTGGAAGACCGCGAGGTGCGGCTGGCGGTCATCCGTGACGGCGACGAATACCGCAGCCGGCTGCGCTTGCTGGTGCCGTTCTCGGTGGAGCGGCCGGCGGTGCCGCTTGGCGTGCGGGTCATGCGCACATGGTCGAGCCCGTTTGGCCCGATCGGCACGCCGCTGGTCGACCGTGACGATCCCGTCGGCGTCGTCGAGGATTTCTTCTCGATGCTGTCGCGGCCGCATCTCAAGCTGCCGAAGGTCTTTGTCCTGCCTGACATCCGGCTCGACGGCCCGGTGGCCAGCCTGCTGGCCACCGTCGCCGAGACGCGTGGCCTTACGCTGGTCACCACCGGCAAGGCCGAACGCCCGATGCTCGAAAGCGAGATCGACGGCGATGAGTATCTGAAGGCCTCGCTGCGCTCGCACCACTATCGCGAGTTCCGCCGCCTGAAGCGCCGCCTTGCCGATCTGGGCAGGCTGGAGCATGTCGTGGCGCGCGGGCCCGACGAAATCCGTCATGCCATCGAACGTTTCCTGACGCTCGAGGCAGCCGGCTGGAAGGGCCGCGAGCGTACCGCCATGGCCATCGACCGCTACCGCGCCGCCTTTGCCCGCGAAGCCGTGCACCGGCTGGCCGAACAGGATCTGTGCCGCATCCATTCGCTGACGCTCGACGGCCGCACCATCGCTTGCCTGGTCGTCTTCGTCGAGGCCGGCGTCGCCTACACCTGGAAGACGGCCTATGACGAGACGCTCGCCGCCTATTCGCCTGGCACGCTCCTGATGATCGAGGTGACCAGGCAGCATCTCGACGATCCCAACATCATGATGACCGATTCCTGCGCCGTGCCCGACCATCCGGTGATGAGCCGGCTATGGATGGAGCGCCGGCCGATCGGCACTCTGGTCATCGGCCTGACGCCGGACGCCGACCGCCTCACCCGCCAGGCGGCGTCGCAGCTTCACCTCTACCGCGAAACCCGCAACATGGCGCGCATCCTGCGCAACCGGATGAAGAGCTTGCTGGGGCGGCGGTAGGCTTGCAGCCGCCAATCTCCAGGCTTGCGATTAGCTATGAGCCACCATGCCTTCGTCATCCCAGGGCGGAGCAGGAGCGAAGCGACGTCGCGCAGACCCTGGGATGACGAAGAGGGGGTGTTTCGGCCAACCTCAAAGGTTTGCGATCTGCCCCTGAAATTCGCCGCAGAGCGGGACTGTGGACGTTCGCGGCCGATCGGCCCGAGCTGTCAAATCACTGTGCCGAGGGCCTAGCTCATGAGGGTTAATTCTCCCAACCAGCGGAAAGGATTAGCATCGGCGATAATCTGGGCCGCGCAACCAGCATCATTGCCGCCTCGGTCTGCCGGCCAACAAAAAACTGGGAGGAATGCATGACGAAAACAACTCACTTCAGGCGTCGCAGCGTTCTCGCTTTGATCGGCCTTGTTGGCGGCTGTCTGACCGCGGCCGCAGTTCAGGCCGCCGAGCCTGACAAGGCCGAGATCGATGCCCTGAAAGAATCGCTAACCAAGTACGAAGACTACAGGGCCGCCATCCGCGACCTCTATCTGTCGACGGTCGGATGCGTTTATTACAGCGGCGAAAAAGTGGCTGGGGCTATGGATTACCCGAAGGGCGCGATGGGCATTCATTTCGTCAACGTCGGGAGCGTCAGCCCGACACCAGATCCGACGCGCCCCAATGTGCTTATCTATGAGCCGGTCGACGGCGGCTTGCGCCTGGTGGCCGTGGAATGGCTTGTACCGTTGACGCCTGACACCAAGGAGCCGCCGAAACTCTTTGGACAGACGTTCCAGGGGCCGATGGAAGGGCACTATCCGCTCATTCCGGCGGAGTTCCATCATTACGATCTTCACGCCTGGCTGTTCAAGGACAACCCGCTCGGAATGTTCAGTCCGACGAATCCCGACGTGAAATGCGAAAATTACGCGTTTCCGATGCCGGAGCAGCCGACCAAGATGGTGCCGGGTCCGATGTGATGGCAACCTGAGCTACGCGGTCCGATGGTGTCGGGAAGGCCCGCGCCTCGATGGTGGTTATCCCAGCAGCGCCGAACCGAGCTTTCAAGGTGCTCGGATGGCAAATGGTGCCCCTAGCCGGGATCGAACCAGCACTCCTTGCGGAACTCGATTTTGAGTCGAGCGCGTCTACCAATTCCGCCATAGGGGCTCAGGCCGGGCGGCCTGGATGGGCGCGGACTATACGGTTGGAGGCCTGTTCGTCAACTGGCCAATTCCCGGCATCCCGGCCTTCGCTCAACCCCAGCCTTCGATTTCGTGAAGCTGCGGCCATTGTGCGGCGCGAAAAATCTTTCTAGACAGGCGACGCATTAAAGCGCGTCGCGTCTGGAGAGATTCATGTGGCGCGCTTTTGGTCTTTGTTTTTATGCATTGTTATCCCAAAACCGCTGAGCATTTTGGGCGACGTGCATTAGGAGTGCCAATGCTTCGCGGACTTTACGACTGGACCTTGTCGCTGGCGGCAAAGAAATCCGCCGAATGGTGGCTGGCCTTCATCGCTTTCGTCGAAAGCTCGGTGTTCCTGGTGCCGGCCGACGTGCTGTACCTGCCAATGGCGCTGTCGCGGCCGGACCGCGCCTATCGCTACGCGCTGATCGCCACCCTGGCATCCGTTCTGGGCGGCATCGCCGGCTGGTACATCGGCCACTATGCCTACGACACGGTGGCGCGGCCGATCCTCGAATTCTACGGCAAGTATGACGACTTCGAGGCGCTGCGCGTCTCGTCGGGCATCGGCTTCATCATCCTGATGCTGATCACCTCCGGCCTCGCCCATCTGCCGCCGATCAAAGTGGTGACGATCCTGTCCGGCGTCATCGGCGTCAATCTCCTGCTGTTCATCGTGCTGGCGATCGTGGCGCGCGGCGCCCGCTTCCTTTTTCTGGCCTGGCTGCTGCGCCGCTATGGCGAACCGATCCGCGAATTCATCGAAAAGCGCCTTGGCCTGATCGCGGGCGCCGCCGCCGCTGCCCTGATTTCGCTCTATATCGTCGTCAAATACGCTTTCTAGAGCAGGGATGTTCAAATCCTTTGCTCTGAGCGAGAACGGACGATAGATCGATGACAGCGACCGTGAATGCCGACATTGGACGCCAGCGCATGCGGACGGCGTTGTTCCTCGCCGTCGCCATGGCCGCCACCGTCGGCTCGGCGCTGGCCTTCCAGTATCTGGGTGGCTACATCCCGTGCAAGCTCTGCCTGGAGCAACGCACCCCCTACTACATCGGCGTGCCGCTGATGCTGCTTGCGGCGCTAGCGTCGACACTCCGCGCCCCCGCATGGGTTACCCGTAGCCTGCTGGCCGTCGGCGGCCTGCTGATGGTCTACGGCGTCTATCTCGGCGTCTATCATTCCGGCGTCGAATGGGCGTGGTGGGCCGGCCCGACCGATTGTGCGGCGGCTGCCGGACCGGTGGACACCGGCGGCAAGGGCGTGCTCGACGCGCTCGACAAATTCGTGCCGCCCTCCTGCGACAAGGCGGCCCTGCGCATTCTCGGCCTGTCGCTGGCCGGCTGGAACGCCATCGCCAGCCTTGTCCTGGCGGTCATAGCGTTCCGCGGCGCCTTTGCCCGCGACTGAGCTGCCGAGCCGACGCGAGATCGTTCAAGAATTCGGCAGGCTGAGTCGTATGAAGTGATTTTCGAGAACCGGAGCGGAGCGGACATTTAAGTCCGTGAGCACCGGAAGCGCAGAAAATCGCTTCAGGCGGCCAGCCTCCCGAATTATCGAACGATCTCATGGTTCCAGTTCGACATCCCAGTAAAGATAATCCATCCAGCTTTCATGCAGATGGTTGGGCGGGAACAGGCGGCCATTGTTGTGCAGATCATGCACCGTCGGCTGAAACGGCTTCTGCAGCGGCCACATCTTGGCATGCGCCGGCATCATGCCGCCCTTCCTCAGATTGCAGGGCGAGCAGGCGGCGACGACATTCTCCCACGTCGTCGCGCCGCCGCGATGGCGGGGAATGACATGGTCGAAGGTCAGATCCTCCGGCGTGCCACAATACTGGCACTGGAAACGGTCGCGCAGGAACACGTTGAAGCGGGTGAAGGCCGGATGCCGCGATGGCTTCACATAGGCCTTCAGACTGACGACGCTCGGCAGCTTCATCGAGAAGGTCGGCGACGACACGGCGTGCTCATATTCGGCGACGATATTCACCCGCTCGAGGAACACCGCCTTGATGGCATCCTGCCACGACCAGAGCGACAGGGGGTAATAGCTGAGCGGACGGTAATCCGCGTTCAGCACCAGCGCTGGAAGCCCATCCGGAGACACGGCAACCGTCACGTCATTGACCTCCTTGGCTCTACAACCGGTCGGCGCGGATACTGTAAGCCCGACATGACAGGGATGTGAAGCGGCTTGTCGATCAAACGAAGTGCCAAAACTGGATGATTTTCATGCTTTTTTGCGGATTTAGGCAGGGGGTGCAGCGTCCCTGCCCTTCAATTCGCGATAATAGGCCCAAAAAAGCCGCGATGCGACACCTCGCCACGGGCTCCATGATTCGGCGAGCTGGATCAGTCTTTTCTCGGGCGGACGCGGGTCGATGCCGAGCGCGTGACCGACCGCGCTCTGCAGGGCAACGTCGCGTGCCGGGAAGACATCGGGGTGGCCGGCGGCGAACAAAAGATAGACTTCCGCCGTCCACGGGCCGATGCCCGACACTTTGGTCATGGCTGTGATCGCCTCCGCGGCATCGAGCAAGCAGAGATGATCGAGGTCGAGGCCATCGACCACCGCCTGGGCCACGGCGATCAGGCCGCGCTGCTTTGGCCGCGACAGTCCGGCCTCGCGAAAAATGGCTTCGTCCGCAGCAAGGATCGCTTGTGGCGTCAGCGGATCGACGAGTTTTGTCAGCCGCCCGAAGATAGCGTCGGCGCTGGCACGGGAAACCTGCTGCGAGACGATGATCGAGACAAGGCTTCTGAACCCCGGCTCGGAGAGCCGAAGCGGCACCTCGCCGGCCATGCCGCGCACCCTTTCGAGGCGCGGGTCGAGCAGACAAAGCGCGTCGAGCCCCTGTGAGATGTCGTCGAGCGTGGCGATGCGTTGCATGCTTGCTTGTTCCCAGCGCAAAATGGCAATTCGTAATCAGGCTCAAAGTAGCAACTGGCGAAAGCGCCGCACAACCCGATTGCCGCCCAAGGATGACACTCCTGACATTCCGCTTCGCGCCGAGCCCGAATGGCGAACTGCATCTCGGCCATGCCTATTCGGCGCTGCTCAATCAGAAATTGGCGAGGCCAACGGGCGGACGCCTGTTGCTGCGCATCGAGGATATCGACACGACGCGCTGCACGCCGGAATTCGAGGCTGGCATTTTTCGCGATCTCAAATGGCTCGGGCTTGGCTGGGAAGAACCGGTGCGCCGTCAGTCCGAGCATTTCGCGGACTATCAGGCGGTGCTCGATCGGCTGATTCGCGAAGAGCTCGTCTACCCCGCCTTCATGAGCCGTGGTGATATCAGAGCCTTCATTGCCGATAGCGAAAAGCGTGGTCGCGATTGGCCGCGGGACCCGGACGGCGTGCCGCTCTATCCCGCCATCGACAAGGCATTGCCGACCAGGGAACGCAAGCGACGGATCGCCGAGAATGCGCCTTTCGCCTGGCGGCTGGACGTTGGCGCTGCGATGGCGCGCGTCGGCACGGATCTGTCATGGCTGGAATTTTCGGATGAGAGGCTTTCCGCAACACGCGCGGTAGACGCCCGGCCGCAGGACTGGGGCGACGTGATCGTGGCGCGCCGTGAAATCCCGACAAGCTATCATCTCGCCGTCGTCGTCGACGACGCGCTGCAAGGCATCAGCCATGTGGTGCGCGGGCAAGACCTCTATTTCGCCACCGGCGTGCAGCGCCTGCTCCAGGAGGTTCTCGGCCTGCCGCAACCAAGCTACTTCCACCATCGCCTCGTCCTCGGCCCGGACGGACGAAAGCTGTCGAAGAGTTTTGCGGATACCGGCCTTGCCGCCTTGCGCGAGGCCGGCACATCTCCGGCCGATGTCAGGCGGCTGATTGGGATGTAGATCAGCGCACACGCTCACAAATACGAGCGCCTCTTCAATTCGAATGAGCCCATGGATCAACCGTTTGGTTTTGCTTGCCAGGTTGAACCACTTTACAGCAATCGCACACTCAACCCCTCACCGACCACACGGCAGCCTTCCGAAAATGCACAGCATCAAGCGGTTCATCCCCGCCTCTTTCGTCGTCCTGTGGGCGACCGGCTTCATTGGCGCGCGTTACGCCATGCCATGGGCGGAGCCCTTCACTTTCCTCGCCGCGCGCTTCGTTCTGGCGGCGATCCTGCTGGCCGTTCTGATGATCGTTCTCAGCTCGAAGAGAGCGACCCGCGCCGAGGCGCTGCACGCCACGGGCGCGGGCATCCTGATGCATGGCGTCTATCTCGGCGGCGTCTTCTGGGCCATTCACAGGGGCATGCCGGCCGGGCTTTCCGCCCTGATCGTCGGGCTGCAGCCGCTGATCACGGCGGTACTCGCCGGCAGATTCCTCGGCGAAGCCATCCTGCCGCGCCATTGGGCCGGTCTCGGCATCGGCCTGATCGGTGTGGTCATCGTGCTCTGGCCGAAGCTCGGCGCACTCGGCGGCGGCGTGACGACTGAGACGCTTGCTGCCGCGCTTGTCTCGGTGCTTGGAATGAGCGCCGGCACGATCTGGCAGAAGCGCTTCGCCTCCGGCGGCGATCTCGTGGCGGCCACCAAATGGCAATATGTCGGCGGTGCATCGGTCATGGCCTTGGCTTCGCTCGCCTTCGAGACACGCACCGTCGTCATCAATGGCGAGCTGATCTTTGCCATGGCATGGCTGGTGCTGGTTCTGTCGATCGGTGCCATCTTCCTCTTGATGGTGATGATCCGCGACGGCGAGATGTCGAAAGTCGCTTCGCTGTTCTATCTGGTCCCGGCCGTCACCGCGGTCATCGCCTGGATATTGTTCGACGAGCAGTTGAGCCTGGTTCAGATCGTCGGCATGGCGATCGCGACGCTCGGCGTCGGGCTGGCAACCGCTCAGCCAACTAAGAATCAGCCAACGCGGGCGCGTGCCTCCAGATAGCGGCTGATCGCGGCATTGAGCTCACCGCCGAGGATGAAGATCGCCGAGACGATGTAGAGGAAGACGACCGCGATCATGATCGAGGCAAGGCCGGCATAGGTCGTCACATAGGACGAGAAACGGTCGAGATAGGCGGCGAAGATGGTCGACCCGATGAGCCAGGCAATCAGCGTGAAGATGATGCCCGGTATGATCGAGACGAAGCGGCGCTTGCCCGCAGGCAGCCAGTAATGCACCGCGAACAGGCCACCGACGATGACGATGGAGGCGATGATGTAACGCCACAGCGTGATCGTGCCCATATAGGGTTTTATCCATTCGAAATTGGTCTCGGCCAGCCGCGCCAGTAAGGGCGCGAAGACCACGAGCACGCTGATCACCAGAAAACCCGCCGTGGCGATCAGCACGAAGACGATGCTCTGCACCCGGCGATAGATGATGCCGCGCGTTTCGGAGACGCGGTAGGCGCGGTTGAGCGAGGTGCGCAGCGCCTCGATGCCGTTCGAGGCGAAGAAGGCGGCGAGCAGCACGCCATAGGTCAACAGGTCGGTGCGCCGCACGGTAAGCACATTGAGCACTTCGCGCGCGATCGGCTTGGCGATCTGCTCGGGCCAGGTATCGAAGACGAGATGCACGGCCGTGTCGGCAAAAGCCTGTGCGCCGAAAAAGCTGGCCAGTGTCGTGGCGAAAATCAAAAAGGGGAAAAGCGCCATCAGCGCCGTGATCGCCAGATGACTGGCCATCGCCCAGCCATCGTCTGCGTTGAAATGGCCGAGCGCGTCATAGAGCACGCGTTTGAGGGCTACGATCTTCCGCAACAAGAACCGCGTTCCCTTCGATTGTCTCGACGCCGCGAATATGGGAAGGGATTGCGGCAAATGGCAAGCCTAGGTCAAACCACGCTTCCTCCTGGAGAAGCGTCGCGCACCATCATCGTCACCGGTGCTTCTTCCGGGATAGGCGCCTATTGCGCCCGGGCGCTGAAGGCGGAAGGCTGGCGGGTCTTCGCGACGGCGCGTCAGCCAGAGGATATCGCTGCCCTCGAAGCCGATGGCATCGAGGCCTTCTATCTGGACTACCGCGAACCCGTATCGATCGAGACGCTGGTGGCGTCGGTGCTGGAGCGGACGGACGGACGGCTCGATGCCCTGTTCAACAACGGCGCCTACGCACAGCCCGGCGCCGTCGAGGACTTGCCGGTCGCAGCACTCAGGGAGCAATTCGAGGCGAATGTCTTCGGCTGGCATGACCTCACCCGTCGTGTCGTGCCGGTGATGCGCCGCCAGGGACATGGCCGTCTCGTCCATTGCTCCTCGATCCTCGGCCTGGCGCCGCTGCGCTTTCGCGGCGCCTATTCGGCATCCAAGCACGCGATCGAAGGGCTGATGCTGTGCATGCGTCAGGAACTCCAGGGCAGCGGCATCCATGTCTCGCTGATCGAGCCGGGGCCGGTGACATCGAAGATCGCCAGCAACGGCCTTGTGTGGTTTCTCAGGAATATCGATCATGAGAATTCCGTGCACCGCCTCGCCTACGAGGCGCAGTTGCAGCGCCTGCGGGCTGGCGGCAGCACATCACGGCTGAAGCCCGGGCCGGAGGTGGTTCATGCGGCCTTGCGCCATGCGCTTCTGTCGCGGCGCCCGCGACCGCATTATGTGGTAACGGTGCCGGCCAGGATCGGCGTGATCCTCAAACGCATTCTGCCGGCAGCGATGCTCTATCGCCTGCTTGCCAAACGCGCCTGAACGCAATCGACTGGAAACACACTATGGCAACCGTCTTCAACATCCTCGCTGTCCTCGTCATGGTCGCCGTGGTGATCGTGCTGATCCGCGGCCTCATCAACATGATGCGCGGCGGCTCCGCCATGACCTCCAACAAGCTGATGCAGACGCGCGTCTTGCTGCAGTTCGTGGCATTGGTGCTGATCATGCTGGCCGTCTGGTTCACCCGCAAATAAGGCGACCCGCGATTTCAGGAGGCTGAGCGTGGTCAAGCTCAACAAGATCTACACCCGCACCGGCGACGACGGCACCACCGGCCTTGGCACCGGCGAACGGCGGCTGAAATCCGATCTGCGCATCGACGCCTACGGCACGATCGACGAAGCCAATGCCTGCATCGGCATTGCTCGCATCCACACCGCGGCAACATATCCGGCGATCGACGCGATGCTCGGCCGCATCCAGAACGACCTTTTCGACCTCGGCGCCGATCTGGCCGTGCCGGACGACGGCAAGCCGCTCGGCTATGAGCCGCTGCGCATCACCGCAGTGCAGACCGACCGTGTCGAAAAGGACATCGACTTGCTCAACAAGGATCTGCAGCCGCTCAAATCCTTCGTGCTCAACGGCGGCACGCCGGCGGCGGCTGCCCTTCACCTCGCCCGCACGGTGGCCCGGCGGGCCGAGCGCATCATGGTGGCGTTGACGCAGGGCCCAGGCGAGCATGTCAACCGCGAGGCGATAAGATACATCAACCGCGTGTCGGACTTTCTGTTCGTCGCCGCGCGCGCGGTCAATGACAATGGAAACGCCGACGTGCTATGGGTTCCCGGCAAGAACCGCTGAATCTGCCGAGGCGGGAGGGGGTCCGATGTTCATCCCGCTTTACGACACCAACAGGCTGCGCCACATCAAGCTGCAATATGTGACGATCAGCCTGATCGCGCTCAACACGCTCATCTACTTCGCCACCGCGCTTGGCGGCGAGCAGTTTTCCAACGCTGCTGTGCTGGGCCTCGGCTTCATCCCGTCGGTCGTCCACGACAGCGTCGAGCTCGCCCCACAGTTTGTCGTGATCCCCGAGAGCCTGAGCTACGTCACCTATTCCTTCCTGCACGCCGATATTTTCCATCTCGGCGGCAACATGCTGTTCCTCTGGGTGTTCGGCGACAATGTCGAAGACGCGCTCGGCCATGTCCGCTTTCTCGTCTTCTACCTGCTTTGCGCCATCGCCGGGGCCTTCTTCCAGGGTCTGATCGCCTGGGATTCGCAGGTTCCGCTGATTGGCGCCTCTGGCGCCATCGCCGGCGTGGTCGCCGCCTATCTGATCCTCTACCCCAGGGTGAAGGTATGGGTGCTGGCCTTCGCCCGCATCCCGCTGCGCATCCCGGCCTTCATACCGCTCATCCTGTGGATCTTGTTCCAGATCGTGATGTTCGCGGCCGGCGGCGAGGATCAGGTTTCCTGGGCCTGCCATGTCGGCGGCATCATCGCCGGGGCCGTGCTGGTGCTCATCTTGCGCAACCGCGCCGTACCACTGCTTGCCGGCGCGGACGAAGAGGCAGTGGTGGTCGCCGGCCAGGTGCCTGTTGCCGCAGAGCCGACGCCAAGCGACCCGCTGCCGGCGCAGCCGGCGCCGCGCTGGGGACGGGGAAGCGCCTCCAGTCCGGACTGAACCGATTTGAGTGCGTCGCGGATGATTTGCGCGCGCCCCAGATATTGACGTGCGGGGTCGCCGCAACTACGGAAGCTTTCCCACACTAGGCGGTCGGAGACTAGAATTCCGCCCGGAATGTCGGCTTTCGACAACTCTGAAGGGGCGTACGCTGCTATAGCGCGCTCAATTTATCTTGGAAGAGGTTGCTATCGTGAAAGAGGTGACAGGCAAATGAAGATCCTTGTGCCCGTGAAGCGGGTTGTGGATGCGAATGTGAAGGTTCGTGTGAAAGCTGACGGTTCGGCGGTGGAACTCGCCAACGTCAAGATGGCGATGAACCCGTTCGACGAGATCGCGGTCGAAGAGGCGATCCGGCTGAAGGAGGCCGGCAAGGCCGAAGAGATCATCGTTGTCTCGATCGGGCCGCAGCAGGCGCAGGAGACCTTGCGCACCGCACTCGCCATGGGCGCCGACCGTGCCATTCTGGTCAAGACCGACGAGCAGACCGAGCCGCTGGGTGTCGCCAAGGTGCTGAAGGGCGTGGTCGAGGCGGAACAGCCGGGTCTCGTCATTCTCGGCAAGCAGGCGATCGACGACGATTCCAACCAGACCGGCCAGATGCTGGCCGCACTTCTCGGCTGGGCGCAAGGCACCTTCGCTTCCAAGATCGTTATCGATGGCGACAAGGCCAAGGTGACGCGCGAGGTCGATGGCGGCCTGCAGACGGTGGAGCTGAAGATGCCGGCGATCGTCACCGCCGACCTTCGCCTCAACCAGCCGCGCTACGCCTCGCTGCCCAACATCATGAAGGCCAAGAAGAAGCCGCTCGACGAGAAATCGCCCGCCGATTATGGCGCCGACGTCAAGCCGCGGCTGAAGGTGATCAAGACCGAGGAGCCGAGCGGCCGCAAGGCGGGCGTCAAGGTCAAGAGCGTCGCCGAGCTGGTCGATAAGCTGAAGAACGAAGCCGGCGTGTTGTAGGAATTCATGTGATGCCGGCCTGCAAACGGCAGGGGTCTCCGCTTCCGGTGCTCACGTACTGAAGTACGCTCCGCTCCGGTTCTCGAACCCAACCGTTTTCGACTCGGCCTGACATGAATTTGAGACGTCCCCACTGAAGTGGATCAAGGAATAGAGAGATGACAATTCTTCTGATTGCCGAACACGACAATGCGACACTTTCCGACCAGACCGCCAAGGCGCTTTCGGCAGCACTGCAGGTCGGCTCGGACGTGCATGTGCTGGTCGCCGGCAAGGGTGCCAAGCCGGCAGCGGACGCCGCCGCCAAGCTCAAGGGCGTGGGCAAGGTGCTGCTCGCCGAAGCCGACGAGCTCACCGAGCGCCTCGCCGAACCGCTGGCGGCGCTCGTCGTCAGCATAGCCGGTGCCTATGACACGATCATCGCGCCGGCGACCTCGTCGGGCAAGAATGTCGCGCCGCGCGTGGCGGCTCTGCTCGATGTCGCGCAGGTGTCCGAGATCATCGAAGTGGTGTCGTCAGACACCTTCAAGCGGCCGATCTATGCCGGCAACGCCATCCAGACGGTGCAGTCGAGCGACGCCAAGAAGGTCATCACCGTGCGCACTGCCTCCTTCCAGGCCACACCCGAGGGCGGTTCCGCCCCGGTGGAGACGGTCCAGGCGGCGGCCAATCCCGGCCTGTCGATCTTCGTCGAGAACAGGCTTTCCGAGACCGATCGTCCGGAGCTGACTTCGGCCAAGATCATCATCTCGGGCGGCCGCGCGCTGGGCTCTTCGGAGAAATTCCAGGAGGTCATCCTGCCGGTCGCCGACAAGCTCGGCGCCGCCGTCGGCGCCTCTCGTGCCGCTGTCGACGCCGGCTACGCGCCGAACGATTGGCAGGTCGGCCAGACCGGCAAGGTGGTGGCCCCCGATCTCTACATCGCCGTCGGCATCTCCGGCGCCATCCAGCACCTCGCCGGCATGAAGGATTCCAAGGTCATCGTCGCCATCAACAAGGACGAGGAAGCGCCGATCTTCCAGGTCGCCGACTACGGTCTCGTCGGCGACCTTTTCGTCATTATGCCGGAACTGCAAAAGGCGCTTTGACGCTATCTGGCAAAGCGTATTAAATAGTGAGGGGTGGGGTAGACGAAGTCACCCCGCCCTTTTAGTTTGCACCGCACAAAAAGCAGGCCGCAAAGGCCTTTTGACGGGATCGGTGTAATGAGCAAGATCGAGACGATCGGCATCATCGGCGCGGGCCAGATGGGTGGCGGCATCGCCCATGTGTCTGCGCTTGCGGGCTACAAAGTGCTGGTCTACGACATCTCACCCGACCGCATCGAAAAGGGCATCGCCACGATCAGCGGCAACATGGCCCGCCAGGTCGGCTCCGGCAAACTTGAGGAAAAGCTGCGCAATGACGCGATGGCGCGCATTTCGGCAGCGCCCACCATGGCCGACCTTGCGGGTGCCGATCTGGTGATCGAAGCGGCGACCGAGGACGAGACGGTCAAGCGCAAGATCTACGCCCAACTCTGTCCGCAGCTCAATCCCGAAGCCATCCTGGCGACGAACACCTCGTCGATCTCGATCACACGTCTCGCCGCGCAGACCGACAGGCCGGAGCGTTTCATCGGCATCCATTTCATGAATCCGGTTCCGCTGATGAAGCTGGTCGAACTGGTGCGCGGCATCGCCACCGAGGACCAGACCTTCGAAGCGGCAAAGGCCTATGTGAACCATCTCGACAAGACGATCACCGTCTCGGAGGATTTTCCGGCCTTCATCGTCAACCGCATCCTGCTGCCGATGATCAACGAGGCGATCTACACGCTCTATGAGGGGGTCGGCTCGGTCGACGCGATCGACACCGCCATGCGGCTCGGCGCCAACCATCCGATGGGACCGCTGCAGCTCGCCGATTTCATCGGCCTCGACACCTGCCTGTCGATCATGCAGGTGCTGCATGACGGCCTGTCGGATTCGAAATACCGCCCCTGCCCGCTGCTGGTGAAATATGTCGAGGCCGGCTGGCTCGGCCGCAAGACCGGGCGCGGCTTCTACGACTATCGCGGCGAGCATCCCGTTCCGACGCGCTGACCGGCGATACGAGCCAACGGACATCGCGCTCGGTCGCGCTGAGTGAAGACCGCGTCGGGCTGATCCTTGCCCGAAGCCCGATGGATTTGGCTCAAACCAGCCCGGCAGAGCGTTTCACGTCGAGCATTTTGCGGCCAACAGGAACCACTTGGCGTCGCACAAACGCAACTAAAACAAAGATAGAGCGGAATGCCGGATCAATCCAAACGCATTCCGCTTTAGAGTCAAAACTCAATCAGCGGGATGCCGCCAATAGCCGAGATGGATGGTTTCTGCCCTCCGCCTCGCCAATCGGAACGAGTAGGCAGCGCCATCTTTGGGCATTCACGATACGAACGCGAAACGCCGCATTCGTCACCCACTCCGCGCGTATCCTACGGCCGGGGCAAGAGGCGCGGTGTTCCGCAACCTCAACGGACGGACTATCGTTTGCGACCGCGAAGCCATCCGCATGCGTTCCGGTGAACTCGCCGCGTGGTGTAAATTTTCAATGTCCCATTGGCGGCCTACTTACTCCGGCAATCCGGCGTTGCGCAGGCCATCGAGCAGAGGTTTGAGCGCATCTCGGTGAGCATAAGGATTCACAGCGATCAGTTCCCGCGATGAGATGCTGGGTCTAAGTTCGCGAGCCTTCGCCAGCGCATTCGCAGCGAGAGCGGCATGGCCGAGATGGTCATGGGCGGCCGCCAGTGTGAGCCAAGCGGGGTGATCCTTTTTTGGCATGTTGTCCAAGGCCGCTACGACTTCGCCATATCTCCTCAGTTCCAACAAAATTTTGGCGCGAATTACCCAGAACCAGTGTGGTGGAAACGGGGTTCTCTTCAGCGCGTCGTCGATTGAAGCCAGAGCCTCCTCCGGCCGGCCGGCGTATCGCAACCAATTCGCTCGGTCCGCGCGAATTTGCGCATCGGCCGGATTGAGAGCGACGGCGCGGTCGAAATGGACGCCGGCCCGTTCGTATTCGCGGAGCCACACCATGACCATGCCGTTGGCGTGGTGGACCGTTGGATCGTTGCTGTCCAACTCCATGGCTCTTTGTGCGGCAAGTGACGCTTCGTGCAGCGTTCGTGGATCGGTGTCGAACCAGTAGCGGGCGAGGAGAGCGATCGCCAGCCAGGCGTGAGCGTGCGCAAAATCGGGATCGATCGCCGTCGCGCGGGAAAAAAGCGGAACGGCCTCCTTCTCCATGTTGGCGTCGGCCAGCTCCCGGCCCTGCAGGAAAAAGTCATAGGCCGTCCAGCTCGACGTTGGCCGCTTGCGCACCTGAAGAGCAGCAGCGGCCACCATTCGCCCCTCGAGCGTCGTCACGATTGCTGCCACGACTTCGTCCTGCACAGCAAAAATGTCGTGGCATTCGCGATCATACCGCTCCGCCCAGACGTGGTTGCCTGTCCTTGCGTCGATCAACTGTGCAGTAATGCGAATCCGCTCGCCCGCCTTCCGCACACTACCTTCGATGACGTAGTTCGCGCCCAGATCGCGGGCGGCCTGCATTGGGTTGATGCCCATCCTGGCAAGATGGAACGAAGCGTGACGCGCCGCGACGGTAAGATTTTTGAACCGCGACAACTCGGTGGTGATGTCCTCCGTGATGCCGTCCGAAAGGTATTGTTGACTGGGATCGCCGCTCAGATTGTCGAATGGCAAAACGGCAATGGAGGGCCTGGCAGCAGACGTCGTTGCGGCCCGCCCGCCCACTTGACCAGTACTCGTTTCCACACGGTAAACCCGCACCGGTCTGACGATATTCTTGAGCTCCACCTCGCCCATGTCCTCGAAGGCAGCGTTGCCTTTGCCTCGCAATTCCTCATGAACCTTGGCCGATACGCAGACCCCGCCTGGCTCTGCCAAGGCTTCGAGGCGAGCCGCAACGTTCACACCGTCGCCATAGATGTCCGAGCCCTCACCGATCACGTCGCCCAGATTGATGCCGATACGCAGCAATATGCGGCGGTGCTCGGTGAGGGATTGGTTGGCCTCCGCCATTTTGGCCTGTAGTTCGACTGCAGCCTCGACCGCGTTCACCGCGCTGGTGAACTCCATCAGCACGCCGTCGCCCATAAGCTTGACGATCCGCCCGCCGCGATCGCGAACGATCGGCTCCAGGATCGCCTTGCGCCGCTCCTTCAGTGCCGCCAGCGTACCCGCCTCATCCGCCTCCATCATTCGGCTGTAGCCGACCACGTCGGCCACAGCGATGGCGGCAAGACGGCGCTTGACGCGTTCATCAGCCATTAAGTGATCGCCTCACTGGTTAGATCGATGGTATTTGCGCCGCACGGAAGAGTCCATCGTGGCCAGCAACGAGAACGGCTACCAACGGGGTCGAACGAGGTCGTTCAGAAATGAAATGAGTTTTGACGTTAGAGCATCACAGTCTCGGCTCGCGGGCCGTCGCTACCAGCGTACGAAAAGCCGCCCGCCGAGCGCGCCGAGCGCGGCGAGGACGGCAATCGCCATCGTGTACCAGGTGGCGACGAAAAGCGGCGAGTCGTCGAAGCAGTGTGCGGCATAGAAAGTTGCCGCCAGCCCACCGGCGAGCAAGCCCGCCACCGTTCCCGCAAGCACCGGCCGCGTCGGCGCGCCATAGCGCAGCACCGCTATGAAGACGGCAAGCGGACCGATGCCGATCAGCGGAATGGACGTCAGACAGATAACCATATTGCTGCCGACCAACCGCGCGCCCCAGTCGGCCGCAGGCACGGAAAGAAGCTCCAGAACCACCGCAATGATCACCAGCAGCGGTGCGGCAACCATCCAGGCTGCCGCCCTGCTTGTCGATGCACCGGGTGTCGACAGGGTGCGGATCAAGGCGAAGGCGCTGACGGCCAGAGCGGTCGTGAAGACGAACTTGGCGAGGAAGCGCATCGTGTGCATGGCGGTCGCGATGTCGGCACGCGGACCGATCGTCAGCCAGAAAACCACCGCCGCGATCACGGTAGCCGCACCGGCGGCCAGCCACCAGGCCGAGCCAAGCGGCATCGCCGTGCTGCGGGCATCGGCGTCGAGCGCCTTGATGAGATCGTCGGTCCTCATGTCATTCCCGCTTGAACTGTTTGGCCCGCCCGAATTGTTTGGCCCCGAACCGTTTGGCAATGGCGGCAAGTCCGCGATGCAGCGACACGCGCACCGCCGTCTCGCTGATGCCGAACTTCGCTGCCGTCTCGCCGATGGAACGGCCTTCGACCGATACAGACGAGACCACGGAACGCTGCGCCGGCGGCAGGCCGTCCAGCGCCCGGTTGATGTCGCGCTCGCTGACTGTCTCGGCCTCCGGTTCGGCGAAGGTCTCGGCGATCTCGTCGATCTCGATCTCGACACGCCGCCCGCGCCGCCGAAAGGCGTCGATCAGCTTGAAGCGCGCAATGGCGTAGACCCAGGGCAGCACAGCCAGATCCTGACGCCACGTATGCCGTTTCACATGAATGGCCAGCAAGGTTTCCTGCACGACATCCTCGGGATCGACCCCGCCGTGGACGATCTTGCGCCTGACAAAGCCGCGAACGAGAGCAGCCGTCCGGTGCAGAAAGTCGGCGTAAGCCCTTTCATCTCCCGCGATCGCGGCCCGCATCAGCCGGGAAAGCTCGGCCTCGTCCTTGCCGGTCACAAGAGTTCACTCCCGATATTCGCGCCTCGGCGCTGATTTGTTACGTGGCCGGCGAAATAATGTCCAAGCCAAACTATGGGAATATCACGAAGATTTGCAGACGGCTCAGTGCCTAGAGCCGAGCACCGCGTCCCGGACAAACCTCAAACCTTTTCGGACGACCAACTTCCTGCGCCTTTTCCGGTACTCGCGCCGCAGCACCGCAAGAACTTCGAAATGCGTTCTATCGAGTTCCGCAGTCGATGACGGGTCGCGCGCATGCGGCAGCGCCAAAAGAGCATCGGCATGCATGTTGGCGTAGGGCATTGAATCATATTTGTCGAAAGGTGTTGGCGGATAACTCAGGACGGTGGGGTTGGTGTTGATCTCGAAGACCTGAATGCGGCCATCGACGATCGTGTAGTCGACCCGACCATATGTAATCGAGGCCTTTTCGAAAATCGCCATCAGATCCGGCGCATGGGGATTGTCCCTTACATAGTCCAGGTGCTGTTTTCTTGTAGCTTTCAGAATGCCCCTTCCAGGGTCCTTGATGAACCATTCTTCGTTGGCAAAACAATGCTGTGCGTAGGTCCGATCGCCGACGCGATAGGCCGCGTATTTTCGGTACAGGCCATCGGGGCCGGCCTTCGATCCGAATTCGACCACCATTGGTCGGACGAACTTCATGTCAGGCAGGGCGGCGAGAGCATTGTCCAGCTCGCGACGCGCTTGCAATAGCCGTGGCGCCTTGTAAGCGGCGCCTGTCTCGTCGCGTAGAAAAACGGGATAGCGTATATCGTCGGGCAGAGCATCTGGCCGGTGGACCTGGAAAGTGTTGATGCGATCCGCAAATAGTTTGCGCAGCAGGTCGAAACGCTGAAAACTCTCGCGCGGATGATTGAGCTGAACGACGTGAGGTTGTTGCAGCTCCATCTTGCGGCCGAGCTCCGAGGCCGCATCGATTTCAACCTCGCTCAGTCGGTCCATGTCGGACCAGATTACCGTTCCCGCAGAAAGCGACCCTAGAAGAGTTGCCTGTTCGTAGGGAACCAGGCGAAAAAAGTTCTGCATATCTTTTCGATAATAGAGAAGAAAGCTCGCCTGGGTGTAGGTATGCAGGCGATGGCAAACATAAAAAATCATCGGAAAATCCGCCGTTGCGGGGTCGCGCATGCACGACTAGCAAATAGAGATTATGCATTCTATACGACATTGGCGGGCTGCTCTTCATGACAACGAAAAACATCCGATTTCATCCCCTCGACAAAGAAGACGTGCCGCGGATGGCCGAGATGGAGAATGCCGCATGGGGACCGCTTGGTGCCGGAGCGGACACTATCCGTCGTCGACTTTCCCTAGGGCATACGATGATCGCGGCCTCCATTGATAGTCTTGTCGCAGGCGCAATCTGCTTCGTAGAGACCAATCAGGATCCGCACGACACCGCAAAGTTTCCAAAGACCTTCTCCGCCTATTCTTCGATGGCCCGAAGTGATCCTGCGCTTTCGCTCTATGTCTATAATCTCGGTGTGCGTCCGGAGTTCAGAGGAACCGATATCGCGCGTCGTCTGCTTTCCGAATTGATCGAGCACGGACGCCGGGTCGGTGCACGCTGGTTGGTGGGAGACGGACGCTGTCCGTCCTACGCAGGCGCGCAGCACGACACTCCCGACAAGGTGCTTCCGGATCAGAGGTTTCGCGCGACCATCGACGACTGGCACCGTACCGGCGTGACGCCTCCGGTGAAATCCATAATCCGGGATCCGCTGCTGCGATTCTACCGACGGGTACTGAACTGCGAATTTCTGCATCTGGCGCCTGGATTTCTGCCGGAGGATGCAAGCTCCGGGGGCTATCGCGTTATCTTTGCGGTGGATGTCACCCAATGATATCAGCCAAGCTTTTCAACCCTTTCGCTCTCGGCAACGATCGGTTTCCAGAATTCGCGCGGCGCCGGGCGACCGGGGGAGCAGCTTGGGGCGAAGCACCTTACCCCGAAGTGGGCCAAGCGTATTACGTGTTCAGCCATGCCCTGGTTTCGAAGGCGCTGAAACACCCGTCGCTTTTGCAAGCGCCGCCCGGCGCTTACCAGGCGACCCGGCAAAAGATCACCGCTAATTACGCGCTCGATCTGCTGACGAAATCCATGATGTTGTCGGATCCTCCGCAACATCTACAACTTCGCCGCCCGCTCGCGGGAGCGCTGACGCCATCCCTGAGTGCGCGTCTCTTCGACAGCCTCTTGTCCACAGCATTACATTTGACGCAAAAGGCCACGGAAAAACCAGACTTCGACGCAGTGCGCGATCTGGCCGTCCCTTTGTCGTTCTCAACTTTGGAGAACATCCTCGGCATTGATATCGATAACCCGTGGTCGATGGGAGAGGATGCACAATGCATGGCCAAAGCACTGGAGATGAGACCTGAAGGCGTGGACCCCGACGCCAATGATGCCTGCCGCCGGCTGGAACTCTGGGTGTCGTCCGCGATCGACAAGGGTGCGATACGGCCAAACGGCATGGCCGCGCAGATGCTAGCAGAGGTCGAAGCCGGCCGCTGGCACCGCGACGACGCCGTTGCCAACATCGTGTTTCTCCTTTTTGCCGGACAGGCGACGGTTGTCGACACGTTCGGCAACGCGCTTGTTGCTCTTCAATGCTTCCCCGACCAGCGGAAACTTCTTGAAGACGGACGCATAAGCTGGCTGTCCGCAGCGGAAGAACTACTTCGCTATTGCGCTCCGGTTCACTATGCCGGAGCACGGATCGCTGCGAACGACTTCGATTTTGACGGTGTCGCCATCCGTGCCGGACAGGCTGTCGTCCCAGTGCTTGCCAGCGCCAATCGCGATGCGGCGGTTTTTCCGGCAGGCGACCAGCTGGACCTGAACGCCACCGTCTCCGCTACCCTCACCTTCGGCACTGGCTTGCATGTCTGTCTCGGGCAGCATGTCGCCCGGCTGGAGCTAGCCGCCCTGCTGGAGGCACTGTTCACAAAGGCCGGGGGTTGGCGCCTTGACCTTCTCAGGGTTGTCAGACGACCCTCGGTGCTGCTTTACGGCCTGCAGACCGCTCCCCTGATTTTCGCGTAGAAAACACCGGGGAACACGATCCCTTCGCGGCGACGCTTTGTTGCGGACAGAGCAGACACGTGCCTGCTCACACAAAATTGTCCGTCCGGCGTGGCTTTCGCGTTTCGACGCTTGATTAACGCAGCGGCCAATGTTGACTACACCGGTCAGGAATTGATAGGTGCAGCCTTGCTAAATCAAGACCATCGAGATCGAGAGGGATGACGTCCATGAAATATGCTCTTTCCGCCCTTGCCGGTGCCACAGCACTTGCAATCAGCCTGATCACCGGCCCGGCGATGGCCCAGGACGGCGGCATCGTCGTCTACAATGCCCAGCATGAGAGCCTGACTAATGCCTGGGTGGAAGGTTTCACCAAGGAAACCGGCATCAAGGTCACCGTTCGCCACGGCGGCGACAGCGATTTCTCCAACCAGATCGTCGCCGAAGGCGCCGCCTCGCCGGCGGACGTGTTCCTGACCGAGAATTCGCCGGCTATGGCCTTGGTCGAGGCATCAGGCCTGTTCGCGCCGGTCGATGCCGACACGCTGGCGCAGATTCCGCAGGAGTATCAGCCGGCCAGCGGCAACTGGGTGGGCGTCGCCGCGCGCAGCACCGTCTTTGTTTACGACAAGACCAAGCTGAGCGCCGAGCAGTTGCCCAAGTCGCTGCTTGATCTCGCCGATCCAAGCTGGAAGGGACGCTGGGCCGCTTCGCCCTCCGGTGCCGATTTCCAGGCGATCGTCAGCGCGCTTTTGCAGCTCAAGGGTGAGGCCGCAACGGCCGACTGGCTGAAGGCGATGAAGGAAAACTTCACCGCCTACAAGGGCAACAGCACGGTGATGAAGGCGGTCAATGCCGGCGAGGTCGAAGGCGGCGTGATCTATCACTATTACTACTACGGCGACCAGGCCAAGACCGGTGAAAACAGCAAGAACATCGGGCTCCACTATTTCAAGAACCAGGATCCGGGCGCGTTCGTCTCGGTTTCCGGCGGTGGCGTGCTGGCCTCCAGCAAGCACCCGAAGGAAGCCCAGGCATTCCTGAAATGGGTGACCGGCAAGGGTGGTCAGGAGGTGCTGAAGACCGGCAATTCCTTCGAATACGCGGTCGGCAAGGGCGCGGAGTCCAATCCGGCGCTGGTGCCGCTAGCCGATCTGCAGGCGCCGAAGGTCGACGCGACGACGCTGAACTCCAAGAAGGTGACCGATCTGATGACGGCAGCCGGCTTGCTTTAGTCGGCGTTCGTCCTAAAAGGGCAACCGACTGCGCTCCTGCGGGACTTCGCTTTCCGCAGGAGCGCTCTGTTTTTCGAGATGGCATTCGTCCATGACGACAGACTGCGTTTTTGGCCGCGTTTGCGACCCTTCGATCGTTTCCGCCACCGGGCGGCAGCGGCGCGGCGTCTGAGCTGATGCAGTCTGCGGCCGATCTTGCACGTTCAGGCTCGCCGACCGGCATGGTGGCTGGGCAATGGACGCGCCGGCGGCCCGTATCCTGGATTTCGCTCGCCGCCATCCTGGTCTCACTTTTCTCCCTGCTGCCGCTCGCCTTTATCATCTGGATTGCCGTGCAGACCGGCTGGGAAACCGTATCGGCACTGGTCTTTCGGCCACGCGTCGGCGAACTCCTGGTCAACACCCTGCTTTTGGTGGCGCTGGCCGTGCCGATCTGCATCGTGCTGTCGGTGGCGCTGGCCTGGCTGACCGAACGCAGCGATCTTCCCGGTGCCCGCCTGTGGGCCTGGCTGTCGGTGGCGCCGCTCGCCATCCCCGCCTTCGTCCACTCCTATGCCTGGATCACCCTGGTCCCGGGACTGCACGGCCTGTGGGCCGGCGTCCTGGTTTCCGTCGTCGCCTATTTCCCGTTCCTCTATCTGCCGGTGGCGGCAGCTTTGCGCCGGCTCGATCCTGCCCTCGAAGATGCTGCGGCAGCCGTCGGCCTCGGGCCGTGGCGCGTGTTCCGGCGGGTGGTCTTGCCGCAGCTCAGGCTCGCCATCTGCGGCGGCTCGCTGCTGGTCGGCCTGCATCTCCTGGCCGAATACGGCCTCTACGTGTTCATCCGCTTCGACACCTTCACCACGGCAATCGTCGACCAGTTCCAGTCGACCTTCAATGGACCGGCCGCCAACATGCTGGCGGCGGTGCTGGTGACATGCTGTTTCGTGCTGCTCGGGATCGAAGTGCTCGTGCGCGGCGAGGAGCGCTATGCCCGCGTCGGCTCGGGCGCAGCGCGTCCCCTGCAACGCACAAGGCTCGGCCGCGCCACGATCCCGTGCCTGCTGCTGCCGGTCGTCACCGCACTGCTGGCGCTGGGCGTACCGTTCGTCACCATCGGCCGCTGGCTTGTGGCCGGCGGTGCCGATGTCTGGCGCCTCGACGAGATCGGCCTGGCGCTCGGCCAGACCCTGTTCCTGGCGCTCGCCGGCGCCCTGCTCGCTACCGTCGCCGCCATGCCGATGGCCTGGATCTCGATCCGCGCGCCCGGACCGCTGCAGCGTCTTCTGGAAGGCTGCAACTACATCGTTGGATCGCTGCCCGGCGTCGTCGTGGCGCTGGCGCTGGTCACCATCACGGTGCGCATCGCTTTGCCGCTCTACCAGACCCTGTTCACGATCCTCGTTGCCTATGCGCTGATGTTCCTGCCGCGCGCCCTGATCAGCCTGCGGGCATCGATCGCGCAGGCGCCGGTCGAGCTCGAACGCGCCGCCGCAAGTCTCGGCCGATCACCGCTCAAGGCGCTATGGTCGACGACGATCCGCCTGTCGGCGCCGGGTGCCGCGGCGGGCATGGCGCTGGTGGCGCTCGGCATCATGAACGAATTGACCGCCACGCAGATGCTGGCGCCCAACGGCACCCGCACGCTGGCGATGGCGT
The DNA here is from genome assembly GCF_004022765.1 of Mesorhizobium sp. M6A.T.Cr.TU.014.01.1.1. NCBI lineage: Bacteria > Pseudomonadati > Pseudomonadota > Alphaproteobacteria > Hyphomicrobiales > Phyllobacteriaceae > Mesorhizobium > Mesorhizobium sp. M6A.T.Cr.TU.014.01.1.1. The sequence continues at coordinate 30,652 of NZ_RZPG01000035.1, forward strand.
TCTGGGCCCACAGCGGCGAGATCGACTATGCATCCGCCGCACCCTACGCTCTCATCATGGTGGCGATGTCGCTGCCCCTGACCTGGCTGCTCTATGTCCAGTCGAAGCGGATGGCCGGACGATGAGCTTCCTCGAACTCACCAATGTGCACAAGCACTACGGCCCGGTGGCCGCACTGGCCGGCGTCGATCTCAGCGTGGCCAGTGGCAGCCGCACGGCGATCGTCGGGCCGTCCGGCTGCGGCAAGACGACCTTGCTGCGGCTGATCGCCGGCTTCGAGCCGCCGGACCAGGGCCGCATCGTGCTCGACGGCGAGGTACTGGCCAATGGCGGCGCCGCCGTGCCCGCATATCGGCGGAGCATTGGCGTGGTGGCGCAGGACGGCGCCCTGTTCCCGCATCTGACCATCGCCGCCAATATCGGTTTCGGCATGGGACGCCACGAGGACAAGCGCACCGAGCGCATCGTCGAGCTCGCCTATATCGTCGGGCTCGACAAGGCGATCCTGAAGCGTCGGCCGCACGAGCTCTCCGGCGGCCAGCAGCAGCGTGTGGCGCTAGCCCGCGCCATGGCCATGAAGCCTCGGCTGATGCTGCTCGACGAGCCGTTCTCGGCGCTCGACACGGGTCTGCGCGCCTCGATGCGCAAGGCTGTGGCCGAGCTTCTGGAGGCCGCCGGCATCACCACGATCCTGGTCACGCACGACCAGGCCGAGGCGCTGTCCTTTGCCAGCCAGGTCGCGGTGATGCGCGACGGCAAGTTCTCGCAAATCGGCACGCCGCGCGAGCTCTATCTCAAGCCGAAAGACAGGATGGTTGCCGAATTCCTCGGCGATGCCATCATCCTGCCGGCCAAGATATCAGATGGCTTCGCCAGCTCGCCGCTCGGCCGCATCGCCGTCGACAGCACCGAGCGGCGCGATATCGTCCGCATCATGCTGCGGCCGGAACAGGTGCTGCTGAAACGGACGTCGCGTGAAGGCATGTCGGGCACGCCGGATATGCTGTTCGGCGAGGTGACCGAGTCCGAATTCGCCGGCTCGATGTGCACCATCGCGGTGCGGCTCTTGAACAGCCCCGATCCGCCGGACGCCGCCGCAATCGGCAACACGCCGTTGATCCTGCGCAAGCCCGGCATGGACACGCCTGCCGTTGGCGAGATCGTCCTGCTGACTGTTTCCGGCAAGGCGCATGTGTTCGCCTGAATGGGCGCCCGGCCCGCGCCCTAGCGCTATCCGGCAGCAAACTTCGACGGTTCTGGCCGAAACAGCGGCGGCATCGTCCCCTCCCTTTGCTTGCCGGCCACCCGGAGCGGGCGGCAACGAGCTTGCTGGTGATTGCAAATCAGTGTGCGGGGACCGGCACGGAAGCCTTGAACGTATCGAGACGGCTCCCCGTTTGCGACGAGAAGAAATGCATCTCATCAGGCGAAAACATGAGCCCGACCGCCGTTCCGGGTGCCGGATGGACGGCTTCCGATGTCACCGCGCAAAAGGATGCCCCGTCGAGATCCACATAAACCACCCGGCCAGCACCCAATTCCTCGACGAGGTCGACCGTGGCCTTGAGCGCGCCCGGCGTGCCGGGCGCAACTAGACGCACGGCTTCCGGCCGGATGCCGGCAGCGACCAGCGTCCCCACCGGCAGGCCCACCCGCGGAATGGCCAGACGCCGGCTGCCGCCGAGCAACGACAGGCCATCGAGCTCGACGGCGCCTTCCAGGATATTCATCGCCGGCGCGCCGATGAAGGTCGCCACGAAACGGCTTGCCGGGCGCTTGTAGATTTCGCCAGGCGTGCCGACCTGCTCGACACGGCCGCCATTCATCACCACCAAATCCGTTGCGATTGCCGTGCGCCCAGGGGCGCCTAGTCCGACTTGGCGAGTGCCATCTCGACCAGCCGCCTCGCATCCGGCCCTGACCATTCGGCCGGGCCGTTCATATGGGCGATCAGGCAGCCTTCGCCGTCAATCAGCATGGTCACCGGCAGGCCGAGAGCCAGGCCGCGCGTCTTGAGATCGTTGAACAGCGCCATTGTCGAATCGCGGTAGTAGCCGAGCGCCTCGACGCCGGTTTCCTCGAGGAACTTTTTCGGCTTGGCGTCGTCGCCGGCATCGACGTTGACCGCGATGACTTCGAAGGCGTCGCTGCCCATTTCTTGCTGCAGCGCGTCGAGCGCCGGCATTTCGGCTCGGCAGGGCGCGCACCATGTCGCCCATAGATTGAGCAGCACCGTCTTGCCGGCATGGTCGGCGAGCGTCATCGGCTTGCCGCCGGGGTCGTTGAAGGCGAGGTTTTTCAGCGATTGCGGCGGATCGGCCGGCAAAAGTGCGGCAACCTGGCCGGTAGCAGCCGCCGCGACCGTCTTGGCACGATCGGCCTTGGCAGTGCAGGCGACATCGTCCTTGCTGTCGCCAACGGCAACTTGAGCGGGCGCGTTGTTGCCAGAACCGCTCTCGCTGACATATACCGCGACCGCGCCGGCCAGCACGCCCGCCACCAAAGCGGCGAGGATGAGGCGCGGGGCCGGGAAAAATTTATTGCCGTCTGCCATTTTCTAAAAACTGCTCCGGAGCACGGGTTATAGCGATGAGCGACAAGAAGGCCAGCAACCAGATGTGGGGCGGACGTTTTGCCTCGGGTCCGGCCGCGATCATGGAAGCGATCAATGCGTCGATCTCGTTCGACCGCAAACTCTACGCGCAGGACATCAGAGGCTCGATCGCCCATAGCGAGATGCTGGCGCAAACGGGCATTATTTCGGCGGCCGATCAAGAAAAAATCGCCCACGGGCTGAACACGATCCTGGCAGAGATCGAGGCGGGAAAGTTCGAGTTCTCGACCAGGCTGGAAGACATCCACATGAATGTCGAGGCTCGCCTTGCCGAGCTGATCGGCGCGGCTGCCGGCCGCCTGCACACCGCTCGCTCTCGCAACGACCAGGTGGCGGTCGATCTCAGGCTATGGGTCAAGGACGAGTGCTTTCGCGTCGCCGAGGCGCTGAAGGGCCTGATCACGGCGTTCCTGGAACGGGCCGAGGAGCATGCGGCAACGGTGATGCCGGGTTTTACCCATATGCAGGCGGCGCAGCCGGTGACCTTCGGCCACCATTGCATGGCCTATGTCGAGATGTTTTCGCGCGACCTGTCGCGTGTTCGTGACGCCATCGAGCGGATGGACGAAAGCCCGCTCGGTGCTGCCGCCCTTGCCGGCACCAGCTTTCCGATCGACCGGCACCAAACGGCCAAGGCGCTCGGCTTCCGCGAGCCGATGCGCAATTCCCTGGACAGCGTTTCGGACCGCGATTTCGCGCTGGAATTCTTAGGGCTGGCGGCAATCTGCGCGACGCATCTGTCGCGGCTGGCCGAAGAGATCATCATCTGGTCGACGCCGCAATTCGGCTTCGTCAGGCTGTCGGACTCATTCTCCACCGGCTCCTCGATCATGCCGCAGAAGAAGAACCCCGACGCCGCCGAGTTGGTGCGCGGCAAGACCGGCCGCGTCACCGGCCATCTGGTCGGCCTGCTGACTGTCATGAAGGGCATGCCGCTGACCTACGGCAAGGACATGCAGGAGGACAAGGAATCCGTGTTCGACGCCGCCGAGACGCTCGACCTGATGCTGGCGGCAATGACCGGCATGGTGCGCGACATGACGGTGAACGCTGCCACCATGAAAAAGGCGGCGGGTGCCGGCTATTCGACCGCGACCGACCTTGCCGACTGGCTGGTGCGCACGCTCGGCCTGCCGTTCCGCGAGGCGCACCATGTCACCGGCCGCGCGGTGGCGCTGGCCGAAGAGAAGAAGATCGGGCTCGACAGGCTGCCGCTGGAAGACTTGCAGTCCATTCACCCAGGCATCACCGCGGACGTGTTTTCGGTGCTTGCCGTGCAGAATTCGGTGAAGAGCCGCACGAGCTTCGGCGGCACCGCGCCGTCGGAAGTGAGGAAGCAGATTCGGTACTGGAAAAAGCGCATCGCCAAGGCGTGATGCCGGGGTGCAATGCCAGCAAAACTCAGCTAAAAGCGGCGGGCAAAAGTTTCGGACGGATGGCACGAATGACCGCAAGCAGGATTTTGGTGACGCTGACGCTGCTGGCGGCGCTGGCGACCGTAACGGCCTGTGGCAGGAAGTCCGGGCTCGACACGCCCTATGAGGCGGCCGTGCAGGCTCGCAAGGACGCCGAAAAGGCCAAGCAGCCCGTGCCGCCCGAGCCGGAAAAACCGGTCGAGGACAAGAAGTTCATTCTCGACCCGCTGCTCTAGCGTGATCCCGAAAAGTTGCAGACTTTTCGGACAAGATCACGCGAAAAAACAAGATCTAGAGCCGATGAGATCGGCCGATCTCATCGTGCTCCAACTTCCGGAACCACTCTTGTGAACCATTTCGACTACCGCGACGGCGTGCTGCATGCCGAGGACGTGGCGATACCAGATATCGCTGCAAGCGTCGGAACGCCGTTCTATTGCTATTCGACGGCGACGCTGACCAGGCATTTCCGCGTGTTTGCGCAGGCCTTTGCCGGGCTCGACGCGCTGGTCTGCTATGCCATGAAGGCGAATTCCAACCAAGCGGTGCTAAAGATCCTGGCAAAGCTCGGCGCCGGCGCCGACGTGGTCTCGGAAGGCGAACTGCGCCGCGCGCTAGCCGCCGGCATTCCGGCCAACAAGATCCTGTTTTCGGGCGTCGGCAAGACCGCACGCGAAATGGATTTTGCGCTCTCGGCCGGCATTCTGTGTTTCAATGTCGAATCCGAGCCGGAGCTTGAATTGCTGTCGGCCCGCGCCACGGCACTGGGCAAGGTGGCGTCGGTCTCGCTGCGCATCAACCCGGATGTGGATGCCAAGACCCACAAGAAGATCTCCACCGGCAAGGCCGAGAACAAGTTTGGCATCCCCTGGCAGAAGGCGCGCCAGGTCTATGCCCGCGCAGCTGAACTGCCTGGCATCAAGGTCACCGGCGTCGACACCCATATCGGCAGCCAGATCACCGAATTGCAGCCCTTCGACGATGCCTTCGCGCTGCTGGTGGAGCTGGTCGGCGTGCTGCGCGCCGACGGGCACACCATCGAGCATATCGATCTCGGCGGCGGCCTCGGCATTCCCTACCGCGTCGATAACAGCCCGCCTCCCTTGCCAGACGCTTACGCCCAGATCGTCAAGAAGCACGTCACGAAGCTGGGATTGAAGGTGATGTTCGAGCCGGGCCGGCTGATATCAGGCAATGCCGGCATCCTTGTCTCGCAAGTGATCTTCGTGAAAGAGGGCGACGCCAAGAATTTCCTGGTTGTCGACGCCGCGATGAACGATCTGATCCGGCCGACGCTTTACGACGCCTTCCATGACATCAAGCCGGTGGTGCAGCAGCCGCCTGCGGCACCGCGCATGACGGTCGACGTCGTCGGCCCGGTCTGCGAGACCGGCGATTATCTCGGCCTCGACCGCGATCTGCCCCGGCTGAAGGCCGGCGACCTGATCGCCATCGCCACCGCCGGCGCCTATGGCGCGGTGCAGGCCGGCACCTACAACACCAGGCCGCTGGTGCCCGAAGTCCTGGTCGACGGCGACCGTTTCCATGTCGTGCGCCCGCGCCAGACGTATGACGAGCTGATCGGGCTGGATTCGCTGCCAGATTGGCTGGAATAGATCATGATCCCGAACCGAAGGTCCGCGTCTGCGAAAAGTGGGAACCGGTTTTCGGAAACGATCATGGTCAAACAAAAATAGAGCGCCGGCAGCGCTACAGCCGGTGCTGAATCAACGCCCTGGTCTCGGCAATCCTGCCCTCGTCGCGGCGATAGAATGTCCACTGCTTGATGCGTTTGCTGCTGAGAAGGCCCGCCTGGGTCAGCACCCGCATATGCTCGCTGAGCGTCGCTTGGGTGATCCCAAGCTTTTCGGCGATCAGCAGCGCGCAGACGCCGTCCTCGACCAGGTCGCCATCCGCTTGGCGTGGAAAATGCGCGCGCGGGTCCTTCAGCCAATCGAGGATTTGCAGCCTGCGCTCGTTGGCGATCGCCTTGAAGACATCAACCTCTTGCATTTAGCCATTTTGCTAAGTTACTAAGTGATGTCAACCCTTGGGAGCAGGCCATGCTGAACGGCAATATGATCACACGCGAACGCATCGCCGCAATGGAACCGCGCATCCGGCCATTCGTGCGCCACACGCCGGTGCTGCGTGTCGACATGGCCGATTTCGGCCGTCCGCCTCTTAGCCTCGACCTGAAGCTCGAATGTCTGCAGCATTCCGGCTCGTTCAAGGCTCGCGGCGCGTTCACCAATCTTCTCGAGCGGCCGGTTCCCAAGGCTGGCGTCGTCGCCGCATCGGGCGGCAATCATGGTGCCGCGGTCGCCTATGCCGCCATGCGGCTCGGCCACAAGGCGACCATCTTCGTTCCCGAAGTGAGCCCGCCGGCCAAGCTGGAACGCATCCGCGGCTACGGCGCCGAGTTGGTCGTCGGCGGCGCGCGCTATGCCGAAGCGCTGGCCGCCAGTGAAGACTTTGCCGAAAGGTCCGGCGCGCTGCAGATCCACGCCTTCAACCAGGAGGAAACGCTGGTCGGTCAAGGCACGCTTGGCCTCGAGATCGAGGCCGACCTGCCCGAGCTCGACACGCTGCTGGTCGCCGTCGGTGGCGGCGGCCTGATCGGCGGCATTGCCGCCTGGTTTGCCGGCCGCATCAGGATCATCGCGGTCGAGCCCGAAGGTGCGCCGACGCTTTATCGCGCCTTCGAGGCCGGCCGGCCCGTCGACGCGCCGGCGGAAGGCATCGCTGCCGACTCGCTGGCGCCCAAGCGCGTCGGCGAAATGATGTTTCCAATCGCCGAGGCTTTCGTCGAGCGTTCCATACTGGTCAGCGACGACGAGATCATCGCCGCGCAGGCGGCGCTTTGGGACCGGGTGCGAATCATCTCCGAGCCGGGCGGCGCTGCGGCTTTCGCGGCGGTCCTGTCCGGCCGCTACGCGCCGGCTGCAGGCGAGCGTGTCGCCGTGCTCGTCTGCGGTGCAAACGCCAATCCGGCTAAATTCTGACGATAACAGGGGCAGTCCTGTTCACGTTTTAGGGAACTGCCTCGCCTTCGCCGTGTTTCTTGGTATGTTTGGAGCGACGAGCATCTAAGACTTTGAGTCCTTCGCATCCGATTTTCGGGCCGGTGCGATAGATTTGTGAGGTTCGGGTTATCCCGCCCGAATCAGGAAGGGCCGATGACGCAACGACCCACCTCCACCAGTGATCGCAGCCTGGCCGGGCGCCTTGCTCTGAGCCGGCTGGCGACGCGGATCTCGATGACGGTCGAGCGTGGCTGGCCGTTGCTGCTTCCGCTGGTCATCGTCGCCAGCCTGTTCCTCAGCATCTCGTGGCTCGGCCTCTTCCATCTGCTGCCCGATATGGCGCGCATCGGTCTCGTGGCGGCGTTCGGCATCGCAGCCCTTGCCGCACTCTATCCCCTGCGTTTCTTCCGGGTGCCGACCAGCGCCGAGATCGATCGGCGCATCGAGGCGGCCAACCAGTTGCTGCACAGCCCGGTGCTGGTGCAGACCGACCGGCCGAGCGGCAGGGAAAGCATTTTTTCGCAAGCGCTGTGGCGCGAGCACCAGAAACGCATGGCCGAAAAACTCGGCGACCTCGGTGGCGACCTGCCACGCACCCGGGTCCCGGAGCGCGACCCGTGGGGGCTGCGCGCCGTGGCGGCGCTTTTGTTGGTCACCGCCTTTGCCTTCTCCTTCGGACCGTCGGGCGGCCGCATAGCAGACGGGTTCAGTGCCCACGCGGCGCGCGACACTGTCCCGCCGCGCATCGACGCCTGGGTGACGCCGCCGGCCTACACCGGCAGGCCGCCGGTCTTCCTCACCTCCCCAGCCCTCGCCAACCCAACCCTCGCCAATAATGGCAATCAGGCTGCGTCCACCTTCACCGTTCCGGAAGGCAGCGACGTGTCGCTGCGCGTCACCGGCGGGTCGGGCGAGGAAACGCTGAGCTACGCCGACGCCGACGGCAATGCCCGCACCATCGAGCCGACCGGGCAGCAGGCCGACAAGGCCAAGCCGGCGGCGGCAACGCCCTCCACGGTGCGCCAGTTCACAGGAAAGCTGACGGCCAACGGCACGCTGACGCTGAGCTCGGGCAATGACGAACTCGGCAACTGGGCCTTCGCGGTGATCCCGGACAAGCCGCCGCAGATCCGCTTCGTCGGCGAGCCCAAACGCGCCGTCAATGGCTCCTTCGAGCTCAACTACCAGATCGACGACGACTATGGCGCGGCCTCCGCCAAGGCGGATTTCGTATTGGCCGACCCGCCGGCGCCGAATGCGCATCCGCTCTATGGCCCGCCCGAAATGCCGCTGTCGCTGCCGCGCCGCGGCGCCAAGGGGAATGCCGCCAAGACCACGAAGGACCTGACCGAGCATGTCTGGGCCGGCGGCAACATCAACCTCACGCTTGTCGCCACCGACGATGCCGGACATACGGCAACCAGCGAAACCAAGACGCTGGTGATGCCGGAGCGGCCTTTCTCCAATCCGCTTGCGAGGGCCGTGATCGAGCAGCGCCGCGTGCTGGCGCTCGACGCCAACGCCAAGAGCCGCGTGCTCGACCTGATGGACGCGATCACGCTCAGGCCCGAAGACACGTTCGACAACATGGCACACTACCTCGCCATCATGAGCGCCCGCACGCGGTTGAAGATGGCCGACAGCGACGATCAGTTGCGCGACGAGGTCGCCTATCTCTGGGAGATCGCGCTCGGCATCGAGGAAGGCAATCTTTCGGAGGCCGAGAGGCGGCTGCGCCAGGCGCAGCAGGCGCTGCAGGACGCCATCAAGAACGGCGCCAGCGACGAGGAAATCGACAAGGCGATGAAGGAACTGCGCGAGGCGATGAACCAGTTCCTGCAGGAATTCGCCCAGCGTGCGCAGCAGAATCCGAACGCGCCGCAGATGCAGCAGAACGGCCAGGAACTGCGCCAGAGCGACATCGAACGCATGATGGACCAGATCGAGAATCTGGCGAAGTCCGGCGACCGCGACAGCGCGCAGCAATTGCTTTCGCAACTGCAGGACATGATGAACAATCTGCAGGCCGGACGTCAGCAGCAAGGCGGCCAGCAGAACAGCGAGATGCGCCAGCAGATGGACAAGCTCGGCGAGATCATGCGGCGCCAGCAGGAGATGATGAACGAGACCTTCCGCATGGACCAGATGCAGCGCGGCCAGCAACAGCGCGGGCAGAACCGCGACGAACAGCTCGGCGAGAACGGCGAGCAGGGCCAAATGGGCGAACAGGGCGAGCCCGGCCCAGGTGAAGACCGCGATCCGCTCGGCCGGCCGAAGCCGATGACGCCGGAGGAATTCGCAGACGCGCTGAAGCAGTTGCAGGAAGGTCAGGGCAAGCTGCAGGGCGACCTCGACCAGCTGAGGAAAGGTCTTGAGGGTATGGGGCTCGAGCCCAATGAAGGATTTGGCGACGCCGGCAAATCCATGGGCAGTGCCGAACAGGCGCTTGGCGACAGCGATGGCGACCAGGCCGTCGGCCACCAGGGCCGCGCGCTGGAAGCGCTGCGCAAGGGCGCCAAGGACATGATGAAGCAACTGCAGGCCATGCAGGGCGACGAGGGCGAAGGCGAGCGGGGCGGCCGCCAGCAGAACGCCGACCGCGATCCGCTCGGCCGGCCACGCTCCACCGAGGGGCCTGATGATGGAAGTTCGGTGAGAGTGCCGGACGAGATCGACGTGCAGCGCGCGCGCCAGATCCTCGAAGCGATCCGCAAGCGGCTCGGCAACGCGCTCAGCCCCGACATCGAGCGCAGCTACCTGGAGCGGCTGCTGGAGCTGAAGTAAACCTCTTCTATCGCCTCAAGCATCGAACCATTGAGACTACCATGGTGAAACTCGGCGCCGTCACTCCGATCCTGCGCATCTTCGACATCGCCAAGGCGCATGAATTCTATGTCGGCTTGCTCGGTTTCGAAGTGCAGTTCGAGCACCGCTTCGACGACAACGCTCCCCTCTATATGGGAATTTCGCGCGATGGTTGCGTGCTGCATCTGAGCGAACATCACGGCGACGGCGCGCCGGGCGCTCATATCCGCGTCGAAGCGGGCGACATCGCGGCGCTGCACCGCGAACTGATAGCGAAGAAGTACCGTTTTGCCAGGCCGGGAGTGGAAGAGACACCTTGGCAGACAAGGGAGGTCACCGTCGGCGATCCGTTCGGCAATCGGCTGACCTTCTACGAAAACGTCGCATAGCGGCTGCCAGGCTTTAGCGATTGGTGAACGCCTCGCGGATCGCCTCTTGCATGCCGTCGATCGCCTCGCCGGAAGCATTCGGATTGCGCCGCAAAACCACGTTCGAGGAATCGATGTCGCCGAACCCGTCGGCGGCCGTAAGTTCGCGGCAGCCGGCAGGGATGTTGCTGCGCGAGATCGGCGCAATCGCCAGCCCGGACGTGACGGCGAGCCGTAGTCCGCCATTGGTATCGCTGGTATAGGCGACACGATAGGCTAGACCGCGCTGTTCCAGCGACTTTATCGCGAAATCCTTGCACCAGCCGGCACGGTTGTAGAGCGCGATCGGCACCGGCCGCTCCTCATGCATGTGGTGAAGCTCCGACGTCACCCATACGGTCGGATCATGCATCAGCACCTCGCCGCCGAAGAGATCCTGCCACTCGAACACCACCGCCAGATCGAGCTCGCCGGCCGCGAGCGCCGCGATCTGCGCGCCGGAATGCGCGTAGCGGACGGTGACTTCGACCTGAGGATGGCGCTTGGCAAAGGCGCCGAGCGCGCGCGACAGGATGGCGTGGCCATATTCCTCCGGGATGCCGATGCGCACCGGCCCACCAAGCGGCGCCGCGACCATCGATGCCGCCGTCTCGTCGAGCAGCGATATGATCCGGCGGGCGTTGACGATGAGTTCGCCGCCGCGGCGGGTCAGCGCCACACCACGCGAGCCGCGCTCGAACAGGCTGTCGCCGACCACACCTTCGAGCCTCTTCATCTGCATCGAAACCGCCGACTGGGTACGGCCGGCCTGCTCCGCTGCCTTGGTGAAATTGCCGGTATCGGCAACCGCGACGAAGGTGCGCAGCAGATCGCTGTCGAGCGTGGACTTCATTTGTTCGCCATAAGAAAATCTGATTGCTGGCATCATTCCAATTCGTTTGCAACATGTCAAACGTCGGATGATAGTTGCTTCACCCATTGGATATGCGGCTGCGAAATCGGCCGCGGACCAATACAGAGTCCTCACTCGTACCCGCTGCCCGAAACGGTGGCGGGTTCTTTTTGCCCAAACCGCAGGCCCGGCTTTCGGGCCGCACATGCAAGGAGCCCGTTGAACGACATGCAGAACCGGATCGTTCTCGGCATGGCAAGTCTTTGCCTCGGCGTTCTGGTGTTCTCGCTCCAGGATCCGCTGATCAAGGCCGTATCGGGCACATACCCGGTGACCGAAGTGATGGCGATCCGCTCGATCGTCGCCCTGCCCATTCTTCTCGTGCTCGTTCATGTCGATGTCGGGCTCAGCGCGATCTTTTCGAAGCGTTTTCGCATGCTGACGATGCGCGCCTTGATCCTGTTCACCTCCTACACGGTCTACTACCTGGCAATCGCCGCCCTGCCGCTTGCCGACGCGGTGGCGCTCTATTTCATGGCACCGCTGTTCATCATGGCGCTTGCCGGCCCTTATCTCGGCGAACGGGTGGCATGGCAGACGCTGGTCACCGTCATGGTCGGGATGCTGGGCGTGCTGGTGATGCTGCGGCCCGGCGCCGGGCTGTTCGACTGGGCGGCGCTGCTGTCGCTGGCCTCAGCGGTGCTGTACGGCTTTTCGCAGCTGATGGCCCGCAAGATCGGCGACACCGAATCGTCCACGGTCATGGCGTTCTATCAGAATGGCGTCTACCTCTTGGGCGCTGCACTGGTCGCCGGGCTGTTCTGGCTGGCAGGAATAGCTCACGCCACGCATCCAAGCCTCGAATTCCTGGTCAGGCCATGGATCTGGCCGACGCCAATCGATTTCCTCAAGATGGCAACCTGCGGCTTCGTCGCCTCGGCCGGGATGATCCTGTTGTCGCAAGCCTACAGGCTGGCGCCCGCCAACAGCGTCGCCACCTTCGAGTATACCGGCATCATCTGGTCGCCGCTGTGGGGTTTCCTGTTCTTTGCCGAAGTGCCGCGATCGACCACCGTCGTCGGCGCTGCGCTCATCATCGGCGCCGGTCTGTTCGCGCTCGATGCCAGCCGGCGCCGAAGCAGCGCGCCGGCAATCGCGGCGACCTGCGATCCGGCCTGACCGCGGTCAGGCCTTAGGCTCTAGGCAAAGCAGGCGAGCGCCTGTTCGACACGCGCGCGGATTTCGGCCAGCGTGAACGGTTTCTGCACAACGTCCACAATGACGCCATTCAATTCCTCGGCGCGCTCGCGCTGATCGGCATAGCCGGTCATCAGCAAGATCTTCATCGCCGGGAAAAGCGACGCCGCCGCCTTGGCCATCGCGATGCCGTCCATCTCCGGCATGCGGATATCGGAGACGACAAGATCGTAGCCGCCACGTGCCGCGCGGATCAGGGCAAGCCCTTGCGCGCCGTCGGCGGCGATGTCGATCATATGCCCGGCGCGTTCGAGCGCACGAGCGGCGAGAGTGCGGACGGATTCATCGTCCTCGACGATCAGGAGCTTTGCCATAGCGGAATGTTTGGCGGGGAAAAGTTGACTTTTCCTGAACCGCAAACGCGATCAGGGAGAAATCCGGAGCGCGCCGCATCGAAAAGTTGCGTACAGCGATTCCAAGCCCGCGCACCGGGATCGAGCACCAGGGTGTGTTGAGATTCAGGTCAGGCCGAGTCGAAAACAGCGGCTTCCGAGAACCGGAGCGGAGCGTACTTTTGGGTACGTGAGCACCGGAAGCGCAGGAAGCCGCTGTTTGCAGGCCGGCCTCACCTGAATATCAACACACCCTAGGCGTCGCCCTTGACGACGCCGACGAACGGCAGTTCGCGAAAGGCGTGGGCGACATCCATGCCATAGCCGACGACGAAATAGTCGGGGCAATCGAAACCGACATAGTCGGCGTTGAGCGCGGTCTGGCGGCGCATGCGCTTGTCGAGCAGCACGGCGATGGCGCAGCTTTTGGCGCCGCGCGACAGCATCAGGTCGCGGGTGAAGGACAGCGTCTTGCCGGATTCGAGGATGTCGTCGATCAACAGCACGTCGCGGCCGGCGACCTCATTGTCGATATCGCGCAGCACCCTCACCTCGCCGCTGGTGGTGCCGGCGCCGTAGCTGGAGATGAAGATGAACTCGACCTCGGGCGACAGGCCGACATCGTGCATGGCGCGGATGAGATCGGCAGCGAAAATGAACGATCCTTTCAGCACCGAAATCACCAAAAGGTCCTGATAGTCGTGCCCGGCGATCTCCTTGGCGAGCTCCAGATTGCGGCGGGCAATCGCCGACGCCGAAAACAGAACCTCGATATCCTTGCCGCGCACGACTGGCATTTGGCCGCCTTCCAGAATGATCGCCCTAGTTGGCGAAGGTGACCGAAACGGTCTTGACCCCGTTTCTAGGCACGTCGAGCCGGCTGGAAAAGCCAAATCTTTCGCCGGGCGCCAGCGAACGGTTAAATGTCCCCAGCGTATAGCGGATTGTGCGCCTGTCATTGCCGGTGACCCGGATCTCCAGCGGCGGCAACGGCGACGGGCCGGCGCCGTCATTCGCGGCCTCACCACCGACGAACAGGACAGGTTCCGGCCCGGACGCATCGATACGCGACGTGACGCCTGAAATGGTGAGTGCAGCGCCCGTTTCCTGGGCCGCGAGAAGAAGCGGCGCCTGGCGCACCAGCGCGTGGCCGCCCGAGATCCAGAAGGCTGCAAACGCGGCACTGAGGCCGGCGATCCAGAAGATCGGCCCGCCGCGCGACATCAGCGGCCGTCCCGTAGCGGTTTCGGGCTTGCGCAGCATCTCCATGCCTTCGATCGCTGGCGTGGCGACCACACGCGAAAGCGGTGGTGAAGGTTCCATGCTGCCGGTAAAGCGCGGCAGCACCTCGTAGTCGGCGTCGACGATGTCACCGGCTGGATCACGCATGATGCGTTCCGGGCCGGCCGTGTCGGCCATGATTTCGCCGGAAACCGGGCGCGCGGTTCGATCCTCAGCCATCACGGCCCCAGCACTGCAGCACTTGTTCGCTCTTCGTTTCTTTTGCGTAAACGGAAATGGTTAACGCTTCCCCATCGGAACCCTTGTGACGCGCCCAAAAAAACCCAGAATTAACCGCCGGTTAACCATGCCGGCCGATGGTCTTTTCTCAGAGAAGGCTGGCTCGTCGCCGCCGCAAGTTTCAGGTCGTCGAACGTGATCCGCTTCGAAAATGTCGGCCTCCGTTATGGCATGGGTCCGGAAATCCTCCGCGACATTTCCTTGCACATACCGGAGCGCTCCTTCCAGTTCCTGAGCGGCCCTTCGGGCGCCGGCAAGACGACACTGCTGCGGCTTTTGTTCATGTCGCTCAAGCCGACGCGCGGGCTGATCACCATCTTCGGCAAGGACCGCTCGCGCATCTCGCGCACGGAGCTGCCGCATCTGCGGCGGCGCATCGGCGTGGTGTTCCAGGACTTTCGCCTGCTCGACCACATGACGACCTATGAGAATGTGGCCTTGCCGTTGCGGGTACGCGGGCGCGAGGAAGCGAGCTATCGCACCGACGTGACCGAGCTCTTGAAATGGGTCGGCCTTGGCGAGCGCATGCATGTGCTGCCGCCGGTGCTGTCGGGCGGCGAGAAGCAGCGCGCCGCAATCGCCAGGGCGCTGATCGAGCAGCCCGAGATCCTGCTTGCCGACGAGCCGACCGGCAATGTCGACCCGCCGCTGGCGCGGCGCCTGTTGCGGCTGTTCATCGAACTCAACCGGCTGGGCACCGCAGTGGTGATTGCAACCCACGACCTCGGCCTGATGGAACAGGTCGATGCACGGCGCATGATCCTGGCCGGCGGAAGGCTGGATATCTATGACTAACCTTTCCGTTGAACACGCCGAAGACCAACACGCCGAGAGGGCGGGGACGACGCAGCGCGTTCAGCGCAAGATGGCGCCGATCGTGCCGGCACAGAACATCGCCGGCCGGGCGCTGGTCCTGGTCATCGCCATCATGACGTTCCTCTCCTGTCTGACCTTCGGCGCGGTGACGCTGGTGCGTGATACCGCCTCGGTCTGGGAGAACCAGATCTCACGCGAGGCGACGATCCAGATCAAGCCGATAGACGGCCTCGACATGGAGGCAGCGCTTGCCCAGGCCTCGCAGATCGCCGGCGAATTTCCTGGCGTCAAGAGCGCCAGGATCGTCGACCGCGACGCCACGGCGCGGCTACTGGAGCCATGGCTCGGCTCGGGTCTCAATATCGACGACTTGCCGGTGCCGCGTCTGATCATCGTCACCATAGACGAGAGCAACCCGCCCGATTTCGCCGCAATGCGCGCCGCGATCACGCCGAAACTGCCTAGTGCCTCGCTTGACGACCATCGCACCTGGGTCGACCGGCTGGTGGCCATGGCCCGCACCACGGTGACCATCGGCATCGCCGTGCTGGCGCTGATGCTGTCGGCAACCGTGCTGACCGTGGTGTTTGCGACGCGCGGCGCAATGGCCGGCAACGGCCACATCATCGAGGTGCTGCATTTCGTCGGCGCCGAAGCGCGCTTCATCGCGCGCGAATTCCGCCACCACTTTCTTGTTACCGGCATGAAGGGCGCAGCCGCCGGGGGTGCGGCGGCGGTGCTCGTCTTCATCGTCTTCTCATGGTGGTCATCGCGCAACATGGCAACACCGCAGGCCGATCAGGCAACCGCACTGTTCGGCAATTTCGCCATCGGTTCGGCAGGCTATTTCGGCGTCGTCCTCATGGTGCTGGTCATCGGTGCGCTGACGGCGGCAACCTCCCATGTCACCGTCGTCACCTATCTCAGCGACATCGATGTCCGCCAACCCGACGCGGGGTGATCACGGATAGAGAATTAGCGTAACGTAATGTGTGCTTTTTCACCTACTAAACGCCGCATTTCGGGGTTAACGATACGATGATGGACGCGCGCGACTCGAGCGGAATGGCTGGACAGTTGCCCTTGGTAATTACGCGCTCCCGCGAGCGCGCCAAGCCCAGCCGATTGGCGGGCGCGTTGCGCATCTCCGCTTTCTTTCTGCTCGTGCTGGCAACGCTGTTTGCCGGCGGCTTCGGCTGGTTCGCCAACACCGTCAGCCGTCTCGCGACGCCTACCAATCCGGCAAAAGCCGATGCCATCATCGTGCTGACCGGCGGCCATTCGCGTCTCGACGCCGCCATGGGTCTGCTTGCGTCCGGCAAGGGCGAGCGGCTGCTGATCAGCGGCGTGCATCCTTCCGCCAGCCGCCGCCAGCTTCAGGTCGCGACCCGTGGCGACAAGAAACTGTTTTCCTGCTGCGTCGACATCGACCGCGCCGCGCTCGACACGATCGGCAATGCCGAGGAAAGCGCCAAATGGGTTGAGGACCACGCCTATGGCACCGTGATCCTCGTCACCAACAACTATCACATGCCGCGCAGCCTGCTGGAAATGGGCCGGCTGCTGCACAAGGCCAAGCTCGAACCCTATCCGGTGGTCAACAGCAATCTTGGCAATGGCGGCTGGCTGACCAAGCCCAGGGCGCTGCGCGTGCTGTTCACCGAATACAACAAATATCTGCTGGCGCTGGCGCGGGGCATCGTGCCGGTGAAGCCAACGCCAACCGGCATCGCGCTGGCCGAGGCTGCTGAGCCGATCTGAAACCGGCAGCGGTATCATTCCTTGGCGCTAGAGGCTCCGCGCAGGCGCGCGATCTCCTGTTCGAGACGTTCGATACGATTGTCCCGTTCGGCCAGCGCCGCCGCCACATCGGCTGCTTCGAAACGCTGTGGTATGTGCTGCGGGCAATTGGAATCCCAGGCCGAAACCGTGAACAGGATGATTTGCTCGGGGCGCGCCTTGTAGCTTTCCGGCATCAGCTTCGCCATCAGTTCGGCGTCGTCCTCGACGACACGCGCGTTGCCCCAGATCTTGATGCGCTGCCGGTGCGCATAGTCGATCAGGAACAGGAATGCGCGGGGGTTGTCGTCCAGATTGCCCTGGGTGATGAATTGCCTGTTGCCGGAGAAATCGGCGAAGCCGATCGTCCGCTCGTCGAGCACCTTGAGGAAGCCGGCCGGCCCGCCGCGATGCTGGATGTAGGGCTGGCCCTCACCATTGGCCGTCGACAAGAAGATGCTGGTTTGCGCCTCGATGAAAGCGGCGAGATCGGGCGTGATATCAGCTTGCCAGCCGCCACGCTCCTCGACACGGGCATAGGCGTCTCGTGAGCCTTTGCGGGCCTGGATCGCCTTGACGGTTGGGGTAAAGGCGACATCGCTGGTGAAGACGTGAGCATTCATGGAAAAGCCTCCTTCAAAGGCCGAGCTCCGACAGAGAGGGATGATCGTCCGGCCGGCGGCCAAGCGGCCAATGATACTTGCGGTCGGCCTCGTGGATCGGCAGGTCGTTGATGCTGGCGATGCGCAAGCGCATCAATCCATGTTCATCGAACTCCCAGTTCTCATTGCCGTAGCTGCGAAACCACGAGCCGCTGTCGTCGTGCCATTCATAAGCGAAACGCACGGCGATACGATTGTCGCGGAACGCCCAGACCTCCTTGATGAGCCGGTAGTCGCGTTCGCGATCCCATTTGCGTGTGAGGAAGGTCTGGATGGCGTCGCGCCCTTGCAGGAATTCGGCCCGATTGCGCCAGCGGCTGTCGATTGTGTACGCAAGCGCGACCCGTGTCGGATCACGGGAGTTCCACGCATCCTCCGCCATGCGTGCCGTCTGTGCGGCAGTCTCGGCGGTGAATGGCGGGAGCGGCGGGCGGCTTTCAGACATGGGAACTCCTTGTGATGGGCTAGAGCGGCGGGCTTTCAAGTCGAACCGTACCGCCGCTCTATCTCTTTTGTTTGAGCATCGGATTTTCCAAAACCGACACACTGGTCGCTGAAATTTCAGGCTGCCTTGCGGACAGAAACGACCGGAAAGTCGATCTCCGTCCTGGCAACCTCATTGACATAGTTGGTCCAGACATTGAGAGCGACATGCTGGACGATCTTGATGATCTGCGCATCGTCGTAGCCTGCGAGCCTGACGGCGCTGAGATCCTCGTCACCGATATGGCCGCGGTCGCGCGCAATCTTGGCGGCGAAAAGCACGGCCGCGGCGGCCTTGGGATCGTTGGACCCGCCCGCACGATTGGCGACCATCTCGGCATCGTCAAGCTTGGCGAGGTTCTTGCCGAGATAGGTATGGGCGGAAAGGCAGTAGCTGCAGCCGTTGATCTCGGCGACCGCCAGAGCGATGCGCTCGCGCGTCGGCGCGGGCAGGCGGCCCTTGGCAAGCGCTCCGGACAGACCGAGATAGCCTTCAAGCGCAGCCGGGCTATTGGAAACGAGCCTGAAGAGGTTTGGGACGACGCCGAGTTGCTTCTCGACGGCATGCAGCATCGGCCGCGACGCAGCAGGCGCGGCCTCTATGGACGCGGGTGTAGGGATACGGGGCATCGGCATTCCTTCTCGTTGATCAGCTTCGCCGTCAAACATGGCCCCTTCCATGTTTTGGATGTAGCTGTCATATTTGCAATCAATCCTTCCATTTTCCGGGAGAAGCATTGATCGCCTCGAGGCTATGTCGCTTTTCGTCGCCGCTGTGGAGGCCGGCAGCCTTTCGGCCGCCGGACGCCGTTTCGGCATCCCGCTTGCGACGGTCAGCCGCAAGGTCTCCGACCTGGAGCGGCATCTGAAGACGCGTCTCCTGAACCGCTCGACGCGCCAGCTGACGCTGACCGACGCGGGTCATGCCTATCTCGCTGCCTGCCATCGCATTCTCGACGAGGTCGGCGAGGCCGAGCGGACCGCCGCCGGTGAATACAGCGCCCCGACGGGCGAATTGATCATCACCGCGCCGATCGTCTTTGGCCGCCTGCATGTGCTGCCGGTCGTCACCGGCTTCCTCGCCGTCTACCCCGACGTGGCTATTCGCCTGATGCTCGCCGACCGGATAACCCAGTTGACCGAGGAGCACATCGATCTCGCCGTCCGCATAGGCGAGCTTCCCGACTCGAGCCTGGTGGCCACCCGTATCGGCTCGATCCGGCGCGTTGTCTGCGCGACGCCGGCCTATCTGGCCGAGCGCGGCACGCCGGAGACCCCGAAAGACCTTGCGTCACACAGCTGCATCACCTTCGAGGGGCTCACCGCTCCCGCCACGTGGACCTTTGCCACCGGCAAGACCGAACTCCCTGTTCCGATCCGCTCACGGCTTCGGGTCAACACCGCGGAAGCGGCGATCGATGCCGCGATTGCCGGCGTCGGCATAACGAGGGTGCTTTCCTATCAGATCACTGCTGCGGTGCGGTCCGGCACACTCCGCACCGTGCTGGAGGCATTCGAGCCGCAGCCATGGCCGGTCAGCCTCGTGCATGCCGGCCAAGGTCTGCTGCCGGTGAAACTGCGTGCGTTCCTCGACTTCGCCGCCCCACGCCTGAAGACGCGGCTCGTGCAAGCGACATGGCAGGCCTGACGAACAGGGGCCTTCGCACCGTTTCCTTTTTACCTGCGCTTGGTGTAACCAACGCACACCTCCTCACCGGGCACTTCCCACATGCTCCATATCCGCTCGCTGGCGTTCAACCTCGTCTTCTACGTCAATCTGATCGTCCAGATGATCATCTGGACTCCGTACTATTTCCTGTCGCCGCGCCACCGCGCCTGGTTCGTGCCGAAATTCTGGTCGCGCACCAGCATGTGGCTCTACGACAAGATCGCCGGCACCAAAAGCGAGATCACCGGCCAGGAAAACCTGCCCGAGGGTTCCTTCATCCTGGCGCCCAAGCATCAATCCTTCTGGGACGCGATCGCCTTCTTCCCCTTCCTGCAGGATCCGATCTACATCCTGAAACGGGAACTGACCTGGATCCCGTTCTTCGGTTGGTACATCCTGAAAATGCGGATGATCCCGGTCGACCGCGGCAGCCGCTCGAAGGCGTTGAAAGCGGTGGTCGCCGCGACCAAACAGGAGCTGGCGCGCAATCCCCGCCAGCTGATCATCTATCCCGAGGGCACACGCCGGGCGCCGGGCGACGAGCCGGCCTACAAATACGGCATCGTCGAGATCTATGCGCAGCTTGGCATTCCGGTGGTGCCGGTCGCCCATGTCGCCGGCCTCTACTGGCCGCGGCGGAAATTCCTGCGCTATCCCGGCACGATCAAGGCCCGGTTCCTGCCGCCGATCCCGCCGGGGCTGGACAAGCAGGAATTCATGGAACGGCTGATCGGCGAGACGGAAGCCGCCTGCGACCAGCTGCTCGTCGATGCGTCCCGTGCGCCGAACCCGCCGCCCATGCCGCCGACGGCGGTGAAGCGGCTGAGGGAATTGGCCCCCGATAACCTGGCCTGAACCGCCCGTCTGACCGGCAGATCCCTAGGGAATCACGGCCAGCGCCGTGGTCAGAAGCAGTGTCGCCGCAAACGTCAGATTGATGATCCGCGAGGCCAGCGGTTTGCGCAGAAAGCGCGCAAACGCGGCACCGGCGAGAAGCCAAATGACATGGATGGCGACGATCATCGAGACGAGGACCGCCAGCTTGAGCCCTGCATCGAGCTCACCGGCGGCCGACGTGCCGGCGAACACGGCGGCAATCGCCACATAGGCTTTCGGGTTGGCGACGGCCAGAAGAAACCCGCCCAGGAAGGTGGGAAGTGCCGCCCCGCCGGTACGCGCAGCCAGAGGCGGAGCCGTTGCTATCTTGAAGGCGAGGTAGAGGATGTAGGCTGCGAATGCCACCGCCAAAAGCGGTGTGAGCCTCGGCACAGAGGCAAGCATGGCCGTGATGCCCGTCGCCACGACCAAAAGCACGGCGACCGTGCCAAGGATAATGCCCGAGGCGTAGCGGAGCGAATCGCGCAGACCGAAGGCCGCACCAACGGCGGTGACGCTTATCGTCGCCGGCCCCGGACTGCCCATCACGACCGCCGATGCCAGGATGAGCGCGAGCAATTGCTGCCATAGTTCCGGATGGGAAAAGACCTGTTCGGCCATCTGTATACCAGTATCCCGACGCGATGCGACCAATCGTATGGCAGGGCAGACCAGGGCGTCTTGAACGATCGTGCGGAGCCGTCCGGCGCAGGCCGCGCACGATCCTTGGCTGGCGTTTGAGCGGCCGCCGCTTCGCGCTAGCTTCTATGCACTCGCGCTGTCGAGATCGGCGATATCGTCAGGACTGAGATTCAACGATACGGCGCGGACGAGGCTGTCGACCTGGTCCAGCGTCGTGGCGCTGGCGATCGGCGCCGTGACGCCGGGCCGCGCAATCACCCAGGCGAGCGCCACGTCCGCCGGCTTGGCCGAGTGACGCGCCGACACCGCGTCGAGTGCCGCCAGGATGCGCATGCCGCGCACGTTCAGATAGGTCTTCACGTCGTCGCCACGCGCGCTTTTGCCGAGATCGGCTTCGCTGCGGTACTTGCCGCTCAAAACCCCCTTGGCGAGGCTGAAATAGGTGATGACGCCGATATCCCCCGCCATGCACAGATCGCGGAGCGGCCCATCGAAGGCGGCGCGGTCATAGAGATTGTACTCCGGCTGCAGCACCGCGTAGCGCGGCAGGCCCCGCAGGCTTGCCACGTCGAGCGCGGCGCGCAACTGGCCGGCATCGAGATTGGAGGCGCCGACGTGGCGGATCTTGCCCTTGGCGAGCAGCTTTTCGTAGGCGCCGAGCGTCTCCTCGTAGGGAGTGGTCGGGTCCGGCCAGTGCGACAGATAGAGATCGACGACATCGGTCTGCAGCCGCATCAGCGACGTATCGATGGCCTTCTCGATATAGGCGGCGGAGAGGTCTTTCCTGCCCTGCCCCATATCCGATCCGACCTTGGTGATCACCACGACTTCGTCGCGGTTGCCACGGCTCTTCATCCATTTGCCGATGATCGTTTCGGATTCGCCGCCCTCGTTGCCGGGAACCCAGCGCGAATAGGAATCGGCGGTGTCGATGGCGTTGAGGCCGGCGCCGACGAAGCGGTCGAGCAGGTCGAAAGAGGTTTTCTCGTCGGCGGTCCAGCCGAAGACGTTGCCACCTAGAACCAGCGGCGCGATGGACAGGTCGGTTTGACCGAGACGACGTTTCTGCAAGACTGATCTCCGTGGGGAATGGAAAGAATGGGGGCGAGAAGCCCTCGCTTAACCTATGTCGCGGCGTGGCAACGTCAAAGGCCTGGCCAACTTTTCCGACCAGCCAGCCTTCACAAAGGCGCGACCGCCGCGCTCGACGTTCCAGCCGATGTCTACTGGCTTTGGCGCCGGTATTCACCAGGCGGCAACCCGACCACGCGGTTGAAAAGCCGGCTGAATGACGCCGTATCCCGGTATCCGACCTGGTAACATATTTCGGCAATGCCGAGCTTGGTGCTTTCAAGAAGTGTTTTCGCGGCCTCAAGGCGCCGGTCCTGAATCCATCGGCCGGGAGTGGTGTGCAATTCATCGAAAAACCGGCGCGCCAGCGTTCGCGGCGACAGACCGAGTTGCGCACCAAGGAACGCAAGGTCGAGCGCTCCGAGCTGTTTCCTGGACAAGGCTTCGAGCCGGTCGCGGAACGCCTCTTGCGTAGGCGGCAGATCGGCGAGCGGGAACTCGTAAGGTGTCTGGATCTGCCGCGACGGTGGCAGCACCAGCAATTTGCGAACCAGGCGCTCCTCCCTGGCGAAGCCAAGATCGCGCAGAAGCGCCTTGCCGAGCTCCAGGCCTGAAAAGCCGCCGCCGCAAGTGTAGATCCGTCCGTCCCCGATCAGCACACGTGAAGCGTCCCACCGCACTTTTGGAAAGCGGCGCTGGGCATCCGTCTTCAGCCACCAGGAGATCGTCGCGCGCTTTCGGTCGAGAAGACCGGCGTCTGCCAGGAAGTAACCGGCCCCGCAATGCGCGGCGATGATGGCGCCGTCGCGCTGCGCGCTTGCGATAAGCGGTGCGGCGTGGCGGCTCTCTTCCTCCAGCGCGGCAACAAGCTCCGGGATTTGCATGCCGGGCATGGCCAGCAGGATCAGCAGGTCCATGCGCTGCGAGGGCTCGCGTCTGGTGTGAAAGGAGATCCCAGGCGTCGTCGTGGCGTCAGCCTGCCGCGCCACGAATTCGAAGGAAATCGCCGGCGCGCCGCGAATGGTGTTCACCAGCTCGAACATTTCGACAAGTGTCGCGGCGACGGCCGAATAGAAGGTCGACGGCAGCCAGATCACGGCATGGAGGGGGCGGTTGTCCAAGATGCCTCCTTTGAACAGCTATGGCAAGTTTAGCATATAGATTGTCAAATCTGCCAATTCCGATTTTTGCCAGCGACCTTAGGTTCCGCGACACCGATGCAAACACCGGTGCTGCAATCTGGTGACGTCCAGGCTGCTAGCCCCAGATCCGCCGTTACTGGAGACCAAGATGAAAGCAATTGTATTCGACGCAATCGGCTCGCCGCGGGACGTGCTCTATCTCGGCGACCTGCCCATGCCGCGAATTGGCGACGGCGAGGTGCTGGTCAAGATGGTCTCCGCCTCGGTCAACCCTGGCGACTTCCTGTTCATTCAGAACCTCTACCCCGAACCGAAGAAGCCGCATTTCCCCCGGCAGGTGGCCGGAAACCATGGCGCCGGCGTTGTCGAGGCCGTTGGCGCGAACGTCGCTTTGAAATCGGGCACGCTTGTCGCGTTCAGCTACTACGACAGCTGGGCCGAATATGCGGCCGTTCCGGCCGAATGGCTGATCCCGCTGCCCGCCGACTATCCGCTCGAACGCGCCGGGCAGATGGTGAATCCCATCACCGCCTGGGACCTCTTGCCGGACTCCCGCGTGCAGCCTGGACAGTGGCTGGCCGTCACGGCCGGCTATTCATCGGTTTCGACGATGGTGATGCAGTTTGCCCAACGGCGCGGCATCAAGGTGATCGCGCTTGTGCGACGCTCCCACGACAGGCTCGACCTGAAGGGACTTGGTGCCACGGCCATCCTCGATCTGTCTGGTTTGAAGGTCGGTATCAGGGAAGCAGTCATGGAAATGACCGATGGCGCCGGGCTGAACGGGATCATCGATAATGTCGGCGGACCCGTCAGTGGCGAATTGATCCGCGCCCTCGCGATGGGCGGGCAGATGGTCATCAATGGCGGCATGAGCGCCGAGCGTTTCGAACTGCACAATTTCGACGTGCTGCTGAGCGGCGTCGAGATCAGGGCAAATATCTACCGCTACTTCTTTTCGCCGCCTGTCGAAGCCGACCGGCCAGTGTTGCACGAGATTGTCGATACCTTCGGCCAACCCGATTTCCATGTCCCTGTCGGCGGCATCCATCCGCTGTCGGAGTTCAAGCTCGCCGTGACAAACAGCCTGGACCGCGCCGATCTCGGAAAACAGATTTTCAGGATGTAGCCCGGACCATCACCCGAACCGAAGGTCAGCGAAAAAGTGGGAACCGGTTTTCGGAAAAGATCATGGTCAACAGCGAAAGCGATCACGACCCGATCCGTTTCGCCACCTCTTCCAGCCAGTGGTCGCGGATCCCCAGCGCCTCGAGGTGCTCCAGCGTGCTGGACACGTAGTCCTCGTTCTTTCCTGACTGGCCGACGGCGCCGCGAACGACGGTCGCGGCATCCGCCGCATCGAGCGCGCCGGCATATTGCTCGTGGGTGCGGTCGACAACATAGGCGACCGCCGGGACAATCTCGCCCCCGTTCGTATCGCCCACGTTCATACCGTCATTGTCGAGGCGAATGCTAAGTGTGCGCTCGAGATAGACATTGGTGACCAGCTCGCGCTCGCGCAGATAGGTGATGACCTCGTTGCGCAGATCGCCGGGGACGCGGAAAGCCAGCCCGATGCAGGAGCCGCCACGGTCGAGGCCGAGCACCAACCCGGGTCGTTCGCGCGTGCCGCGATGCACGAAGGAGTAGACGCACAGCGACCGGCGATAGCCGTGAAGACGCGCGCGCCGCGTCTCGACATGCGCAAATCCCGGCCGCCAGATCAGCGAGCCGTAGCCAAAAACCCAAAAATCGCCCATATCGCCAAGCCTGGTTGCAGCACCGCACTGGAATCGGTGTTTTTAAAATCCGTCTCCGTCTACCCGATGTTGCCGGAAACGACAGTCCCCTCTGCAACACGCGTTAACGAGAGCCGCAGCATGACGTCAAGTGACGAGCGCCCGCCGAATTTTCGCCGCCGCCTCTTCTGGCTTGGCGCTTTCATCGTCGTGCTGTTCGGCCTCTACAGCGCCGGCTGGTTCTACCTGGCAGACAAGGTCAAGAGCGAAGCCGCCAAAGCAGTCACCGAGCTCAACGGCAATGGCATCGAGGCGGACTGCGCCAATCTCACGGTTAGCGGCTATCCCTCGAGCTTCGCCATTTCCTGCGACAGTCTGGCTTATCAGGACGACACCAGGAACGTCGCAGCCTCGCTCGGCAGTCTCAACGCGGTTACGCACATCACCCAAATCCTGTCGCCTGGCGCCGACTTGCGCGGACCGCTCAGGACCTCAGCCCCGGGGATGACGCCGCTGTGGATCGACTGGGATAATCTGCGAGCGAACCTGAAATTGTCCTGGCCGCTGCCCCGGGGCGTTTCACTGGAGGCAGAGGGCCTGTCCGGCCAGACCGATCCGGCGGATGGCACAGATCCGGTCGAGCTGTTCAGCGCCGGGACGGCGGCCGGACAATTGCGTCCGAACGGTCAGGACATCGACTATGCCGGGAGTTTTACCGATCTCGAAATCGATCCAGGGGCGATCGATGGCCGCGTGTTGCCGCCGCTCGACGGCAGCGGCGACGTGACGCTGAAGAACGGCGTGGCGCTGATCAAGACGCAGCCAAGGAGCTTGCGCGGCCAGGCGGTCGATATCGGCAAGCTCGATCTATCGTCGGGGACCGCGCGCGTCACCGTCTCCGGACCAGTTTCGGTCGATGCCGATGGGCTGATCGACGCCGACCTGATGATCAAGCTCAGTGACCCGAAGGCCGTGGCGGCCATCCTCGGCAAGGCCATTCCCGAGCAGAAGAGCCAGATCAAAACCGGCTTTGCCGGGCTGGCGCTGCTTGGCAACGAACCGTCGATGCCCCTCAAGATCGTCAAGGGCAAGGCCTCGCTCGGTTTTATCCCGCTGGGCAGGATCAAACCGGTCGATTAGACCCATGATTGCGAATCCTCCAGTTCGGAAAAGATCACGGTCAAACAGGAAGATAAATGAACAGCCCGGTGAAGCTCCTGAGTGTTGGCGCGCTGACGCTCGATACGATCCTTCGCGTCGACACGCTTCCGACACGTCAGGGCAAGTTCATCGCGTCCGACGGCGTCCAGATCGCCTCGGGCATGGCTTCGAGCGCGGCCTGCGCCGCGCGCCGCCTCGGCGCGGACGTATCGCTGTGGGCGAGCGCGGGGGACGACTCCGTCGGCGATCAGCTGGTCGCCGGGATCGAGGCCGAGGGCGTCGATTGCAGCTTTGTCCGGCGCGTCAGCGGCGCGCGGTCGGCACTGTCGGCCATCTTGGTCGACACGCATGGCGAGCGCATCATCGTTCCTTTCTATGACAAGCTCGCCCAGGCCGACCCCGAGGCGCTCCCCACCCAAGATCTCACCGCATTCGACGCCGTCCTGGTCGACGTGCGCTGGCCGGGCGCAGCAGCTGTGGCGCTGGCGGCGGCGCGCGCAATCGGCCGTCCGGCCATACTGGACGCCGACACCGCGCCACGGGACGTGCTGGAACGTCTGTTTCCGCTGGCCTCGCACGTCGTCGCGTCGGAGCCGGCAGCGTTCATCCTCTGCGGCGAGGAGCAAGGCCCGCAAAGGGCCTGTGAAGCGCTGGCCGGACGCATCGATGCATTTGTCGCGGTGACGGGCGGCGCTGCGGGAAGCTGGTGGTTCGACCGCTCGGCGGGTTCCGTGCGCCATGTCGCGGCGCCAAGGATCAAAGCAGTGGATACGCTTGCCGCCGGCGACGTATTTCACGGCGCCTTTGCCGTCGGGCTGGCGGAGGCGATGCCGATCGAACGGACATTACGCTTTGCCAGCGCCGCCGCCGCGCTCAAATGCCTGCGCTTCGGCGGCAGGCTGGGCGCGCCGGACAGGGCCGAGACGCTGGCCATGATGGCGGCTCACTGGCCGGCGGACTAACGGCCTGGCGGTCGAGACAGGCTACTGCTTTGCGGGATGCTCGACCGCCTGGCGGCCAAAGTCCGGTACGTCGATGTCCTGGCCGGCCTCGATGATCGAGCGGCGGACGGCGCGGGTGCGGGTGAACAGGTCGAACAGCTTTTCGCCGTCGCCCCAGCGGATTGCCCGCTGCAGCGAGGCCAGATCTTCCGAGAACCGCGCCAGCATTTCGAGGATGGCATCCTTGTTGTGCAGGCAGACATCCCGCCACATGGTCGGGTCGGAAGCGGCAAGGCGCGTGAAGTCGCGAAAGCCGGAGGCCGAATATTTGATGACCTCGGATTTTGTCACCGACTCCAGGTCGTCGGCGGTGCCGACGATGTTGTAGGCGATGATGTGCGGCAGATGCGAGACGATGGCCAGTGTCATGTCGTGATGCTGGGGATCCATCGTGTCGATGTTGGAGCCGCAGCGGCGCCAGAATTCCGAGAGTCTTTCTAGCGCGTCCGGATCGGTGCCGGGCAACGGCGTGAAGATGCACCAGCGGTTTTCGAACAGTTCGGCAAAGCCGGCGTCCGGGCCCGATTTTTCAGTGCCGGCCAACGGATGGCCGGGGATGAAATGCACGCCATCAGGCACATGCGGTTGCATCTGCGCAATGACCGATGCCTTGGTCGAGCCGACATCGGTGAGGATGGCGCCCTGCTTTAGCGCTGGTGCGATTTCCTCGGCGACCTCGCCCGAAGAGCCGACCGGCACCGAAACGATAACCAGGTCGGCATCGCGGACCGCCTCTTTCGCATCCATCGTGTAGGAGGAGCCGAGGCCGAGCTCCCTCGCCCGCGCCAGCGTCGTTTCGCTGCGCGTCGAGATGGCGACGTGACGGGCAAGACCTTCGCGGTGGATGACGCGGGCCAGCGACGAGCCGATCAGGCCGATGCCGACCAGCGCGATCTTTTCGAACATCGGTGATGTCATTGTTTCAGCTTTTCGGGGGTTTCAGCTTTTCAGAAATGTCGTGAGTGCGGCGACAACGCCGCGATTGGCCTCTTCGGTGCCGACGCTCATGCGCAGTGCATTCGGGAAGCCGTAGCCGGAGACGCGCCGCAATATGTAGCCGCGCGCGGAGAGGTAATCGTCCGCAGCTGCCGCCGAATGTTTTTTGTCCTCGGGAAAATGGATGAGGACGAAATTGCCGACGCTCGGCGTCACCCGCAGCCCGAGCTTGGTCAATTCCTCGCTCACCCATGACAGCCAGGTCTCGTTATGCGCCACGCTGCGCTCGACATGGGCACGATCGCGGATCGCTGCAATGCCGGCCTCGATCGCCGTCGCGTTGACGTTGAAGGGACCCCGCACACGGTTGATCGCGTCGATGATATGCATCGGCGCGTACATCCAGCCAATCCGCGCGCCGCCGAGGCCGAGCTTTGAGAAGGTGCGGGTCATGACCACGTTTTCCGCGCCAGCCACCAGTTCGACGCCGGCTTCATAGTCGTTGCGGCGGACATATTCGGCATAGGCGCCATCCAGCACCAGAAGCACGTTTCGAGGCAGGCCGGCATGCAGGCGGCGCACCTCCTGGAACGGCAAATAGGTGCCGGTCGGGTTGTTGGGATTGGCGAGGAAGATGATCCTGGTGCGCGGCGTCACCGCAGCGAGGATCGCATCGACGTCGGCGCGCTCATTGGTTTCCTGGACCGACACCGGGACAGCACCTGCCGACTGGATGTAGATCTTGTAGACCATGAAGGCGTGTTCGGTGATGACAGCTTCATCGCCGGGCGCGAGGTAGGTCTGCGCAAGCAGGCCCAGAATCTCATCGGAACCGTTGGAACAGACGATGTTCGCAGGGTTGAGGCCATGCACCTCGGCGATCGCCTCCCGCAGGCGCCTGGCGGTGCCATCGGGATATATGTCGAGTTTGGCCGCGACGTCACGCGCGGCTTCTATCGCCTTCGGCGAGGGGCCGAGCGGGTTCTCGTTTGACGACAATTTATGGACCTTGGCAACGCCGGCCGGTGCCGTGCTTTTGCCCGGCACATAGGCTTCGATGTCCATGATCCCCGCGCGGGGCGTTGGACGTGCCTGATCCGATGCCTGGTTCATATTGCAAAAATCCGTCGAGAACGCTTCCGCCTGGGGAAGCCGCAGCGGAAATACAAGCCGTGGCCTGGAATGTCGAGAGGCGGCAACTGTCGGTGAGCGACTGGCCGTTGACGCCGAGGCGCGCCGGTCCTAGAAGAAAGGCGAAATCCCGTGGTGATTTGGCCGGTCGGCTTGCAGCCACGTTAAACAACTCGCTAAAGGGCCGTTTGCATCCTGTAACCGGCTTTGCGAAGGCGATGCCGGTTTTTTGTTGTCCGTAGCCGGCCGGACAATCGCATCGACCCGAAAATCGGTATCGATTTTCGGAAAAGCGCGATGGGTTGATGTAAGAGGATGCGATGGTCGCGCTGCGCACTAAAAGAACCAACAACGAGGCCGACGAGCCGTCGAGCCCGGTGTTGCGTTTCGATGCCGACAAGCCGCTCAAGCTCGACGCCGGCACGCTGCTGTCACCGTTCCAGATTGCCTACAAGACCTACGGCACGCTCAACGACGCCCGCTCCAACGCCATCCTCGTCTGCCATGCGCTGACCGGCGACCAGCATGTCGCCAGCACCAATCCGGTGACCGGCAAGCCGGGCTGGTGGGAGGTGCTGATCGGCCCCGGCAAGATCATCGACACCAGCCGCTTCTTCGTCATCTGCTCAAACGTCATCGGCGGCTGCCTCGGCTCCACCGGCCCCGCCTCGACCAATCCCGCCACCGGCAAACCCTACGGGCTCGACCTGCCGATCATCACCATCCGCGACATGGTGCGGGCGCAGTTGATGCTGGTCGACCATTTCGGCATCGAAAAACTGTTTTCGGTTCTCGGCGGCTCAATGGGCGGCATGCAGGTGCTGCAATGGGCGTCGAGCTACCCGGAGCGCGTTTTCTCGGCACTGCCGATCGCCACCGGCGCGCGCCATTCCTCGCAGAACATCGCCTTCCACGAGGTCGGCCGGCAGGCGGTGATGGCCGACCCGGAGTGGCATGGCGGCAAATATTTCGAACAGGGCAAGCGCCCGGAAAAGGGACTGGCTGTGGCGCGCATGGCCGCTCACATCACCTATCTGTCGGAGGCCGCCCTGCACCGGAAATTCGGCCGCAACCTGCAGGATCGTGAAGCGCTCACCTTCGGTTTCGACGCCGACTTCCAGATCGAGAGCTATCTGCGCCATCAAGGCATGACCTTCGTCGACCGCTTCGACGCCAACTCCTATCTCTACATGACCCGGGCGATGGACTATTTCGACCTCGCCGCCGACCATGGCGGCCGGCTGGCCGACGCCTTTGCCGGCACCAAGACCCGTTTCTGCCTGGTCTCCTTCACCAGCGACTGGCTGTTCCCGACCGAGGAGAGCCGCTCGGTCGTTCACGCGCTGAACGCGGCCGGCGCCTCGGTGTCCTTTGTCGAGATCGAGACCGACCGCGGCCACGATGCCTTCCTGCTCAACGAGCCGGAGCTGTTTGCCGCCATCAACGGCTTCATCGCCTCGGCGGCCCGCGCCAGGGGGCTCAGCGCATGACCTCTGAAGATTGCAGGCCTTCCGGATCGGCATCATGCTCGAGGCATCAGCGCATGACCCCGAAAAGTTGCAGACTTTTCGGATCAGGATCATGCGCTAACCAAAAGGCACGATCATGAGTGTCAACCACGCCCAGCGCGTCGACCTCGAAGTCGTCGCCGGTCTCATCCCGGCGCAGGCGCGGGTGCTAGACGTCGGCTCCGGTGATGGTCTGCTGCTCGAATTGCTGCAGGCGACGAAGCAGGTCGACGGCCGCGGGATGGAACTGTCGCAACGCGGCGTCAACGAATGCGTGGCGCGCGGCCTGTCCGTCATCCAGGGCGACGCCGACAAGGACCTCAAATTCTATCCCGACAAGGGTTTTGATTTCGTCGTCCTGTCGCAGACCTTGCAGGCCACCCGCAACCCGAAGCTGGTGCTCGACGAATTGCTCAGGATCGGCAAGCACGCCATCGTCTCCTTCCCCAATTTCGGCCACTGGCGAGTGCGCCTTTCGCTGTTCCTCGACGGGCGGATGCCGGTGACCAAGGACCTGCCCTATTCCTGGTACGACACGCCCAACATCCATTTCTGCACCATCCGCGACTTCGTCAATCTCTGCGATGAGCTCGGCGCAACGGTGGAAAAGGCAACCGCGCTCGACGCCAATGGCCAGAAAATCGGTCTGTCGATGCCGTGGTGGTTCTGGAATTTCTTCGGCCAGCAAGCGGTGTTCTTGCTGAAGCGATAGCTGTTGTTCGCCCCTTCGTCGGCCCCTGACGGTTGAAGTGCCGAAGGCTGTTTGCAAGCCGATTTACCGACGGGCTAAGACATGGACAAGAACTCAGGTCGCTCCGAGGACTGCGGTGTTTCTTGATCAGTAGGCGTGCCTTTGCATAACTAACCGGAACCAGTATCTTCGCGGGCCGCGACGACTATAGTCGCTTGGCCTCTGGTAAATTTTCGGTGCAAAGATGGTTGAAGGACAGCCAACCTATTCACTCGTTGTGGAAATGGATAACGCCAAGTCGATCGACTGGGACGAGATCGGCGTTGGGTTGACTGCCTTGGCTCGCGAAATCGCCGTGGTTTCGTCAGCTGGTCTTGCAAGGCCGCAGGTTATCATCTCCCACGGCGGGCGAGATGCGGACGCCGCCTCGCTGCGTAGCAGTATCACAAATGAAGCACCACAGTTGGAACAGGTTGCCGACCTGATCTTCACCGCTTGCCCAGGCGGTCGATATTACGATCTTAAGAACAACGGCATCCTGTCAACCAATGGAGATATCATCATCTTCATGGACTCGGATACCGTGGCAGAACCGGGCTGGCTCACAACTCTTCTTGATCCGTTTCAAGATCCTGAAATTATTTGCGTGAACGGATATACATATCTTTCATACGATGATTTCTTTTCAAGGACATTCGCGCTGATTTGGTTTTTCCCTATGCCTCAGGGGGATGCACGATTTGCTTCCAAGCGAGCGATCAACGCCAATAACAGTGCCTTTCGACGCGACTGGATTGTCAGCCATCCTTTTGCGAAACACAATGGATTCAAGGTTTCATGCACTCTGCTGACGAATGAACTTCGACGTGAAGGCCATAGAATTCTGAACGTCAACGCACGCGTCTATCATTACTCGCCACGTGGTTGGCGGTTCTTTTGCTGGCGCGCGTTGGTAACGGGCCGCGATGCCGACCGGAAGTTTGTAGAGCTGAAGTCGCCCAGCCGCACGCAGCGGATTGTGAAGTCGTTCAGCCGATGGTGCACCATGTCATGGCGCACAATGCGACGCGTAACCGGCCATGCCCGCCAGACAGGCATGCCGCTTTGGCAAATTCCATTTTCCCTGGTAGTCGGTCTGGCATTCTACAGCTTGGCGTTTTGGGGCCAATTCAGTTTCGCTGCGGGTCTCGTTGGCGACGAAATCGAAGTCGTGCCTGACTATGTCGGACATAGCTAGCTGCTGCCGCGTTCCGATTTCGGTCGTTTCTTTGAGTTGGTCAGAGAGCGGCCGCCAAATGGCTCACAGCTAGAGCGGTTCAGCTTTTGATAGAATCGCCGAACCGCTCTAAGTATTTGTTCTTACGCAATTCCGGACGGAAAACCGCTACGCACTTTTACTGGAATTGCTCTAGCGAGAGCAGGAATTAGCCAATGTCCTACGAGTTCCGCCTCAATACTTTGTGATGACACGATCGCTTGTTTTTTGTAGCGTCGAATCGAACGCAATCCTGGGGCGGGCATGGAAACGAACATCCAATCCATTCGATGGCTATGGAACGCGGGGCGTAGCTGAGGCGACATGCCCGAGATGGACCCTGCTCCCCTCATCACGGTGATCACGCCGACCCACAACCGGCGCAGCACGGTCTTGCGCGCCGTGGAGAGCGTGCTTGCGCAGAATCTTACCCGCTTCGAGCACATTGTTGTCGACGACGGCTCGACCGATGGCACGGAAGCGGCGCTGGCTGCCATCCGCGACCCTCGCCTTATTTATGTCGGCGCGAAATGGCGAGGCGCCAACGCCGCCCGCAATGCCGGCATCGAACGAGCGCGGGCGCCTGTGGTGACATTCCTGGATTCCGACGACGTCTACTTGCCGAACCGGCTGGAGCGGACGCTGGAGTGGTTCGAGGAGAATCCGACGCTTGAAGTGCTCATCAGTTCGTTCGTGTCCCTGAAGGGCGATCGCAGCAGCAACTGCATCAATCGCGGCGCGTTCCTGACACGGAACACGCTGGAAAGGGCGTTGGTCGCGCAGACGATCTTCATAGCCGGGTCGGCGATCACCGCCCGGCGCGAGGCCTTGCTGGCGATCGGCGGCTATGACAGCGACATCGCACGGATGCAGGATCGCGAGTTGCTGTTGCGCTTCGCCGGGCGCAGTGGCGCGCAACTGTCCGAAGAGGTCGACTGGAAAAAGTACAATTCGGAGAATTCGATTTCACGACAACGCGACGGCTATGTCGAAGCCTACGCAAACCTGATCTGCAAACATCCCTACATCATCGACCGTTATCCCGACATTCCGCCTTACATGATCGCACGGCAGATCATCGCCGATACGATTAAGGGCAGGATTTCGCAGGCATTTGCCGGCTATCTGGCCAACCGGTCGTCGAAAGCGCTCGGCTACTCGCTGCCGCAACTGTTGCGCGGCTATGTCGGCGGCCGGCGCTGGCGTCGTGATCTCTACGATGAGTTCCGCACCAAATATGGCGCGCGGCCGGCCTAGAGCACTTCATCGTTTCACGGAAACGCCGAACCGCTCTAAGTATTTGTTTTTACGCAATTCCGAACGGAAAACCGCTCCGCACTTTTCCTGGAATTGCTCTAGAGTCTTTCACGTTTTGACGGAAGCGTACCCGGCGTTTGCGAAGTAGTTCTTGCATTCGCCGGGTTCGATCGTTGCGACGAGATGGCCGATGTGTCGCCAAGTGTCCTCGATGGTGCGTTTCTGA